>NZ_JBEZHK010000005.1:0-299973 GCF_040650555.1 Streptomyces sp. NPDC048664 | reverse complement strand
CGGGCGCGCGACGACAGCTACGGCACCTCGCCGCGTTGTCGGATCGTCCGCATACATCCAGTATGCGGACGACCCTCCGCCTTGCGATGCACCGCGTCTGACGCCGCACGCTGATCCGCCGCGGATTACGGGACAGCCCTTGGGCGGAGATACCGTGGCAGGGCACACCCTCGAAGGAGCGATCCCATGGAGCACACCTCCGCCGTCTGGCTCACCGAAGCAGCCGCGGCAGCCCATCGGCAGGGCTCCGGCGACCTGCTCCGCGTCGTCCTGATCGTCATGTTCTTCGGCTGCATCCTGACCGCGTGGTTCCTGCTGCGGGGCTACAGGCGCAAGTGACGACGGAGTCGGCGTGATCGCCGCGGGGCAACCCGCTTACGATGAGTCGACATCTTTATCCCGCCCACACCGGATAGGTTCTGCCGAAGATGAGCTTCCACAGCACCGCTGCCCAGTTGGCCACCCTCGCCGAGGGCGAGAGCGAGCACCACGCGAGCCTCAGCCCGTTCGTGACCGGCGGGTCGGCCCTCTTCATCCTCCTCCTGCTGCTGTGGGTCACCACGCGCTTCAACCGCGACCGCTGAACCCGGCGCGGTGCCTGATCCCGGCCGCCCGAGAGGGCCTGTCGGCCGGAGCCCGGCGGCCGGGCCGGTAGGGTCTGCACGCATGGGAGAGCAGCACATGCCCACCGGTCCGGTGAAGGGCCCGGGATACGGCCCCGGAAGCGGGCCCTCGAACCCGGGCAAGCGTCGCCTGGGCGTCATGGGCGGAACCTTCGACCCGATCCACCACGGGCACCTGGTCGCGGCCAGCGAGGTCGCCGCGCAGTTCCATCTGGACGAGGTGGTGTTCGTCCCCACCGGGCAGCCGTGGCAGAAGACCGACCGCAAGGTGGCACCCGCCGAGGACCGCTATCTGATGACGGTCATCGCGACCGCGGAGAACCCGCAGTTCTCGGTCAGCCGCATCGACATCGACCGCGGCGGCCCCACCTACACGACGGACACGCTGCGGGACTTGAAATCCCTCAACCCGGACACCGACCTCTTCTTCATCACCGGTGCCGACGCGCTGGGTCAGATCCTGACCTGGCGCTACACGGACGAGCTGTTCTCCCTCGCGCACTTCGTCGGCGTCACCCGGCCGGGACACGTCCTGACCGACCCGGGCCTTCCGGAGGGCGGGGTGTCCCTCGTCGAGGTTCCCGCGCTCGCCATCTCGTCCACGGACTGCCGTGCGAGGGTCGCCAGGCGCGACCCCGTCTGGTACCTCGTGCCGGACGGCGTGGTGCGCTACATCGACAAGCGGCAGCTGTACCGCGGCGACTGAGCCGAGAGGGGCACCGGTGAACGACCGATACGACGGATACACGGGCGGCGACCAGTACGAGCTCGTCGGCTATGACGAGTTCGGGCAGCCTGTGTACCGGCAGGTCGCCCCGCGGCAGCAGTTCCCGCAGCAGCCCCAGGGCTACGACCCCTACGGGACCCAACAGCAGCCCCAGGGCTACGGATTCGACCCGTACGGAGCCGTCCCGCAGCAGACCCGGACGCCCTACGACACCGGCGGCCGGCAACCCGCCGCCCCGTACGACCCCTATGACCCCTACGGCCCCGCCGGCGGAGCGGACACCGACGGCGGACACGACGGGCACGACGGGCACGAGGGGTACGACCCCTACGGCCGGACCGCGCCCGGCTCCCCGCCGCCGCGTCCCGACGGGCGGACCACCCGCATCCCGCAGCAGGCGGGCCCGGCCGACGGCGGCCCCGGCCAGGCCGCCCACGGCGGTCGCGGCCCGCTGGGCGAGGACGCGGACGGCCGGGCCGAGGCTCCCGGCGCCACCGGGGAACCGCGCGGCGGCGACCACGTACCCGGGCACGGACCCGATCAGGGCCGCGGCCGGGCCGGTGAGCAGGACGACGAGGAGTTCGCCTTCGCCGAGGAGGCCGACGGCGAGTCCGAAGACGTCATCGACTGGCTGCAGTTCACCGAGAACCGCACCGAGCGCCGCGAGGAGGCCAAGCGCCGCGCCCGCAGCCGGATCACGGCCCTCGTGGTGGTGCTCGTGCTGGCGGTGGTGGGCGGCGTCGGCTACCTCTGGTACGCGGGCATGCTGCCCGGCACCTCCGCGGGCGGCGCGTCCGCCACGACCGCCGCCACCGGCGCCCAGAACCGCGACGTGATCGTCGTCCATCTGCACAACACCGAGGGCGGCGGCACCTCCACCGCGCTGCTCGTGGACAACACCACCACCAAGCAGGGCGCCACCGTCCTGCTGCCCAACTCCCTCGCCCTGACCCCCGACGACGGCGAGACGACCACCCTCGCCAAGTCGGTCTCCGACGACGGCTCCTCCGGGACCAGCGACGCCATCGACTCGGTGCTGGGCACCAGGATCGAGGGCACCTGGCGGCTGGACACGCCGTACCTGGAGAACCTCGTGGAGCTCGTCGGCAACATCGAGGTCAGCACCGACGCCGACGTCCCCGACCCCGCCGCCAGGAAGGGCGGCGGCGCCCCTCTCGTGCACAAGGGGCAGGACCAGACCCTCAGCGGCAAGATGGCGGTCGCCTACGCCACCTACCGGGCCGCCGGTGAGCCCCAGGACGCCCAGCTGGAGCGGTTCGGCCAGGTCATGCAGGGCGTCCTGCGCAAGATCTCCTCGGACCCGCAGGGCGCGACGACCACCGTGCAGACCCTCGCCCAGATCCTCGACCCCTCCCTGAGCGACAAGGACCTCGGCGCCTTCCTCGCCAAGCTCGCCGACCACGCCAAGAGCGGCGACTACAAGACGGAGCTGCTGCCGGTCCAGGCCGGCGGCGCCGTCGGCCAGAAGGCCACCGACACCGTGGTCAAGCCGCTGCTGGGCGGCACCGTGAGCAGTCCGCCGGACGGCGGCGCCGTCCGGGTCGGCGTGCAGAACGCCACCGGGTCCACGTCCACCGCGGCCGGTGCCCGGCTCTCGCTCGTCAACGGCGGCTACACCTACATCGACGCAGGGACCACGACCTCCCGGACCGCGTCCGAGGTCCTGTACGCCGATGACGGGGACAAGGAGAACGCCGTCGAGGTCGCCAAGACCCTGGGCCTTCCCACCGGCTCCGTGCGGAAGGGCAAGGTCACCACGGGCGCCCGTGTCTCCGTCGTCCTCGGGCAGGACTACAGGGCGCAACAGTGACGCGAGGCGGCGCCACGGGCCCGCTCCCCGGGACTCCGGGGAGCGGTCCGGTCGCCGCAGGGGGTGCCGGCGGCGGCACGTGAGACCCTTGACGTACCACTGACCGCCTACGGAAAGCCCTGTAGTGACCGCCACGGACCGTTCCCTCGAGCTCATCAGCACCGCCGCGCAGGCGGCGGCCGACAAGCTCGCGCACGACATCATCGCCTACGACGTCAGCGACGTGCTGTCCATCACGGACGCCTTCCTGCTGGCGTCCGCGCCCAACGACCGCCAGGTCAAGTCGATCGTCGACGAGATCGAGGAGCGGCTGAACAAGGAGCTCGGCGCCAAGCCGGTGCGCCGCGAGGGAGACCGGGAGGCCCGCTGGGTGCTCCTGGACTACGTGGACATCGTGGTCCACGTCCAGCACAGCGAGGAGCGTGTCTTCTACGCCCTGGAGCGGCTGTGGAAGGACTGCCCCGAGCTGGAGCTGCCCGAGGACGCCAGGGCGACCCGGGGCAAGGCCGCCGAACACGCCCGGCTGACGGCCGCCGAGGACGACGCCGAGCCGGGTGGGGACCTGCGGTGACGTCCCCGGGCGCGAGCACCGCGGAGAAGGGCCGGGGCCGCCGGCTCATCCTGTGGCGGCACGGCCAGACGTCGTGGAACGTGGAGCGCCGCTTCCAGGGCTCCACGGACGTCGAGCTGACCGAGACCGGGATCGGGCAGGCGCGCCGCTCGGCCCGGCTGCTCGCCTCCCTCAAGCCGGACGCCATCGTGGCCTCGGACCTCAAGCGCGCCGCCGCCACGGCCGCCGAGCTGGCCGCGCTCACGGGCCTGGAGGTCGTCCACGACGAGGCCCTGCGGGAGACCTACGCGGGCGCCTGGCAGGGGCTGACCCACGAGGAGATCATCGCCCGGCACGGCGAGGAGTACGCCGCGTGGAAGCGGGGCGAGCCCGTGCGCCGCGGCGGTGGCGAACTGGAGACCGAGGTCGCCGACCGCGCCGCCCCCGTGGTGCTGCGGCACGCCGAGAAGCTGCCCGAGGACGGAACCCTCGTCGTGGTCAGCCACGGTGGCACGATCCGCACCACCATCGGCCGGCTGCTCGGGCTGGACTCCCACGACTGGGAGAGCCTCGGCGGCCTGTCCAACTGCTGCTGGTCCGTCCTCGGACGGGGTGTGCGCGGCTGGCGGCTCCTGGAGCACAACGCCGGCACCCTGCCCGAGCCGGTCCTCGGCGACGACGACTGACACCTCCTCACGAGAGCCGGAACCCGGATTTCACTTTCCGGCAGGTCGCAGGCTAAAGTTCTTCTTGTTCGCCCCGCCGAGCGGGGCGCGACACCACACGACTCCGGTCGGGTGGCACGAGGGGCTATAGCTCAGTTGGTAGAGCGCCTGCATGGCATGCAGGAGGTCAGGAGTTCAATTCTCCTTAGCTCCACAGATCGACACTCTTGCGGTGTCAGAGATCGGTGATGAGAGTCCCGTCCCGTCAAGGGGCGGGACTTTCCACGTTTCAGACACTTCTCTTTCTCTGTTCCCGAACGGGTTTGAGTCACTTGGGGCTCCCGGGGCGTATACCTCTTCGGACGCGCTCCTCGCGTGCCTGTACGCGCCGGCCGCGACAGCCACACCGGGGGCGGTGTCCGGACTGGTACGAAGGCGTCGCTGACCGTATCGGCCCGGCCGTGGCAGAATCAGACGGCCGGAAGGGGGCGCGGCCCGACGGGAGGGAGTAGCGATGCCTGCGAGCATCCGCGGGGAGGCCACGGGCCTTCCCGGAGTGGCGGTGAGACGTCAGAAGGCCACCCCCCTCGACTGCCCTTCCTGCGGTTCGTCCCATGTCGCCCAGGTCCTCGGTGACAACGGCGGCGTCTCCTACGTGTGCACGGCCTGCGGCCACAGCTGGAGCTGATCGATGGGTGCACACAGGCGGAAGTGCGACTGGTGCGGCAGCGGCACGCCCATCGTGCGGGACATGGAACCCGTCAACCCCGACTACCAGTACTGGTGCGAGGAATGCGCGCGGGCGCTGATCATCAAGGGCGACCCGATCGAGACCTACCGGGAGCTGGAGGGCGAGCCGATCTACGGTCGCCTCCTGGACGAGCACTGCACGCTCAAGCGCTTCTACTCGTTCGCCACGGCGTGAGTAGGGCCGGCCCGGTCCGACGGGCGGTGTCGGCCCAGGTCCGGGCGGGGCGGAAACGATTTGGTGTTTCACCCGGTGGACCGTGTAATGTTGGCGTCGCCGCCGGGGAAACCGGGCGACACGGTGACAACGCGGTTCGGCCGCGTGGCCACGAGGGGCTATAGCTCAGTTGGTAGAGCGCCTGCATGGCATGCAGGAGGTCAGGAGTTCAATTCTCCTTAGCTCCACAAGACTTGAGGCGGTTCATCCCATCGGATGGACCGCCTTCGTCGTATGTGCGCACCCGTCCGCGGGTGCTCCGGGCCCGCGTGGACGGGTGACAGGGAGCGCCACGGGCCACCCCCGTCGCCGGGAGTGGCCCGTGGTCGTACGACCGCCTGACGGCCCGCTCAGCGGCCGAGAGCGCGCCGCCCGCGGCCCTGCGAGAGCACCGGCAGGTTGCGCGACGGCGCGATGGCCCGGGTGTCCTCCTCGATCCGCAGCGCGAGCGCCGGGCAGCGGCGCACCGCCCGCAGCGCCTTCGCCTCCGCGTAGAGCGGCACCGGGGCCTGCGCGACCGTCGGGAACCCGTCGGCGCCGAGTTCGAAGACCTCCGGGAGGATGTCCGCGCACAGGCCGTGGCCGCGGCACAGCGTCCAGTCCACGAAGATCTTCTGACGGCTGGCGCCCGCCTCGGGCTCGGCCTGGCCGCCGCCGGGGATGCCCGTGAGCGTCCTGCCCCCCTCGAACAGCGGCAGCACGCCCTCCACGGGCCTGCCGCAGCCGTTGCCGAGGACATGGGCCGCCAGGTCGTCCGTGAAGGCCTTGATGGTCGATTCCAGGAACATCGCCGAGCCGTCCGGGTGCGAGCACGCACCGCGCCTCTTCACGGCCTTGGCGACCTGCTTGAGCGCCTCCAGGGCGGCGGGGCCGCCGCCGTTCATGATGTCCTCCATGCCTCGGGCCGCCGCGGGCAGACCGAGGTAGCAGGGGCCGCACTGGCCGGCGCTCTCCTCGGCCAGCCACTTGGCCACCTGGAGGGACTCCCCCAGCGGGCACGTCTCCTGGCTGATGGGCAGGATCGCGCCGGCGCCCAGCGAGCCGCCGACGGCGTCCAGGGAGTCGCGCGAGACGATCGCCTCGTTGACCGTCGCCGCGTCGATCCACTTGCCGTGGTAGCCGCCGGTCAGCACGCCCTGGGGGACCGGCGGGGCGCCGGCGAGCTGGAGGACGTACCGCAGGGGCACACCGGTCGGCACCTCGATCACCATGGGGCGGTCGACCGCGCCCGAGACGGTCAGCATCACGGTGCCCGGCTCGTCGTACAGACCGGTGTTGCGGTAGCGCTCGGCGCCGATACGCGCGGCGATGGCCAGCTGGGCGAACGTCTCCGCGTTCGACAGCAGGGTCGGCGCGCCGCCCACGCCGCTCTGGGAGGCGCTGGTCTTGCGGCCGGGCGGGATCGGCGGACCGCCGTCGATGGACCGCACGAGCGAGGCGGCCGCACCGGTGACCATCCGCACCGGGTTGCGCTGCACGCGCGCGCGTATGGGCGCCCCCCGCCGGTCGCTCAGACCGCGCTCGGCCAGCGCCTGCTCCATCGACCGCTCGGTGGAGGCCCTGGTCACGCCGACCACGAGTTGGCGTGCGCCGAGAGCCTCGGCGACCAGCAGGGCGCCGTCCAGGATGAGATGCGGAGCACGGTTGATCAGCACCGTGTCCTTGCGGCAGGCCGGTTCGTCCTCGCTGCCGTTGACGACGACGACCGGCCGGACACCGCGCCGGATCGCCGACTCCGCGACCGACCGCAGCTTCCTGTGGAAGGGGAAACCCGCGCCGCCGCGCCCCTTCAGGGAGATCTGTTCGGCCAGTTGCGCGAGCTGTTCGCCGCCCATCGGTTCCAGCGGGCCGTGCACCTTGAGGTGCATGGGCAGGTCGAGTCGCTCGACAAGGTCAAAGCCCGACGTGAGCTGCGGAAGTCCGACCACGCGGACCTCTGGGACGTCGGGCAGGGCCTCGTTCACTAAAAGCCTCCGGAAGGCGCGTTCCAGGATTCGCCGGCTCCCGGCGTGCCGTAGGTGCCGGGTCGCGTTTCCGTCGCGGGAGCGCTGTTGTACGTGTTGGTGGAGTTGTACGTGCCGTACAGGGGGTTCGTCTCACCCGTGTCGTACATCTCACCTCCGCCGTAGCCGTTGTACCCGCTCTGCCCCGTATTGCCGTAGGGCGGGATGGTGTACCCGGTGTCCTGGAGCGGGTCGTACGCGGACGGGGGCGCCTCGCCGACCGGCGGCGGGGAGGGGACGGGCCAGCTGCCCGAGCCGCCGCCCGGGGTCTCGATCCTGGGGATCGCGCCCGTGGAACGCGGGTCCGGGGGCAGGTCCATGCGCTGGGTCGCGTCGGGCATCCCCGGCGTCCCGGCGCGCGCGGTGGCGCCCACGGCCCGGTAGGCCGCCGCGAAGCCGTTCGCGGGCTCCGGGCTCATGGTGCGGGTCTCGGGGATGCCGAAGGCGGCCGAGGAGGGCTGCGGCGGGATGAAGCCCCCGCCGACCCCGAGCCCGCCGCCCGCGAACCCACCGCCGCCCGCGACCCCGCCGGCCGTCGCGAAGCCCCCGGTGGCACCGGGGCCGGTGGCGGCGCCGCGCGCGCCGAACCCCGTCGCGGCCTCCGCGTTGCGGGCACGGCTGGCGTCCAGATCGTCGCGGCCGGAGCGCTCGGAGGTGCCGATGATCGCGAAGACCTTGTCGGCCACCTTGCGCTTGAACGGGCGCGGGGCCGCGCGCAGGCCGAGTGCCGCCATGACCCCGATCAGGCAGAGCTCGTAGGACACCATGAAGAACGGCTTGGCCGCGCGTCCGGCGTACAGGCCGTGGATCAGCGCGGCGCACCAGGACGGGTAGGCCAGCATGTGCATCATGCGCCAGCGCGCCGCGACCGGTGCCGGGGAGGCGAAGTTGCTGCGCAGCGCGCCGGTGACGCCCACGAAGATCATGAGCAGGCCGGCCAGGGAGCCGAAGCCGATCAGTCCGCCCGTTCCGCTCACCCCGAGGCTGAACGGGATCAGCGCGGCGATCAGGACGGTGTGGTCGAGCGCCAGCTTGACGGTGACGTGCACCAGGAGGAAGGCGATGGAGGCGACCGCGGTCGTCCGGTGCACGGCCTGCGCGACGATCCGCTGGCGGATGTTGAGGAAGATCCGGTCCTGGGCGATCAGGCCCCAGATGACCGAGCAGCTGAGGGAGACGAGGGAGAGGACACCCGCTCCGAAGTTGAGGAAGTCCTGCACCGCGTTGCCGCCGGCGAGCACGATGACGGGTATCAGCAGCAGTACCGCGGCCGACGCCATGCCGTACGCCGAGCGGCCGGACTTGGGTAGCGAGCGGTTACTACGGGGTGGGTTCATGGGGGCAACTCCGAACAGTTTCGGGAAGGCGGTCCCGCTGCCGCACTCTAAGGGGCACCAAACCGAGCGGTACGAGGTTTGAGTTGTTGCGTTGTCATCAAAAGGGCAACGGGGCGGTTGCGATGTCCGAATAGCTGCCGTTACGCGAAGTAACCATGGAGCGCTGTTCAGCTTTTCGATGCCTTCACAACTGGACCGTCAACGTCTGAGTACGGCTGCGCCGCGCGTTGGGTTCACCCGCCCCGGCCCCGGAATGCGGCGACGGCGGCGCGTCGCGGCACGCTGGGGCCCTGCGGTACCCTGACGCCATGCGTGCCGTACGCCTTCTGCTTAGCGGGCCGCGCTGATCAGTCCCGACCCCGGGTGTCCGGTGGTCGGCATCGGCGCGGCGTCCCCTCCTGTGCGAGGGGATTTTTCATTTCCTGAGGGGCCGCAGCCGCAGGCAGAGACGATCGATGGAGCTTTGAGAATCATGAGCGAGACGAACCCCGCCATGGCCGCCACCGCGGCTGAGGCCGCGCCGCACCGCTACACGGCCGCCATGGCGGCCGAGATCGAGGCACGCTGGCAGGACTTCTGGGACGCCGAGGGCACCTACGCCGCCCCGAACCCGAGCGGCGACCTGGCGGGCGATCCGGAGCTGGTCGCCAGGCCCAAGAAGTTCATCATGGACATGTTCCCGTACCCCTCGGGCGCGGGCCTGCACGTCGGCCATCCGCTGGGCTACATCGCCACCGACGTCTTCGCCCGGTTCCAGCGCATGACCGGCCACAACGTCCTGCACACCCTGGGCTTCGACGCCTTCGGCCTGCCCGCAGAGCAGTACGCGGTGCAGACCGGCACGCACCCGCGGGTGTCCACCGAGGCCAACATGGAGAACATGAAGGCCCAGCTGCGCCGGCTGGGCCTGGGCCACGACAAGCGCCGGTCGTTCGCCACGATCGACCCGGAGTACTACAAGTGGACCCAGTGGATCTTCCTGCAGATCTTCAACTCCTGGTACGACGGCGAGGCGCGCAAGGCCCGCCCGATCGCCGAGCTGATCGCCCAGTTCGAGTCCGGTGAGCGAGCCGTCCCGAACACCACGCGCGCGTGGAACACGCTGAGCCCCGTCGAGCGGGCCGACGTCCTGGGCGAGTTCCGACTGGCCTACGCCTCCGACGCGCCCGTCAACTGGTGCCCCGGCCTGGGGACCGTCCTGGCGAACGAGGAGGTCACCGCCGACGGCCGCTCCGAGCGCGGCAACTACCCGGTCTTCAAGGCCAAGCTGCGCCAGTGGAACATGCGCATCACGGCCTACGCCGACCGGCTGCTGGACGACCTGGAGGGGCTGGACTGGCCCGACGCGATCAAGCTGCAGCAGCGCAACTGGATCGGCCGCTCCGAGGGCGCGCGCGTCGACTTCCCGATCGACGGCGAGTCCGTCACGATCTTCACCACCCGCCCCGACACCCTGTTCGGAGCCACCTACATGGTGCTGGCGCCCGAGCACCCGCTGGTCGACAGGTACACCCCCACGGCCTGGCCCGAGGGCACCCACGAGGTGTGGACCGGCGGCCACGCCACCCCGACCGAGGCGGTCGCCGCCTACCGCGCCCAGGCCGCCTCGAAGTCCGACGTCGAACGGCAGGCCGAGGCCAAGGACAAGACCGGCGTCTTCACGGGCGCGTACGCCATCAACCCCGTCAACGGCGAGAAGGTGCCCGTCTTCATCGCCGACTACGTCCTGATGGGCTACGGCACCGGCGCGATCATGGCCGTCCCGGCCCACGACAGCAGGGACTTCGCCTTCGCGCGCGCCTTCGAACTGCCGGTCCACTGCGTGGTCGAGCCCACCGACGGCCGCGGCACCGACACCGGCACCTGGGACGACGCCTTCGTCTCCTACGACGCGACGATCGTCAACTCCACCGGTGACACCGTCTCGCTGGACGGCCTGGGCGTCGTGGACGCCAAGGCGCGCATCACCGAATGGCTGGCGCGCGAGGGCATCGGCGAGGGGACGGTCAACTTCCGTCTGCGCGACTGGCTGTTCAGCCGCCAGCGCTACTGGGGCGAGCCGTTCCCGATCGTCTACGACGAGGACGGCGTCGCCCACGCGCTGCCCGAGTCGATGCTGCCCCTGGAACTGCCGGAGGTCGAGGACTACTCGCCGCGCACCTTCGACCCGGACGACGCCGACACCCGGCCCGAGACCCCGCTGTCGCGCAACGAGGAGTGGGTCGACGTCACCCTGGACCTGGGCGACGGGCCGAAGAAGTACCGCCGCGAGACCAACACGATGCCCAACTGGGCCGGCTCGTGCTGGTACGAACTGCGCTACCTGGACCCCCGCAACGAGGCGCGGCTGGTCGACCCCGGCATCGAGCGCTACTGGATGGGCCCGCGCGAGGGCATGCCGCACGGCGGCGTCGACCTGTACGTCGGCGGCGCCGAGCACGCCGTCCTGCACCTGCTGTACGCGCGGTTCTGGTCCAAGGTCCTGTTCGACCTGGGCCACGTCTCCTCCGCCGAGCCGTTCCACAAGCTGTTCAACCAGGGCATGATCCAGGCGTACGTCTACCGCGACAGCCGCGGCATCGCGGTGCCCGCGGCCGAGGTGGAGGAACGCGACGGCGCGTACTACCACCAGGGCGAGAAGGTCAGCCGCCTGCTGGGCAAGATGGGCAAGTCCCTGAAGAACGCGGTCACTCCGGACGAGATCTGCGCCGAGTACGGGGCGGACACCCTGCGCCTGTACGAGATGGCGATGGGCCCCCTGGACGTGTCGCGGCCGTGGGACACGCGCGCGGTGGTGGGCCAGTTCCGGCTGCTGCAGCGGCTGTGGCGCAACGTCGTGGACGAGACGACCGGCGAGGTCACCGTGGTCGACTCCGAGCCCGACGAGGAGACCCTGCGCGCCCTGCACAAGGCCGTCGACGGCGTCCGCCAGGACCTGGAGGGCCTGCGGTTCAACACCGCCATCGCCAAGATCACCGAGCTGAACAACCACCTGACCAAGGCGGGCGGCAGCCTGCCGCGTCCGGTCGCCGAGGCGCTGGTGCTGCTGATCGCGCCGCTGGCCCCGCACGTCGCCGAGGAGCTGTGGCGGCGGCTGGGCCACCACGACTCGGTCGTCCACCAGGACCTGCCGGTCGCCGACCCCGCCTACGTCGTGGACGAGACCGTGACCTGCGTGGTCCAGATCAAGGGCAAGGTCAAGGCGCGCCTGGAGGTCTCCCCGTCGATCTCCGACGAGGAACTGGAGAAGACGGCGCTGGCGGACGAGAAGGTGGCCGCCGCGCTGGACGGCGCCGTGATCCGCAAGGTGATCGTGCGCGCGCCGAAGCTGGTCAACATCGTCACGGCGTAGTCGCCGCGGCCGACCCCCTACGGGCGGGTTCGGGGCGGGTTCGGGGTTCGTACGGAACCCCGGGCCCGCCCCGTGCGTTTACCGTGGAGGGAGGCGCAGCAGCCGAAGGCGCCGGGCCGAGGAGGAGCGTCGTGGAAGCCCTGTTGACCGTCATCGCGCTCCTGTTCGTGCTGTGTGTGGCACTGGGGGTGTACGCGACGGTGAAGGTGGTCGGCACGGCCAAGCGCGGCGTGGACCGCACCATCGCCCAGGCGCGGCGCACCGTCGAGGACACGGGCCTGCGCGCCAAGTCCCTCGCCCAGCCGGGGCCGGCGGGCGAGATCGCGAGCCTGAGACTGGCGCTGCGCACGTCGATGAGGGCCACGCAGGAGGCCCTGCACGCGGGCGCCGGCGCGGATGAGTCGCTCAAGGAGTCGCTGGGCCTGTTCCACCGGCTGAGCGCCCACGGACGGGAACTGGACGCCGAGCTCCGGCGCCTGGAGACGGAGCCGGACCGCTCGGCGCTGGCCCGCCGACTGCCCGAACTGCGTGAGCGCACCGAGCGGATCACCGGCTCGGCGGACTCCCTGCGCTGGGCCGCGCACGACCGGGCGCACCGGTTCGCGGACGACGACCTGGACATGCTGAGCGCGCAGATCGACCTGGAGGCCGGTGCGTTGCGCCACTGGACCAGGGAGCGGCCGGAGCCGTCCGCCTCGACCTGGCCGGGGCCTCCGGCCACGGGAACTCCGGCCACGGGCCCGGCGGCCGAGGCGGCCGACGGCGGTATCCGGCCGGAGACGGCCGAGTCCCGCCCGGCCCGGGAGGCGGACCGGCCCGCTCTCGGCCCGCGAGGGCAGCGGCCCGCGTATGCCTGGCAGAAGAAGCCCCGGCCCGAGCGCGCCCCGTGATCCAGCCACGATGAGCCCAGGTCGCGAGGGCCCGGGCTGCCGTCCGACCCGAGTGACAGGTAACCTCCAGCCCATGTCCCGCCATGTCGCGATCGTCACCGATTCAACGGCCTACCTGCCGCCGCGGACGATGGAGCGCCACGGCATCACCGCGGTGCCGCTGACCGTGGTCCTGGGCGACCAGGCCCTGGAGGAGGGCACCGAGATCTCCGCCCGCGCGCTGGCCCAGGCCCTGCAGAAGCGACGTCCCGTCACCACGTCCCGGCCCAGTCCCGAACTGTTCGCCGAGACCTACCGCACGGTCGCCGAGGCGGGCGCGACCGACATCGTCTCGCTGCACCTGTCCTCCGAGCTCTCCGGCACCTACGACGCCGCGGTGCTGGCCGGCCGCGAGGCCCCCGTGCCGGTGCGCGTGGTCGACACCGGCATGGTCGCGATGGCGCTCGGCTTCTGCGCGCTGGCCGCGGCCGAGGCCGCCCAGGCGGGCGGCACGGCCGACGAGGCCGTGGCGGCGGCGGAGAAGCGGGCCGCGGGCACCGCCGCGTACTTCTACGTCGACTCCCTGGACCATCTGCGGCGGGGCGGCCGGATCGGTACCGCCCAGGCGCTGCTCGGCTCCGCGCTCGCAGTCAAGCCGCTGCTCCAGCTCGCCGACGGGCGCATCGAGTTGCTGGAGAAGGTGCGGACGGCGTCCAGGGCGATCGCCCGCCTCGAGGAGATCGCGGCCGAGCGAGCTGGCGCCGCACCGGTCGACGTGGCGGTCCATCATCTCGCCGCCCCCGAACGGGCGTCGGCACTCGCGGACCGCCTGCGGGAGCGGGTCCCGGGCCTGGTCGACCTGCATGTGAGCGAGGTCGGAGCGGTGATCGGGGCGCATACGGGACCGGGACTGCTGGGGGCGGTCGTCTCGCCGCGGTGAGAGACGCGCGGCGGTGAGTCGTGCGCCGTGGTGAGTCGTGCGCTCCGCGAGGGCACGTGAGGGTGACGGAGTTTTCCACAATCCGGGGGTGATCCCCGGGAACCATCCAAGATCATCGCGGGTGGGGTGACGTGCCGCATCCTCGGCGCATGGCACTTCGATCACACCCACGCACAGCGAAACCCACCAGCGGTCCGGGCCGGGCCCGGGGCTCCGACGGCCGCGCGCGCGACCACGCGCGGGACCGCCCGGGGCACGCGTGGGAGCACGGCCGACCGCATCGGCGGAGCCCGGCGGTCCACACGCTGCGGCGGCGCGCCGAGAGCCTCTTCGCGCAGACGGGCAGCGGCCCGGATGAGGGACGGGACGAGGGCCGGGGCGAGGGACGGGACGAGTCGGGTCGACCGTGGAGTGGGCCACCGGGGAGCGGACCCCCGGGAGCGGGAGCGGGAGCGGGCTCGGGTCCTGGCACGCCGTTGCCGCGCACCGGGACGACCAGCGGTATCGGCTCGGGCGCCCTGGGGGTCGGCGGGCCGCCGGCCGGCGAACCGGGCGGGCCGCCGGCCGGCGCCGACCTCCTGGTGGGCTCGGTGCCCCGGTCGAGGAGCGGCACCGCGACGGACGGCACCTGGCGGGCGCGGATCGGACCGGCCGTGCGTGAGCGGACGCCGCTGTGGCTGCAGTCCCGGTGCGGACTGGAACGCAGGAGCGTGGCCGCGCTGGGCGTGCTGCTCGTCGCGGCGGTCGCGCTCGCCGCGCAGCACTTCTGGACCGGCCGGACACAGGCGGTGCGGGCCCCCGAAGCGATGCGGATGTCCGTGCCCTACGCGGCGGATGGCGCACGGCACGGCGGCCGCCCGGGCGAGCCCGGGGCATCGGGCGGACGGGCACCGACGGGCACGGACGGCACGGGTGGGTCCGGCGACACGGACGGGGGCGACGGCGCCGGTGGGCCCGAGGGAGTCGACGGGATCGGCGCGGGCGGGGGGACGGGCGGCGCGACGGTCGTCGTGGACATCGGCGGCACGGTGCGCAGGCCCGGGCTGCGGACCCTGCCGGCCGGCTCCCGGGTCGCGGACGCCCTGCGGGCGGCGGGCGGGGTCCGCCCGGGCACCGACACCGACGGCCTCAACCGCGCCCGCCTGCTGGTGGACGGCGAGCAGATCGTGGTGGGCGCCGCGGTACCGGCGCCCGGCGCGGCACCGGGAGCGGGGGGCACCGGCGGCCCCGCGGTCGGCGCCCCTCCCGCCACCCCCGTCTCGCTCAGCACCGCGACCGTGGACCAGTTGGACACGCTGCCCGGGGTGGGCCCGGTCCTGGCCCAGCGCATCGTCGACTACCGCACGCGACACGGCGGGTTCCGCTCGGTCGACGACCTGCGTGAGGTGGGCGGCATCGGCGAGCGCCGCTTCGCCGATCTGCGCAAGCTGGTACGGCCATGAGCCCGCCGCGGGCGCCCGGCGCCGTGGGCAGGGCCGGGCCGGGAACGCCTCCGGAGGACCCCGGGACCGGGACGAGCACCCGCGCGGACACCGGACGGCCCGATCCCACCGCCATCGGCGTCGGCGGACGCGACCCGACCGGGCGGCGGCACCGGAATCCGCCCGCTCCCCTCCCGGCCGGCCCGGACGCGCCGGTCCGGGCCGTGAGCAGGCTGGGCGACCCGCACCCCCGGCAGGACGGGCCGGTGGATCTGCGGCTGGTGGGGCCCGCGGCGGCCGCCTGGGCCGCGGCGGCCTGGGCTCTGGACGCGCCGCCCGGGTGGGTCGCCGCCGTGGTGGCCGCCTGCCTGGCCGCGGCCGGTGCGCTCCTCGCGGTCCGCGGGTCGGCAGCGCGGTCGTCCTTCGGGCACCGGCCGTGGGGGGAGTGGACGGTGGCCTCCGTCACCGCGTCGCTGCTCTGCCTCGCCGCCGCGGCGTCCTGTGCCGGGCTTCAGGGTGCGGATCTGCGCAGGGGAGCGGTCCCCGCGCGGGCGCGGGCGCACGCACAGGTGACCGCGGAGGTCGAGGTCACCTCGGACCCGCGGCCCACGCGCCCACGGATCAGGGGCGATCACGCGGCGCCGACCGCCGTGCTGTTCGAGGGCGAGGTCCGGCGGGTCTCCTGGGGCGACGGAAGCGAGGAGGCGACGAGGACTCCCGTGCTGGTGATGGTCGACGCGGCCCGCCCTGAGGCGACCGGTGGCCGCACCGCAGGTGAGGCGGCCTGGGCCGGCCGGTCGGGCTGGACGGCTCTGCTGCCCTCCACACGGGTACGGCTGACCGCGCGTCTGGCGCCCTCGCCGATCCCGGACGACCATGTCGCCGCGGTGCTGCGGGTGCGGTCCGGGGGCCCGCCCGACGTGGTGGGCGAGCCGTCCCGGGCGCAGCGGTGGGCGGGGCGGTTGCGTGCCGGGCTGCGCGAGGCGACCGGGGGACTGGACCCGGATGCGAGAGCCCTGCTGCCGGGGCTGGTCGTCGGGGACACCTCGCGGGTGACGACCGAACTGGACGACGTCTTCAAGCGGACCGACCTCGCCCATCTGCTGGCGGTCAGCGGGGGCAACTTCACCCTTGTGCTGGCCCTGTTCGCCGGACCCGCCGGGCTGGCCCGGCGCGCCGAGCGCCGGGGACTCGCGCCCCGCCTCGGCATCTCGCTGCGCGGGACGGCGCTGCTCGGGGGAGCGCTCACGCTCGGGTTCGTGATCGTCTGCCGACCGGAGCCCAGTGTGCTCAGGGCCGCGGCCTGCGGAGCCGTCGCGCTGCTGGCCCTGGCGACGGGGCGCCGCAGATCGCTGATCCCGGCACTGACCGCGGCGGTCCTGCTGCTGGTGCTGTACGACCCCTGGCTCGCCCGGAGCTACGGCTTCCTGCTGTCCGTACTGGCCACGGCCGCGCTGCTCACCCTCGCCCCGCGCTGGAGCGAGGCGCTGCGCCGGCGCGGGATGCCCGCCCGACCGGCCGAGGCGCTCGCCGCCGCGGCCGCGGCCCAGGCCCTGTGCGCGCCGCTGATCGTGGTGCTGTCGGCACGGGTGAGCCTGGTCGCCGTCCCGTGCAACCTGCTCGCGGAGTTCGCCGTGGCACCGGCCACCGTGCTGGGATTCGCCGCGCTGGCGGTGGCGCCCGTCGCCATGCCGGTCGCCAAGGGGCTGGCCTGGTGCGCGAGTTGGCCGGCCGGGTGGATCGCCCGTGTCGCGCGTACCGGGGCGTCGCTGCCGGGGAGCGGCGTGGACTGGCCGGGCACCTGGACGGGTGCGCTGCTGTTGGCGGTGGTCACCGCGGCCGTCGTGGTTCTCGGTCGACGCCTGTGGGGGCGGCCGTGGCTGGCCGGGATCTGCGCGCTGGTGCTGGTGCTGGTCCTGGTGCAGCCGCCGGCCCTGGTCCGGATCGTCACCGGCTGGCCGCCGCCGGGCTGGAGGTTCGCCATGTGCGATGTGGGACAGGGCGACGCGACCGTGCTGGCGGCGGGCGAGGGCTCGGCGGTGGTCGTGGACGCGGGCCCCGACCCGGCGCTGGTCGACCGCTGCCTGACCCGGCTCGGCGTCTCGCGCATCCCGCTGCTCGTGCTGACCCACTTCCACGCCGACCATGTGGCGGGACTGCCGGGGGTGCTGAGGGGCCGGTCGGTGGGCGCGATCGAGACGACCGGGTTCCAGGAGCCGGCGGAACAGGCCGCTTTCGTGCGCGTGCAGGCGGCGGCCCGGCACATTCCGGTGACGCGCGCCGTGGCCGGGGAGAGCCGCCGCATCGGGGCCCTCGACTGGCGGGTGCTGTGGCCGCCGCCGGAACCGGCTCCCTCGCCGGACGACCCGAACGACGCGAGCGTGGCCCTGTCCGTGCGGTCGGCGGCCCTGAGCCTGCTCCTGCTCGGCGATCTGGAACCCCCTGCCCAGCAGGCCCTGTTGAGAACGCCGCCCGGAGCCGCGCTGGGCCCGGTGGATGTCCTCAAGGTGGCGCATCACGGGTCGGCGTACCAGGACGCGGACCTGTTGCGGAAGGTGGCGCCGAGACTCGCGCTCATCTCCTGCGGGCGGGACAACCCCTACGGCCACCCTTCCCCGGCCACGGTCGGGGAACTGCGGGCGGAGGGCGCACGGGTGCTGCGTACGGACGAGGACGGGGCGATCGCCGTGGTCGGTGCGGGCGGGGGGCTGGGCGTGGCGAGAGACTGAGGGCATGAATTCCGCACAGGTTGACGCCTATCTCCGCCGGATCGGCGCGGAGCATCCCGCCTGGCCCACCGTCGATGTGCTGCGTGAGCTGCATCTGCGGCATCTGCGGGCCGTGCCGTTCGAGAACCTGTCGATCCACCTCGGCGAGGAGGTCCCGCTGGGGGAGAAGGAACTGCTGGACAAGATCGTCAGACGGCGCAGGGGCGGCTTCTGCTACGAACTCAACGGCTCGTTCGGCCGCTTGCTCAAGGCGCTCGGTTTCGACGTCACCCTGCTGGCCGCGCGCGTGTACGGGAAGGAGGGGGAGCTGGGGGTGCCGTTCGACCACCTCGCCCTGCTGGTGCGGACGGTCGACGGCGGGGACTGGCTCACCGACGTCGGCTTCGGGGCGCACAGCCACTATCCGCTGGCACTGGGTGAGCGGGGCGAA
The DNA here is from genome assembly GCF_040650555.1 of Streptomyces sp. NPDC048664. NCBI lineage: Bacteria > Bacillati > Actinomycetota > Actinomycetes > Kitasatosporales > Streptomycetaceae > Streptomyces > Streptomyces sp. NPDC048664. The sequence goes on along the minus strand of NZ_JBEZHK010000005.1, from coordinate 281,532 downwards.
CAGCGGGATCCGGCCGGTGTGTTCCGGGTGGTCGAGGCCGGGGCGGACGCCGCGGGAGTGCACGGCGGCGGAGGGGCCGCCGAGGCCGAGGACCTGGACGTGCTGTGGGAGGGCAAGCCGCAGTACCGGCTGGAGCTGCGGCCCAGGGCGCTCGACGACTTCAGGGTCGGGGTCTGGTGGAACAGCACCTCACCGTCCTCGCATTTCGTGCGGTCGCTGGTGTGCTCCCGGCTCACCGAGGACGGGGGACGGGTCACGCTCAGCGGCAGTCGCCTGACGGAGACGGCCCCGGGCGGGCAGAAGGCGGTGTCGGAGCTGGCGGGCGACAAGGAGGTGCTGGAGGTGTACCGGGAGCGGTTCGGTATCGAGTTGGACCGGGTGCCCACGGTGCGCGGGGAGGGTGCGGGAGGCTGAGCGCGGGGCCCGCGCGGGGTGTCGGACAATGGCGTCGTGAGCGATGTGAGACATGTGCTGGTCCTGCCCGACCGCGATGCCGCGGAGGAGGCGGCTCAGGCGCTGGGGGAGCGGTTCGGACTCGGTGAGGAGCCGCGGATCGTCAGGGACGCGCTGGCCGGGGAGGACGACGCCGAGGACGCGCAGTGGCTGGTGGTGCTGCGGGACGACGAGGAGCTTCTCGACGCGCGGGACCTGGACTCGTTCGCGGCGCAGTGGGACGGCTGGCGGGAGGAGCCGTGACGGGTCGGGGCGGCCGCGGGGGTCCCGCGGCCCGTCCTCGTTGTCGGTGCCGCGTGGGATGCTGTCGGTGATGGCCAAGAACACCGTGAACGACGACCTCCTCGCCCCCGTCACCCTTGCCGTGGGCCAGGAGGACCTCCTGCTCGACCGTGCCGTGCAGGAGGTGGTGGCCGCCGCGCGGGCCGCCGACGCGGACACCGACGTGCGGGACCTGACCTCGGACCAGCTCCAGCCGGGGACGCTCGCCGAGCTGACCAGTCCCTCGCTCTTCGCCGAGCGCAAGGTGGTGGTCGTGCGCGGTGCGCAGGACCTCTCGGCGGACACGGTCAAGGAGCTGAAGGGGTACTTCGCCGCACCGGCGGAGGAGATCACCCTCGTGCTGCTGCACGCCGGTGGCGCCAAGGGCAAGGGACTGCTCGACGCCGCGCGCAAGGTGGGCGCGCGGGAGGTCGCCTGCCCGAAGATGACCAAGCCGGCCGACCGGTTGGCGTTCGTGCGCGCGGAGTTCCGGGCCCAGGGCCGTGCGGCGACGCCCGAGGCGTGCCAGGCGCTGGTCGACGCGATCGGCAGTGATCTGCGGGAGCTGGCCGCCGCGGTGTCGCAGCTCGTCGCGGACGTGGCGGGCACGATCGACGAACCGGTCGTGGGCCGGTACTACACGGGCCGGGCCGAGGCGTCGAGCTTCACCGTCGCGGACCGCGCGGTCGAGGGGCGCGCGGCGGAGGCGCTGGAGGCGCTGCGCTGGTCCTTGTCCACGGGGGTGGCCCCGGTGCTGATCACCAGTGCGCTGGCGCAGGGGGTGAGGGCGATCGGCAAGCTGTCCTCGGCCCGGGGCGGGCGCCCCGCGGACCTCGCCCGTGAGCTGGGCATGCCCCCGTGGAAGATCGACCGGGTGCGCCAGCAGATGCGCGGCTGGACCCCGGACGGGGTGGCCGTGGCCCTGCGGGCGGTGGCCGAGGCGGACGCGGGCGTCAAGGGCGGCGGCGACGACCCCGGGTACGCGTTGGAGAAGGCGGTCGTGGCCATCGCCCGCGCGGCCCGCTCAAGGGGCCGGGGCTGAGGGCTGGTCCGCGTTTCCCGGCGGGCGCCGCCGGCCGACGCCCGCGCGCGTACCATGACGTCCGAGGAGGCCCTCAGGGGCGGACGGGGGACTCCGGGTCCAGGCCGTGGAGGAAGTCCCTGACGATGCGGACGTAGGCGTCCGGGTGGTCGAGGTGGGGGAAGTGCGCGGCGTCCTCGATCACGGCCGTCGTGCCCCGGGGCGCCGTGCGGGCGACGCTGTCGGCCATGGCGCGGAGTTCGGGTGTGTCCTGTGCGCCGTTGAGGGCCAGCACGGGGACGGCGATCTGTCCGGCCCGGGCGCCGAGGCCCTCGACCGGGACGTGGTGGTCCACCTCGCCGGGCGCGTGCTTGCTGATGGTGCGCAGGCGCATCTCGCGCAGGCGGGCGTAGATCCCGGCGCGGGCGGGGTCCCGGGGGCGTTCGGGCCCGTCCGCCCAGGCGTCGCTCGCGTCCTGCCAGGCCTCGATGTCGCCGGCGGCCAGGGCCTGGTTCTGCGCGGTCCAGGCCTGCTTCGCCCACGGCTTGGTGAACTCCGGCTCCTCCGTGCCGCCGCCGGAGACGACCAGGCCCCGGACCAGGTCGGGGTGTTCCAGCGCGGTCGCGACGGCGATCGTCGCGCCCATGGAGACGCCGACCAGGGCGGCGGGCCCGGTGTCCAGGTGGCGCAGCAACGCGGCGAGGTCGTCCGTCTGGCGGAAGGGGCGGCTCGCGTTGGCGGACCGGCCGTGGCCGCGGGCGTCGGGTGCGATGACGCGGAACTCCCGCGCGAGCAGCGGGATGTGCTCGTCCCACATCGTGTGGTCGACGAATCCCGCGTGCAGCAGCACGACGGGCAGGCCGGTGCCGCCGGTGTCGCGGTAGGCGAGGGGGCCGTCCAGGGACGCGAAGGAGCGAAGATCGGAGGCTGCATTCATGACAACCAAGGTGTCATAGTGATCCTGGAATGACAACCAAGTTGTCATCTATCATCGGCGTGTGAGTGATCGTGCAGGTGAGGGGGAACGTCCGCTGCTCCCCGACGAGGCAGGTCCGCGGCTGATGGAGGTCTTCGCCCTGGTCGGGCCGCTCTACCGGCGTGTGCAGCGGAAGATCGAGCAGGACGCCGGGCGGGGTGGCCTCTCCGTGGGGGTGCGCGCCGTGCTCGATCTCCTGCGCGAGCACGGGCCGATGACGGTTCCCCAGATGGGCCGGGCGCAGTCGATCAGCCGTCAGTTCGTCCAGCGGATGGTCAACGACGCCGCGGCGGGCGGCCTGGTGGAGGCGGTGCCGAACCCCGCGCACGCCCGGTCCTCGCTGATCCGGCTGACCGAGGCGGGCGGCGCGGCGATCGGGGCCGCCGTCGCCCGGGAGCACGCGCTGCTGAGGGAGGCGGCGGGCGATCTGACCGCGGCCGAGGTGGACACGTGCGTGCGCGTCCTCGGCAGGATGCTCCACCTCTTCGAGGACGTCGACGTCGACGGCTAGCGCCCCGGTGGGCGGCCGTGAGGGAGCGTGGCGGGTTCGTCCGTCCGCGCGGGGGCACGCCGAAGGCCCCGCCGCCCGTCCTGGGGAGGACGGGGCGACGGGGCCTTCGGGTCACGCTTTGTCGTGTCCGCGCCCGCGTGGCGAACGCAGGCCGCGCGCGGACACCGGGTGCCGGGTGGGAGCGGATGAGAGAGGGCCCGCTCGGATTCCCCCGGCGTCAAATCAAGTGTCAGCCCTTGAGGGCCACGACCTTCGAAGCAAGCGCCGACTTCTTGTTGGCGGCCTGGTTCTTGTGGATGACGCCCTTCGAGACGGCCTTGTCGAGCTGACGCGCGGCGGCGCGCTGGTACTCGGTGGCCTTCTCGGCGTCGCCCGCGGCGGCGGCCTCGCGAGCCTTGCGGATCGCGGTCTTGAGCGAGGACTTGACGGCCTTGTTGCGAAGGCGCGCCTTCTCGTTCGTCTTGTTCCGCTTGATCTGGGACTTGATGTTCGCCACGAATGAGCCTTTACAGGTTCAGGCGCGCAGGACAGAGGACCGTCCCACGCGCCGGTGATTTCTGAAGACGTACCTCGCGCTGAGAGGGCATGAGGCACAGCCACCCAGGCTACCAGTCCCCCTTCGGCCCGCCCAAACCCGTCGCAGCCTCCCGCCCGTGGGACCATGGAGGCTACGTATCGATCCGACCCGAGACCGCAGACTGTGCGAGCAGACTGTGCGGACGCCTCAAGAATCAGGACCCTGCGTGCCCGCGATCCCCAGCCATGTGCCCGAGCCGAGCCGTACCGACCCGGCGCTGATCCGCAATTTCTGCATCATCGCGCACATCGACCACGGCAAGTCCACGCTCGCCGACCGGATGCTCCAGCTCACCGGCGTCGTCGAGCAGCGGCAGATGCGTGCTCAGTACCTCGACCGCATGGACATCGAGCGCGAGCGCGGCATCACGATCAAGTCCCAGGCCGTGCGTCTGCCGTGGGCCCCTTCCCACGACCAGGGCAACACGCACATCCTCAACATGATCGACACCCCCGGGCACGTCGACTTCACCTACGAGGTCTCGCGCTCGCTCGCCGCCTGCGAGGGCACCGTCCTCCTGGTGGACGCCGCCCAGGGCATCGAGGCCCAGACCCTCGCGAACCTCTACCTCGCGATGGAGAACGACCTCACGATCATCCCCGTGCTGAACAAGATCGACCTGCCGGCCGCGCAGCCCGAGAAGTTCTCCGAGGAGCTCGCCAACCTCATCGGGTGCGACCCCGACGACGTGCTCAAGGTCTCCGCCAAGACCGGTCTCGGCGTGGAGGCGCTGCTCGACCGGGTCGTGGAGCGCATCCCGGCGCCGGTCGGTGTCGCCGACGCGCCCGCCCGCGCCATGATCTTCGACTCGGTCTACGACTCCTACCGCGGCGTGGTCACGTACGTGCGGGTCGTGGACGGGCAGCTCAACAAGCGCGAGCGCATCAAGATGATGTCCACCGGCGCCACCCACGAGCTGCTGGAGATCGGCGTCAGCTCCCCCGAGATGCTCCCGGCCGACGGCATCGGGGTCGGCGAGGTGGGCTACCTCATCACCGGCGTGAAGGACGTCCGCCAGTCCAAGGTCGGTGACACCATCACCAGCCTGGTCAAGGGCGCCCAGGAGGCCCTCGGCGGCTACAAGGACCCGAAGCCGATGGTGTTCTCGGGCCTGTACCCGCTCGACGGCTCCGACTACCCCGACCTGCGCGAGGCCCTGGACAAGCTCCAGCTCAACGACGCCGCGCTCGTCTACGAGCCGGAGACCTCCGCCGCGCTCGGCTTCGGCTTCCGCGTCGGCTTCCTCGGCCTCCTCCACCTCGACGTGGTCCGCGAGCGCCTGGAGCGCGAGTTCGGGCTCGACCTGATCGCCACCGCGCCCAACGTGGTCTATCGCGTGATCATGGAGGACGGCGAGGAGCACACGGTCACCAACCCGAGCGAGTTCCCCGAGGGCAAGCTCGCCGAGGTGTACGAGCCGGTCGTGCGGGCCACGGTCCTCGCGCCCACCGAGTTCATCGGCGCGATCATGGAGCTGTGCCAGACCCGCCGCGGCACCCTGCTCGGCATGGACTACCTGTCCGAGGACCGGGTCGAGATCCGCTACACGCTCCCGCTCGCGGAGATCGTCTTCGACTTCTTCGACCAGCTCAAGTCCAAGACGCGCGGGTACGCCTCGCTCGACTACGAGCCCACCGGAGAGCAGTCCTCCAGCCTGGTCAAGGTCGACATCCTGTTGCACGGCGACAAGGTCGACGCGTTCTCCGCGATCACCCACAAGGACCAGGCGTACGCCTACGGCGTCCGTCTCGTCGCCAAGCTGAAGGAACTCATCCCGCGGCAGAACTTCGAGGTGCCGGTGCAGGCCGCCGTCGGCGCCCGGGTGATCGCCCGCGAGACCATCCGCGCCATCCGCAAGGACGTCCTCGCCAAGTGCTACGGCGGCGACATCTCCCGTAAGCGCAAGCTGCTGGAGAAGCAGAAGGAAGGCAAGAAGCGGATGAAGATGGTGGGTTCCGTGGAGGTTCCCCAGGAGGCGTTCATCGCCGTGCTGTCCAGTGATGACAGCGCGGGGTCGGCGAAGGGCAAGAAGTAACCGCCCCGGTGCGGGGCGCCCGGGAAAACCGGGTGGAACGGGGGCTCGTCGTGCGAAAGCGCGGCGGGCCCTCGTGCGTACGGTGGTCGCTTTCTGTGAGAAGTGACAGGCCACGGCCCCTTACGTACCGGCCGGTCGGGCTCTACTCTGATCCCGGCTCGATAGTTACTCGTGAGTTAAACAACAGGCTCACGGGCACACGGGCCGGCGCATCATCGAAGAGTCATCGCACGAGCAAGAACCCAGAAGCACGAGCAAGAACCCAGAACACCCCAGAACACGAGCCGCAAGAGCCACCGCTTAGAGCCAGCAGCAATGAGCAGGCCGCACCGTCGCGGGCCACGGAGGATGTCGTGAGCGACACACAGACCTTGATCGAGAACCGTCCGCCGTCCGTGGCGGCCCTCTTTCTGGAACGCGTGGCGGCCACGCCGGACGCCGAGGCCTACCGGTACCCCGTGCCCCCGGCCTCGGGGCAGGGCCCCGACGAGTGGAAGTCGCTGACCTGGGCCCAGGCCGCCGAGCGGGTCTTCGCCATCGCGGCGGGACTGATCGAGCTCGGGGTCCAGCCCGAGCAGCGGGTGGCGCTCGCCTGCTCGACCCGGGTCGAGTGGCTGCTCGCCGACCTGGGCATCATGTGCGGCGGCGCGGCCACGACGACGATCTACCCGCAGACGAACGCCGAGGAGTCGGCCTTCATCCTCTCCGACTCCGAGAGCCGGGTGCTCATCGCGGAGAACGCCGCCCAGCTGGCCAAGGCACGGGAGAAGCGCGCCGAGCTGCCCGAGCTGCACCACGTCGTGGTGATCGACGCCGAGGGCGTGGACACCGGTGAGGACGGCTGGGTGCTCAGCCTCGCCGACCTGGAGGCCCGCGGGGCCGCCCACCTGGAGAAGCACCCCGAGCTCATCAAGGAGCGCGTCGGGGCGATCACCAGGGACCAGCTCGCCACCCTCATCTACACCTCCGGCACCACCGGCCGCCCCAAGGGCGTGCGCCTGCCCCACGACAACTGGGCGTACATGGCGAAGGCGATCACCGCGACCGGGATGGTCACCGGTGACGACGTGCAGTACCTGTGGCTGCCGCTCGCCCACGTCTTCGGCAAGGTGCTCACCTCGGGCCAGATCGAGGTGGGCCACGTCACGGCGGTGGACGGCCGCGTCGACAAGATCATCGAGAACCTTCCGGTCGTCCAGCCGACGTACATGGCCTCCGTGCCGCGCATCTTCGAGAAGGTCTACAACGGCGTCGCGTCCAAGGCCCGGGCCGGCGGTGCGGCCAAGTACAAGATCTTCCAGTGGGCGGCCGGGGTCGCCCGCGAGTACGCGAAGGCCGCGCAGGACAACTTCCGGCGCACCGGCACCCCCTCCGTGCCCTTCGGGCTGGCCGCCAAGCACAAGGTGGCGGACGCGCTCGTGTACGCCAAGATCCGTGAGGCGTTCGGCGGCAACCTGCGCGCCTGCATCTCCGGCGCCGCCGCCCTCGCCCCGGAGATCGGGTACTTCTTCGCGGGCGCCGGCATCCACATCCTGGAGGGCTACGGCCTCACCGAGTCCTCCGCGGCCTCCTTCGTGAACCCGGCCGAGGCGTACCGCACGGGCACGGTCGGCAAGCCGCTGCCCGGCACCGAGGTGCGCATCGCGGACGACGGCGAGATCCTGCTGCGCGGCCCCGGCATCATGGACGGCTACCACGGGCAGCCGGAGAAGACCGCCGAGGTGCTGGAGGCGGACGGCTGGTTCCACACCGGCGACATCGGTGAGCTGTCTCCCGACGGGTACCTGCGCATCACCGACCGCAAGAAGGACCTCATCAAGACCTCCGGCGGCAAGTACGTCGCGCCGGCCGAGGTCGAGGGCCAGTTCAAGGGCATCTGCCCCTACGTCTCCAACATCCTCGTGCACGGCACGGACCGGAACTTCTGCACCGCGCTCATCGCGCTGGACGAGCCGTCCATCCTGGAGTGGGCCGAGGAGAACGGGCTCGGCGGCCGGTCATACGCCGACGTCGTCGCCGCCCCCGCGACGGTCGAGCTGATCGAGGGCTATGTGAAGGAGCTCAACGAGGGGCTCCAGCGCTGGCAGACCATCAAGAAGTTCCGTCTGCTGCCGCGCGACCTGGACGTGGAGCACGGGGAGATCACGCCGAGCCTGAAGCTGAAGCGGCCGGTGGTCGAGCGTGAGTACAGGCATCTGATCGACGAGATGTACGCGGGCACGCTGGAGGCCTGAGGGTCTGACGTCCGGAGCCGGAGCCGCGGGGAGCCTTGCGAGGCGTCCCGCGGCTCTCGTGTGCCGCCCTCCCGTCCCGTCCGGAATCCGGGCGGATCCGGGCCGCTGTCCGGTATCCGGGAGGACCCCGGACCCCGTCCGGTCGAAACCGTCCGACTTCGAACACTTCCGTAGCACGGTTCCCGCCCATGACGGGCCACTTCGGTAACTCGGCGCTTATGGACATGCCCGGTCTGTCACTCTGTCGGCAACACGAGAGGTGTGTCCGTCCGAGCAGTCCGGGAGCTGTCCATGGGGGCTATTCCTACGCAACGGGAGACCGGTGCCCCTGCCCCCGACCCGTCCGGGCCCGAGGGGCCGGAGGGCGTCGGCCTGGCGACCGCCGGGGACGCCGGCGCGGGCACCGTGGTGCGCACCGCGCTGCCCGGCGGCCCGTCGGCGGCCGGCGCCGCCCGCCGGTTCGTGCGGGCCGCGCTGGCGGAGTGGGCCCGGATCGCCGAACCCGACACCTTCACCGAGCGGCTGGCCGACGACGTCCTGGTGGTCGTCAGCGAACTCGTCACCAACGCCGTCGTCCACGCGGGCACCGACATCGAGGTGGCCTGCCGCCTGGCGGAAGCGGCGGACGACCCGCCGGGACTCGTCGTGGAGGTCTGCGACCACCACCCCTCCCGCGTGGTGCGCGACGACGGCGTGGACCGCCCCGGACGCCCCCACGGCTACGGAATGCCCGAGTACGGCCGGGGCCTGCGGCTCGTCTCCTCCCTCGCCACCGCCTGGGGGATCACCTACCGCACCGGCACCAAGACCGTCTGGGCGCGCCTGCCGCTCGACGGCGGCCTGGACGGCGACGTGGGCGAGGCGTACGGGGCGTACGAGACGTACGGCGCGTACGCGAGCGACGGCGGGGTCCTGGAGCCCGGGCGGAGCCCCGCCGACCCGGCCGGACCCGAGGCGCCGGCCTTCCCCGGGTCCGCCCAGGGGGCGCGTGACCGCGACTGGCGGGGCCATGGCGCCCTCTCCTTCCTCGCCGAGGCCTCCGACCTGCTCGCCGGGCAGCTGGACGAGGAGATGGTGGCCGCCCTGACCGGTCAGCTCCTCGTGCCCCGGCTCGCGGACTGGTGCGCGGTGTGGCTGGAGGACGAGGCGAGCGGCTGGCGCGGCCCCGAGACCGCCTTCGCCCCCGGACCCCGGCTCGCCAGGGTCTGGCACGGCAGCGAGAACCGCATCGAGGAACTGCGCCGCACGCTGGAGAAGGACCCGCCCCGGCTGCCCGAGGCGGTGCGCTCCCGGCCGGTGCCCGTGCCCTGGCCGGGGGAGGCGCTCGGACCCCGGGGCGCGACGGGCGTGGCGCTCGCCTACCGGCTCATCGCGGGTGGCCGGCCGCTGGGCACGCTGGTCATCGGGCGGACCGGGCTGCGGCACTTCCCCGACGAGGTCACCGGGCTCGTGGAGGACCTCAGCCGCCGGGTGGCGCTGGCCATCGGGGCGGCCCGGCAGTACGCGCGCCAGGCCACCATCAGCCGCGTGCTCCAGCGGGGGCTGCTGCCCGGGGCGGTCGCCGAGATCCCCGGGCTGAGCAGTTCCCTCGTGTACGAGCCGCTGGACAAGGGCGGACCGAGCGGCGACTTCTACGACATCTTCCCGGCCGGCCCCGGCCGCTGGTGCTTCGCGCTCGGCGACGTCCAGGGCAAGGGCCCCGAGGCGGCGGTCGTGATCGGCCTGGCCCGGCCCTGGCTGCGGCTGCTGGCCCGGGAGGGCTACGCGGTCCCCGAGGTCCTCGACCGCCTCAACCAGCTCCTGCTGGACGACGCCACGGAGGCCTCGGACGCGGCGGCGCGGGCCCTGGTCGGGGCGGGCGCGCCGCTGCCGGTCGCCGACGAGGGCCCGCAGGCCCGCTTCCTCTCCCTGCTCTACGGCGAGCTGGTCCCCTTCGACGGCGGAGTGCGCTGCACGCTCGCCTCCGCCGGGCATCCGCTGCCCCTGTTACTGGGCCCGGACGGCGCCGTACGGCCCGCCGTTCTGCGGTCGCAGACGCTCCTCGGGGTCATCGAGGACGTGGCGTACGGCTGCGAGACCTTCGAGCTGTACCGCGGGGACACGCTGCTGTGCGTCACGGACGGGGTGACCGAGCGGCGCAGCGGCTCCCGCCAGTTCGACGACGGGGACGGCCTCGCGGTGGCGCTCGCGGCCTGCGCCGGGCTGAGCGCGGAACTGATCGCCCGGCGGATCAGCGGCCTGGTGCACGACTTCGCGCCGAAGCCACCGGAGGACGACCTGGCGCTGCTGGTCCTGCAGGCCGGCTGACCGGGCCCGCGCGGCGCGGGAGCGGCGGGCCCGCCGAGCACTCCCGGCGGTACGGGACAATGGAGGACATGCCTTCCGCACTCCCCGACGGCGAACCCGTCCCCGACGACGGGGCGCTGCCCGCCCACGCCTTGGCCGGCGCCGCCGAGCGCCCGCTCGGGTTCTACCTCCACGTCCCCTACTGCGCCACGCGCTGCGGCTACTGCGACTTCAACACCTACACGGCGACGGAGCTGCGCGGCACGGGCGGGGTGCTGGCCTCCCGGGACAACTACGCCGGGACGCTGACCGACGAGATCCGCCTCGCCCGCAAGGTGCTGGGCGACGACCCGCGCGAGGTGCGCACCGTGTTCGTCGGGGGCGGCACGCCGACGCTGCTGGCCGCGGAGGACCTGGTGCGGATGCTGGGCGCCGTCCGCGACGAGTTCGGGCTCGCGGCGGACGCGGAGGTGACCACGGAGGCGAACCCGGAGTCGGTGGACGCCCGGTATCTGGCCACGCTCCGGGAGGGCGGCTTCAACCGGATCTCCTTCGGCATGCAGAGCGCGCGCCCGCACGTCCTGAGAATCCTGGACCGCACGCACACCCCGGGCCGTCCCGAGGCCTGCGTGGCCGAGGCGCGGGCGGCGGGCTTCGACCATGTGAACCTGGACCTGATCTACGGCACGCCCGGTGAGTCGGACGACGACTGGCGCGCCTCCCTGGACGCGGCGCTCGGCGCGGAGCCGGACCACGTCTCGGCGTACGCCCTGATCGTGGAGGAGGGCACGCAGCTCGCCCGCCGCATCCGCCGGGGCGAGGTGCCGATGACGGACGACGACGTCCACGCGGACCGCTATCTGATCGCCGACGAGGTGCTGGGCGCGGCGGGCTACGACTGGTACGAGGTGTCCAACTGGGCCACCTCCCGGGCGGCCCGCTGCCTGCACAACGAGCTGTACTGGCGCGGCGCCGACTGGTGGGGCGCGGGTCCCGGCGCCCACAGCCATGTGGGCGGGGTGCGCTGGTGGAACGTGAAGCACCCGGGCGCGTACGCGGCGGCCCTGGCCCAGGGCCGATCCCCGGGCGCGGGCCGCGAACTGCTCTCGCCGGAGGACCGCCGGGTGGAGCGCGTCCTGCTCGAACTGCGCCTGAGCGACGGCGCCCCGCTCTCCCTGCTGAAGGAGCGGGGCCTCGCGTCCGCCGGACAGGCCCTGGCCGACGGGTTGCTGGAGCGGGGCCCGTACGAGCGGGGGCGCGCGGTGCTGACGCTGCGGGGGCGGCTGCTCGCGGACGCGGTGGTGCGGGACCTGGTGGACTGAACGCCGCCGGCCGGCCCCGTCACCCCGCCGCGCCGCCCGTGACGAAGTCGATCAGCTCCTCCACCCTGCCCAGCAGGGCCGGCTCCAGGTCCTTGTAGGAGTGGACCCGGGACAGGATCGCCTGCCAGGCGGCGCCGGTGTTCTCCGGCCAGCCCAGGGCCCGGCAGACCCCCGTCTTCCAGTCCTGCCCGCGCGGGACGCGCGGCCACGCGCGGATGCCGAGGGACGACGGCTTCACCGCCTCCCAGACGTCGATGTACGGATGGCCGACGACCAGGGCGTGGTCGCTGGTCACCGACCGGGCGATCCGCCACTCCTTGGTGCCGGGGACCAGGTGGTCCACCAGGACGCCCAGCCGGGCGTCGGGGCCGGGGGAGAAGGAGTCCACGATGGCGGGCAGGTCGTCCACACCCTCCAGGTACTCCACCACCACGCCCTCGATGCGCAGGTCGTCGCCCCACACGCGCTCGACCAGTTCCGCGTCGTGGCGCCCTTCCACGTAGATGCGGCCCGCGCGCGCCACCCGCGCCCGGGCGCCGGGGACGGCCACCGAGCCGGACGCCGTCCGCGTGGGGCGGGCCGGGCCCGACGAGGGCCGGACGAGGGTCACCACCCTGCCCTCCAGCAGGAAGCCCCGCGGCTGGAGCGGGAACACGCGGTGCTTGCCGAAGCGGTCCTCCAGCGTCACCGTGCCCGCCTCGCAGCGGATCACCGCGCCGCAGAAGCCGGTACCCGGCTCCTCCACCACCAGGCCGGGCTCCGCCGCGATCTCCGGCGCGGGCCGCTGGGGCTTCTTCCACGGAGGAGTCAGGTCCGACGAGTAGGCGCGCATTCGGATGACGATAGGAGAAGGTGCCCGCCCGGTCCTACGACACGCCGAAACGCGCGGCCAGTTCGTCGCGCTGAGCCCGTACGAACGCCGCGTCCACCACCGCGCCGTGACCGGGCACGTACAGCGCGTCCGGGCCGCCCAGTCCCAGCAGCCGGTCCAGCGCGGCCGGCCACCGCGAGGGCACCGCGTCCGGACCCGCCTGGGGTTCGCCGGACTCCTCCACCAGGTCCCCGCAGAACACCACCGCGCGGTCCCCGGGGACCAGCACGGCCAGATCGTGGGCCGTGTGGCCGGGGCCGACGTTCGCCAGCACCACGCGCACCCCGCCCAGATCGAGCGTCCACGCGTCCGGGACCGGACGCGTGGGCGGGGTCGGCGCGTCCACGGCGGCGGCCGCGGCGGCGGGGTCCAGGCCGTACCGCACCGCGTCCGCGCCCAGTTCGGCGCGCCCGTGGGAGAGCACCGTCTCGACGCCCGCCGCGCCGAACACCTCCGCGCCCGGGAACGCGGCAGCCCCGAGGACATGGTCGAAGTGCGGGTGCGTGAGCGCGAGATGCGTCACATCGCGCGCCCCGCCGAGCGATGCGAGCAGCGGGCGCGCCTCGGCTCGCAACCGCGCGCCCTCATCGAGGCTCGACCCCGCGTCCACGAGGAGCGCCGCGTGCTCGCCCGCGACCAGTCCCACCGTGCAGTCCCAGACCGGCAGCCGCCTGCGCCCCGCCCGGGGGCCGAGCGCCTCCCAGCCGGCCTCCGCCCAGCACCGCTCCCGCCACCGCGTCGTCTCCGTCATCCCCCGACGCTATCGGCCCGCCTTCCCCCCGGCCCGTACTCGTCGGTACGGCACGGTCGCCCGCCCTTGCCGGGGGCGTACCCGGCCGCCGTACACTGGCTCCGGGATTGCTGGCACTCGGATGAGCTGAGTGCCAGGGAGAACGCGAAGGTGACACACAGCTGGAGGTGCGCGCGATGCTCAGTGAACGCAGGCTCGAAGTGCTGCGCGCCATCGTCCAGGACTATGTGGGCACCGAGGAGCCGGTGGGCTCCAAGGCGCTCACCGAGCGCCACAACCTCGGCGTCTCCCCGGCCACCGTCCGCAACGACATGGCCGTGCTGGAGGACGAGGGCTACATCGCCCAGCCCCACACCAGCGCCGGACGCATCCCCACGGACAAGGGCTACCGGCTCTTCGTGGACAAGCTCGCGGCCGTCAAGCCGATGACCGCGCCCGAGCGCCGCGCGATCCAGAGCTTCCTGGAGGGCGCGTTCGACCTCGACGACGTCGTGGCCCGCTCGGTGCGGCTGCTCGCGCAGCTCACCCGGCAGGTCGCCGTCGTGCAGTACCCCTCGCTGACGCGGTCGACGGTGCGGCACGTGGAGCTGCTGTCCATGGCGCCCGCGCGGCTGATGCTGGTGCTGATCACGGACACCGGACGGGTCGAGCAGCGCATGATCGACTGCCCGGCACCGTTCGGGGAGGCGTCGCTCGCGGATCTGCGCGCACGGCTCAACAGCCGTGTCGCGGGCCGCCGCTTCGCGGATGTCCCGCAGCTGGTGCAGGACCTTCCCGAGGCGTTCGAGGAGCCGGAGGACCGCGGCGCCGTCGCCGCGGTGATCTCCACCCTCCTGGAGACGCTCGTGGAGGAGACCGAGGAGCGGCTGGTGATCGGCGGCACCGCCAATCTCACCCGCTTCGGACATGACTTCCCTCTCACCATCCGCCCCGTCCTGGAGGCCCTCGAGGAGCAGGTGGTACTCCTGAAGTTGCTGGGGGAGGCGAAGGATCCGGCCATGCGGGTGCGTATCGGTCATGAGAACGCGCACGAGGGACTCAACTCCACGTCCGTGGTCTCGGTGGGCTACGGTTCGGGCGGCGAAGCAGTAGCGAAACTGGGCGTGGTCGGACCGACCCGCATGGATTACCCGGGAACGATGGGAGCGGTACGAGCGGTGGCACGGTACGTCGGACAGATCCTGGCGGAGTCGTAAGTGGCCACGGACTACTACGCCGTACTCGGCGTGCGCCGCGACGCGTCGCAGGAAGAGATCAAGAAGGCGTTCCGTCGGCTCGCGCGCGAGCTGCACCCGGACGTCAACCCCGATCCGAAGACGCAGGAGCGGTTCAAGGAGATCAACGCCGCGTACGAGGTTCTCTCGGACCCGCAGAAGAAGCAGGTCTACGACCTCGGCGGCGACCCGCTGTCCCAGGCGGGCGGCGGTGCGGGCGGCTTCGGCGCGGGCGGCTTCGGAAACTTCTCCGACATCATGGACGCGTTCTTCGGCACGGCGTCGCAGCGCGGACCGCGCTCGCGCACCCGCCGGGGCCAGGACGCCATGATCCGGCTGGAGATCGAGCTCGACGAGGCGGCCTTCGGCACGACGAAGGACATCCAGGTCGACACGGCCATCGTCTGCAACACCTGCAACGGTGAGGGCGCCGCGCCCGGCACCTCCGCGCAGACCTGTGACATGTGCCGCGGCCGCGGTGAGGTATCGCAGGTCACGCGGTCCTTCCTGGGCCAGGTCATGACGTCGCGGCCGTGCCCGCAGTGCCAGGGGTTCGGCACGATCGTCCCGAACCCGTGCCCGGAGTGCGCGGGGGACGGCCGGGTGCGGTCCCGCCGCACGCTCACGGTCAAGATCCCGGCGGGTGTCGACAACGGCACGCGGATCCAGCTCGCGGGTGAGGGCGAGGTCGGTCCCGGCGGCGGCCCCGCCGGAGACCTGTACGTGGAGATCCACGAGCTGCCGCACCCGATGTTCCAGCGCCGGGGCGACGACCTGCACTGCACGGTCACCATCCCGATGACGGCGGCGGCCCTCGGCACGAAGGTCCCGCTGGAGACGCTGGACGGCCTGGAGGAGGTCGACATCCGGCCCGGCACGCAGTCCGGGCAGTCGATCCCGCTGCACGGCCGGGGTGTCACGCATCTGCGGGGCGGCGGCCGGGGCGACCTGATCGTGCACGTGGAGGTGCAGACCCCGGGCAAGCTGGACCCGGAGCAGGAGCGCCTGCTGCGGGAACTGGCGGTCCTGCGCGGCGAGGAACGGCCCCAGGGGCAGTTCCAGCCCGGACAGCAGGGGCTCTTCTCGCGTCTGAAGGACGCGTTCAACGGACGCTGAGCGCGGACGCCGGGCCGGGGGGTGACCCCCGACCCGGCACTGGCGCCGGCCGGTGTCCGAAGCCGGGGGTCCGCCGGATTCGGACTTGTCCGGTGGACGTGACACGATGCGGTCATGTCCACCGCGCTTACCGGTCTGCTCGGACATCCCCTCGTGCAGGCCCCCATGGCAGGCGGCATCTCCGTGCCGCCACTGGCCGCCGCCGTGTCCGAGGCGGGCGGCCTCGGATTCCTGGCCGCCGGCTACAAGACCGCCGACGGCATGTACCAGGAGATCAAGCAGCTGCGCGGACTCACCGGCCGCCCCTTCGGCGTGAACGTGTTCATGCCGCAGCCCGAGACGGCCGACCCCGCCGCCGTCGAGGTCTTCGCGCACCAGCTCGCCGGGGAGGCGGCCTGGTACCAGACCGAGTTGGGCGACCGGGACAGCGGGCGCGACGACGGCTTCGACGCCAAGTTGGCCGTCCTGCTCGACGATCCCGTCCCCGCGGTCTCCTTCCACTTCGGGGTCCCGGCTCCCGAGGCCCTTGAGTCCCTGCGGCGCGTGGGCACCGTCACCCTCGTCACGGCGACCACCGCCGAGGAGGCGCTCGCCGTGCAGCAGGCCGGCGCCGACGCCGTGATCGCGCAGGGCGTCGAGGCGGGCGGCCACCAGGGCACCCACCGGGACGTCCAGGAGAACGACGGCTTCGGCATCGGCCTGCTGACCCTCCTCGCCCAGCTGCGGGAGACCGTGGAGATCCCCGTCGTGGCGGCGGGCGGCCTCATGCGCGGCGCCCAGATCGCCGCCGTCCTCGCGGCGGGCGCGAGCGCCGCGCAGCTCGGCACCGCCTTCCTCGCGACGCCCGAGTCCGGCGCCGCCGCCGTGCACAAGCGGGCCCTGACCGACCCGCTCTTCGTCCGCACCGGCCTGACCCGCGCCTTCTCCGGCCGCCCGGCACGCGCTCTGGTCAACCGGTTCGTGCGCGAGCACGGCCCCTACGCGCCCGCCGCGTATCCCGAGATCAACCACCTCACCTCGCCGCTGCGCAAGGCCGCAGCGCAGGCGGGTGACGCACAGGGCATGTCGTTGTTCGCCGGCCAGGGGCACCGCCTGGCCCGTGAGCTGCCCGCAGGCCGTTTGGTGCGCGTGCTGGTGGCGGAACTGGAGGCGGCGGTGACAGCGTTGTCCGGGGGAGGTGCCGGGCGATGACGGCTCCGGTGTTCATCGTGGACCGACTCGACGTGATCGGGCCGGAGTTCGTGCTCGACGGTCCCGAGGGGCGGCACGCGGTCTCCGTGAAGCGGCTGCGTCCCGGCGAGGACGTGGTGCTGACCGATGGTCAGGGGCGTTGGGCCGAGGGCGTGGTGAAGGCCGCCGAGGGCAAGGACCGGCTCGTGGTCACGGACCTGGAGTCCGTCCACGAGGAACCGGCCGCCCCGGTGCGCATCACCGTGGTCCAGGCGCTGCCCAAGGGCGACCGGGGCGAGCTCGCCGTGGAGACCATGACCGAGGTGGGCGTCGACGCGGTCGTCCCGTGGGCGGCCTCGCGGTGCATCACGCAGTGGAAGGGCGAGCGGGGGCTGAAGGCGCTCGGCAAGTGGCGGGCCACCGCACGCGAGGCGGGGAAGCAGTCCCGCCGGGTGCGCTTCCCGGACGTCGCGGACGCGGCGACGACGAAGCAGGTCGCGGCGCTCGTGGCGGAGGCCGACTTCGCCGCGGTGCTGCACGAGAGCGGCGACGAGCCGCTCGCGACCGTCGAACTCCCCACCCGGGGCGAGATCGTGCTGATCGTCGGCCCCGAAGGGGGCGTGTCCCCCGAGGAGTTGGCCGCGTTCGAGGAGGCGGGTGCGAACGCGTTCCGGCTGGGGCGTACGGTCTTGCGTACATCGACCGCCGGCACGGCGGCGGCAGCGCTGCTGCTCGGCCGCACGGGCCGCTGGTCCTGATTCACGAGGGGACGCCGTGGAACTCGCTCAGATACGGCTGCTGGTCTCGGACTTCGCGCGGTGCTACCGCTTCTACGCCGACGTCCTCGGCCTCAAGCCCCAGTCGGGGGCCGAGACGGGCCCCTACGAGAAGTTCAGCGCGGCCATGGGCTCGGCGGGCATCGCGCTCCAGGACCGGGCCATGATGGCCGGGATCCTCGGAGAACTCGGCGAGGCCGCCACCGGCCACCGCTCGCTGGTGGTGCTGCGCGTGGACGACCTGGACGCGTACTGCCGGGAGATAGCGTCCCGGGGCGCGACGCTGCTGCACGGACCGGCTCCCCTGACCGACCGCATGCGGGTGGCCCACCTCAAGGACCCCGAGGGCAACGTGGTGGAGCTGCAGGAGTGGCTTCTGCTCACCCCCTGACGTCTGCACCCGCGCGGACAGGGCCCGTTGCCCCGCGCGGTCGGCGCGTGCCGCGCGTACGCCCCAGGGTGCACGGGAGCGCCCGGATGGCCGTATGCGCCCTACCGTCGGGGGTGCGGCGGTGGCACCATGCCCTCCATGGGGGTATTGAGGCGGATTCGGCGGCCGGGTGGCCCGCGGTTCGCGGCGGTGGCCGGGCTCGTGGTGGCCGCCGTCGCCGGAGTCGTCGCGTGCCAGCCGGGTGACCTGAGTTCCGCGGCGGTGGCGTACACGACCGACCAGACCGCCACCCGGCAGCTCCAGCACCAGCATGTGACGGTGCGTTGGCTCAGCTGCACCGGTGACTACGGCGACCGGAACGCCTCCGCGGGCCGGACGCCCGCGCCCGCCGTGAGCACCATCGTCACCGTCGACTGCCAGGGGCGGACCGACGACGGCAGGGCCATCACCGTCAAGGGCCGGGTCACCCGGGCCGTCGACGGCAAGTGCGTGCGCGGGGACCTCAGGGCGACCGTGGGCGGCAGACAGGTCTTCCGCCTCAGCGGCCTCGGCGACTGCGGCTCCCGGAGCCCGGTGCCGCCCGCGTCGAACCACCCCACCGATCCGGGGCGGCCGAACCCCACCGTCACGGTCACCGTCACCAGGACGATCTGGTGCCAGGGCGACCCCACCTGCTGGCCGATCCAGGGCAAGTGACCGGTGCGGCGGGGGTGGCTATGTGGCAAAACCCCTGTCAGCGGCGGGAATCGCTGCTTAGGGTGATCCGGTGACTCAGCCCGTATCGCCGTCGCCCGCGCCCACCTACCTGAGGTTCCCGCACCCGCGTGGCGAGTTGGTCGCCTTCACCGCCGAGGACGATGTGTGGGTCGCCCCGCTGGACGGCGGCCGTGCCTGGCGGATCAGCGCCGACAACGTCCCCGTCGACCACCCGCGCATCTCCCCGGACGGGACCACCGTCGCCTGGACCTCCACCCGCGACGGCGCCCCCGAGGTGCATGTCGCCCCGATCGACGGCGGCCCCGCCAGGCGCCTGACGCACTGGGGGAGCCGGCGGACCCAGGTGCGCGGCTGGACCCCCGAGGGGGAGGTGCTCGCCCTGAGCACCACCGGTCAGGCCTCCCTGCGCCGCACCTGGGCGCGCGCCGTGCCGCTGGACGGCGGACCGGCCGCCACCCTGCCCTACGGGCCCGTCGGCGAGGTCGCCCACGGCCCGGCCACGGTGCTGCTGTCCGCCCCCATGGGCCGGGAGGCCGCCTGGTGGAAGCGCTACCGCGGCGGCACGGCGGGCAAGCTGTGGATCGACCGGGACGGCGACGGGGAGTTCGTCCGACTGCACGACGACCTGGACGGCAACATCGAGTATCCGGGGTGGGTGGGGGACCGGATCGCGTTCCTCTCGGACCACGAGGGCGTCGGCGCGCTGTACTCCTCGCTCGCCGACGGCTCGGACCTGCGCCGCCACACCCCCCTCGACGAGGGCTTCTACGCCCGGCACGCCGCCACCGACGGCACCCGGGTCGTGTACAGCCGCGCCGGTGAGCTGTGGGTCCTGGACGACCTGGCGGAAGCCGGGCCCCGGCGGCTGGGCATCCGGCTCGGCGGGCTGCGCGCCGACCTGCAGCCGTACCCCGTCCAGGCCTCCCGCTGGTTCGGGGCCGCCTCGCCCGACCACACCGGCCGCGGCAGCGCCGTGTCGGTGCGCGGCGCCGTCCACTGGGTCACCCATCGCTCGGGCCCCACCCGCGCGCTCGCCGCGGAGCAGGGCGTACGCGGCCGGCTGCCGCGCACCTTCCGCGCCGAGGGGGAGGAGTGGGTGGTGTGGGTGACGGACGCCGAGGGCGAGGACGCGCTCGAACTCGCTCCCGCCACCGGCCTGCTGCCCGGCTCCATCCCCCGGCGGCTGGCCGTGGGTCAGCTCGGACGGGTGCTCGGCCTGGCGGTGGCGCCCGACGGCGGGCGGATCGCGGTCGCCGCGCACGACGGGCGGGTGCTGCTGGTCGAGCGGGAGAGCGGCGAGGTGCGCGAGGTCGACCGCAGCGAGGACGGCGAGGCGGGCGGGCTGGTCTTCTCGCCGGACTCGGCGTGGCTGGCCTGGTCGCATCCCGGCCCGCGCCCGCTGTGCCAGCTCAAGCTGGCCAACACCACCGATCTGTCGGTGACGGAGGCGACCCCGCTGCGCTTCCGCGACTACTCGCCCGCGTTCACCCTGGACGGCAGGCATCTGGCGTTCCTCTCGGCCCGCTCCTTCGACCCCGTCTACGACGAGCACGTCTTCGACCTGGCGTTCGTGGGCGGCGCGCGGCCGTATCTGATCACCCTCGCCGCCACCACCCCCTCGCCCTTCGGCCCGCAGCGGCACGGCCGCCCCTTCGAGGCGCCCGAGAAGGACGAGACCCCGGACAGCGAGGGCGTCCCCACGACCCGGATCGACCTGGACGGACTCGCCGACCGGATCGTGCCGTTCCCGGTCGAGGCCGCGCGCTACTCAGGACTGCGCGCCGCCAAGGGCGGGGTGCTGTGGCTGCGCCACCCCGTCCAGGGTGTGCTCGGCTCCTCGCGCGCCACACCCGAGGGCCCCGAGCCCAGGAGCGAGCTGGAGCGCTACGACCTCCTCCAGCGGCGCCTGGAGCATCTCGCGGCCGACGCCGACCACTTCGCGGTCACCGGGGACGGCAAGCGGGTCCTGCTGTGGGCCGACGGCAAGCTCAGGCTGGTGCCGAGCGACCGGCGCGCCCCGAACGACGACGACGGCGACGCGCACCTCACCGTCGACCTGTCGCGGGTACGGCAGAGCGTCGACCCGGCGGCCGAGTGGCGGCAGATGTTCGAGGAGACCGGCCGCCTCATGCGGGACAACTTCTGGCGTCCCGACATGGGCGGCGTCGACTGGGACGCCGTCCTGGACCGGTACCGGCCGGTGCTCGAACGGGTCGCCACCCATGACGACCTGGTGGACCTCCTGTGGGAGGTGCAGGGCGAACTCGGCACCTCCCACGCGTATGTCACCCCGCACGGCCACGGCAGCGGCGCGGACCGCCGCCAGGGCCTGCTCGGCGCGGACATCTCCCGTCACGCGGACGGAAGCTGGCGCATCGACCGGATGCTGCCCTCGGAGACCTCCGATCCCGACGCGCGGGCGCCGCTCGGCGCGCCCGGGGTCGCCGTACGGGCCGGGGACGCGATCATCGCGGTCGGCGGGCGGGCGGTGGACCCGGTGACCGGGCCCGGGCCGCTGCTCGTCGGCACGGCCGGTACGCCCGTCGAACTGACGGTCTCCCCGGCGGGCGGCGGTGAGCCACGGCACACCGTCGTCGTCCCGATCGCGGACGAGGAACCCCTCAGGTACCACGCGTGGGTGGCCGACCGGCGGGCCCATGTGCACGAGCGGTCCGGCGGACGGCTCGGCTATCTGCACGTACCCGACATGGTGGGCTCCGGCTGGGCGCAGCTCCACCGCGATCTGCGGGTCGAGGTCGCGCGGGACGGGCTGGTCGTGGACGTCCGGGAGAACCGGGGCGGGCACACCTCCCAGCTCGTCGTGGAGAAGCTGGCACGCCGCATCGTGGGCTGGGACCTGCCGCGCGGACTGCGGCCGTTCAGCTACCCCGAGGACGCGCCGCGCGGCCCCGTCGTCGCCGTAGCCAACGAGTTCTCCGGCTCGGACGGCGACATCGTCAACGCGGCGATCAAGGCGCTCGGCATCGGGCCGGTGGTCGGCACCCGGACGTGGGGCGGGGTCGTCGGCATCGACAGCAGGTACCGCCTCGTGGACGGAACACTGGTGACGCAGCCGAAGTACGCCTTCTGGCTGGAGGGTTACGGCTGGGGTGTGGAGAACCACGGAGTCGACCCGGACGTGGAGGTCGTCCAGCGGCCCCAGGACCACGTGGCCGGGCGGGACGTCCAGCTCGACGAGGCGATCCGGCTGGCGCTGGAGGAACTGGAGAGGACACCGGCGAAGCGGGCCCCCGACCTGCCGTAGCCCCGGACGGCGGCGCCATGGCCCCGGACGCGGTGACGGCGACCGGTGACGACGACCGGTCGCGACGGCGGGAGGCGCACCGATACGATGCCGTTGTCGTGATCAGTCGGTGTGAGGAGGCACGCACATGGCGGGAGAGCCGCAGGACGACTGCCTGTTCTGCAAGATCGTCGCCGGGCAGATCCCGGCCACGCTCGTCCGGGAGACCGAGACGACGGTGGCCTTCCGGGACATCAACCCCCAGGCGCCGACCCATGTGCTGGTCATCCCCCGGGTCCACCACCCGGACATCGCCTCCCTGGCCGCCGCCGAACCGGCCGTCACCGCCGACCTGCTGAAGGAGGCCGCCGAGGTCGCCGCGCAGGAGAAGCTCGACAGCTACCGCCTCGTCTTCAACACCGGCAGCGGCGCCGGGCAGACCGTCTGGCACGCCCACGGCCACGTCCTGGGCGGCCGCGGTCTGGAATGGCCCCCCGGGTAAGTCGCCGTGTCCGTACGCGAACTGGTGGTCCTCGGCACCGCCAGCCAGGTCCCCACCCGGCACCGCAACCACAACGGCTATCTGCTGCGCTGGGACGGTCAGGGCATCCTCTTCGATCCCGGCGAGGGCACCCAGCGGCAGATGCTGCGCGCCGGGGTCGCCGCGCACGACCTGGACCGGATCTGCGTCACCCACTTCCACGGTGACCACAGCCTCGGCCTCGCCGGGGTCATCCAGCGGATCAACCTGGACCAGGTGCCGCACGAGGTCACCGCGCACTACCCGGCGTCGGGGAAGCGGTTCTTCGACCGGCTGCGGTACGCGACGGCGTACCGGGAGACCGTCGCGCTGACCGAGGTGCCCGCCGCCGCGGACGGGCCCCTCGCGGTCACCCCCGCCTACACCCTGGAGGCCCGCCGGCTGTCCCACCCCGTGGAGTCCTACGGCTACCGGATCACCGAGCCGGACGGGCGCCGCATCCTGCCCGAGCGGCTCGCGGCGCACGGCATCACGGGCCCCGACGTCGGGCGGCTCCAGCGGGAGGGCTCCCTGCACGGGGTGTCCCTGGACGAGGTCAGCGAGGTGCGGCGCGGGCAGCGGTTCGCCTTCGTCATGGACACCCGGCTGTGCGACGGCGTGGGCGCTCTCGCGGAGGGCTGCGACATGCTGGTCATCGAGTCGACGTTCCTGGACGAGGACGTCCGACTCGCCGCCGACCACGGGCATCTGACGGCCGGGCAGGCCGGCCGGGTGGCCGCCGAGGCCGGGGTGCGCCACCTGGTGCTCACCCACTTCAGCCAGCGCTACACCGACCCCGAGGGCACGCCGCGCACGCAGGCCGGGGTGGAGTTCGGGCGGCAGGCGCGGGCGGCCGGGTTCGAGGGGGAGCTGACCGTGGCGCAGGACCTGATGCGGGTGCCGCTGCCCAAGCGGCGCTGAGGCCGTCCGGCACGAGGGCCGACCCGGCACGGAATGGGGACAAAGCGCCCGTACGATGGTTCGATGGCACCTCTCCCCAAAGCCGAACTGCACCTGCACATCGAGGGCACGCTCGAGCCCGAGCTGGCCTTCGCCCTCGCCGAGCGCAACGGCGTCGACCTGCCGTACGCCGACACCGAGCGGCTGCGCGAGGCGTACGCCTTCGACGACCTCCAGTCCTTTCTGAACCTGTACTACGAACTGATGGCCGTGCTCCGTACCGAGCAGGACTTCGAGGACCTCGCCAACGCCTATCTGGAGCGCGCCGCCGCGCAGGGTGTGCGGCACGCCGAGATCTTCTTCGACCCGCAGGCCCATATCGCCCGCGGCGTCGGCATGGAGACGGTGGTCGAGGGCCTGTGGCGCGCACTCGGCCGCAGCGAGGAGAACCACGGCGTCTCCACCGGGCTGATCCTGTGCTTCCTGCGGGACGAGACCGCCGAGTCGGCGCTGCGGACGCTGGAGGCGGCGAAGCCGTATCTCGACCGGATCGTGGGTGTCGGCCTGGACTCCGCCGAGGTCGGGCATCCGCCGTCGAAGTTCCGCGAGGTCTACGAGAGGGCCGCCGCACTGGGACTGCGGCGGGTCGCGCACGCCGGGGAGGAGGGGCCGCCCGCGTACATCACCGAGGCGCTCGACGTGCTCGGCGTCGAGCGGATCGACCACGGGGTGCGGTGCATGGAGGATCCGGCGCTGGTCGAACGCCTGGTGCGGGAGCGTGTGCCGCTGACGGTGTGCCCGCTGTCGAACGTACGGCTGAGGGCCGTGCGTCGGCTGGAGGAGCATCCGCTGGCCGCGATGCTCGACGCCGGGCTGCTGTGCACCGTCAACTCCGATGACCCCGCGTACTTCGGGGGCTATGCGGGCGACAACTTCCACGCGGTGCGGGCGGCGCTGCCGCAGCTGGGGGAGGAGCAGATGCGGCAGCTCGCGCGGAACTCGTTCCTTGCGGCGTTCCTGGACGGGGACGAGGACCGGCGGGCACGGTATCTGTCCGAGGTGGACGCGTACCGGTTCGCCGGGCACTGAGGTCAGAGGTCCGCCGTGTGCTGGGGGCCCGCCGTGCCGAAGGCCTCCCGGGGGGTCGCCGGGGCCTCCAGGGGGATCTCCACCACCTGGTGCTCGGCGACCACCGTGGTCGCCGTGCCCCCGCGGCGGGCCACCGCGGTCAGCGGCAGCGTGATCGCCAGCAGGACGAGGGCCAGGATCGCGCCCATCGTGGGGAAGCCCGCCCACGCCGCGAGCAGGCTGCCCGCCAGGGGCCCCGCCGCCGTGCCGAGCGAGGAGGCCGAGCCGACCAGGACCGCCCAGCGCCCGTGCGGGTCCAGTGAGGCCGAGAGACCGAGCAGGTACGACAGCACGATCGGGTAGAGCACGTTCCAGGCGATCTCGCCGGTCGTGAAGGTGCCGAGGCCGTTCGCACCGGCGCTGAGGACGATGCAGCCGGCGATGAGCGCGGTCCCCCCGCCGATGGGCAGGGCGTTGCCGAGTCGTGCGCCGAGCGCGCTCGCGCCGACCACCCCGAGCAGTCCGGCGCCCAGCGCGACGGCGAAGACGGCACCGACGGTGACCTCGCTCAGGTGCGCCTGGCCGAGGCCGATGCGCTGGCTGACGCCCCACAGGGCGTTCTGGGCGAGGGACCAGACCAGGATGCCGCCGGCGAGGACGAAGCCCGAACGTGCGTGGGGCAGACGGCGTCCGGCGTTGCCCGTGCCGTGGTGTGTGGTGGCCGCCGCGGCGGGGGTGTCGAGCCGGGCGGTCAGCGGCCACACCAGCAGCGCGGTGAGCGCGAGCGCCGCGAGCGGCTGGCCGTGGCCGGCGCCGAGGTGAGGAATCGTCAGGTAGATCGCCGCGGCGAGCGCGGAGACCCCGAGCAGCCCCCAGGTGGAGGTGCGGTGCGGGTCGCGTTCGGCGGCGATGCCGCTCGCGGCGACCGTGGTGGCGGTGCCGGAGCCGAATCCGCCGACGACCGCCCCCGCCACGACCACCGGGATGGCGTGGCTGAGCGCGGCGGTGCCGTATCCGGCGGCGCAGAGCAGGAGTCCGGCGCGCGCGAGGCGGCGGGGGCCGACCCGGCGGACGTGGGAGGCGAGCAGGAAGCCCGCCGCGGCCGAACTCAGCAGCAGGGCGGTGCCGATGGAGCCCGCCGCGGTGGCCGACAGCGGGAGCCCGGAGTCGAGTCTGCCGACCGTGGTGGGCAGCAGGTACGCGGCCAGATACCCGACCGTGAAAAGGGCGAGGAGGGGCCAGGGAGGGGCGGGGCGCGAGGGCACGGGCGTTCCAGGGCAGACGAAAGGAGCGACTCAGGGAAGGGGGGCGCCGTCCGTCGACCGACAGGAACGCGCGGGCAATTTGTATCAAGCACGGGGTTCGAGAAAAAGCGGGGAGTGTGTGATCTGGGACACTCCTGCGTTTGGAGCTGGTCGAGGCGGGTAGCAGAGCGCTTTTTCCGGGCTCTCAGGGGTCGTTCGGGGTGCGCGTGCGCGTCGATGAAGCACCGTCCGCGCGCCCTCGCCTGCCCATGTGCGCCTGCGTGCGCCCCCGCCGGCCGTGCCCCTCCCTCCCGCCGGCCCCCGGCGCCGACCACGGCCCCGCACCCCGCGCCCGTACGGCCCACACTCCCCGAGCCATCCGCGCCGCCCCCGCGCCCGGTTGGTGCACACTGGCTGGATCCGCACCACGCCAGGGAGCCACCGTGACCGGGATCCACGGAGAGGAACACCAGCACCACCCGTCCCACACCGATCCGCTCGCCGCGCTGCGCGCACCCGGCGATCCGCCCTGGGACGTCTACCTCACGGGCACGGTCTTCCTCGACATCGTCTTCACCGGACTCGACTCGGCCCCGGTGCGCGGCACCGAGTCCTGGGCGCGCGGCATGGGGTCCAGCCCCGGCGGCGTCGCCAACATGGCCACCGCGCTGGCCCGCCTGGGCCTGAGGACCTGCCTCGCGGCGGCCTTCGGCGACGACCACTACGGCGAGTACTGCTGGGACGAGATGGAGCGGGGCGAGGGCATCGACCTCTCCACCTCGCGCCGCGTCGCCGGCTGGCACTCGCCGGTCACCGTCTCGATGGCGTACGAGGGGGAGCGGACCATGGTCTCCCACGGCCACGAGCCGCCGCCCGAGGAGCCCGGCCCGGCCTGCCCGCCCCGCGCCCGCGCCGCCGTCGCCTCACTGACCCCCGGCCGCCGCGCCCCCTGGATCGGCACGGCCGCGCGGCACGGCACCCGCGTCTTCGCCGACGTCGGCTGGGACGACACCGGCGCCTGGGATCTGGCCGGCCTCGCCGATCTCGCGCACTGCGAGGCGTTCCTGCCGAACGCGCAGGAGGCCATGCGCTACACGGGCACCGACTGCCCGCGCGCCGCCGCGCACGCGCTGACCGAGCATGTGCCGCTGGCCGTCGTCACCCTGGGCTCCGAGGGCGCGTACGCGGTGGACCGGCGCACCGGGGAGAGCGCCGGGGTGCCCGCCATCGCCGTGGAGGCGCTGGACCCCACGGGGGCGGGTGACGTCTTCGTGGCGGGCTTCGTCGCCGGCACCCTGGCCGACTGGCCGCTCGCCGACCGGCTCGCGTTCGCCGGGCTGACCGCCGCCCTGTCGGTGCAGGAGTTCGGCGGCTCGCTCTCGGCGCCCGGCTGGTCCGAGATCGCCGCCTGGTGGCGCAGGGTCCAGTCCTACGAGGACCAGGACCCCGCCGCGCTCGGCCGGTACGCGTTCCTGGAGGGGCTGGTCCCCGAGGTGCCCGCCGAGCCCTGGCCGCGGCGCAGGGCCGTGCCGACCATCGGGTTCCGCCGCTCGCCGTGAGGCGCCTTCGAACCCGGCGGCCGATGCCTCAGAAGCCCAGGCGGCGCAGCTGCTTCGGGTCCCGCTGCCAGTCCTTGGCCACCTTCACGTGCAGGTCGAGGAAGACCGGCGTCCCGAGCAGCGCCTCGATGTGCTTGCGGGACTTGATGCCGACGTCCTTGAGCCGCTTGCCCTTGGGCCCGATGATGATGCCCTTCTGGCTCGACCGCTCGATGTAGACGTTCGCGTGGATGTCCAGGAGCGGCTTGTCCGCCGGGCGGTCCTCGCGCGGCAGCATCTCCTCCACCACCACCGCGATGGAGTGCGGCAGTTCGTCGCGCACGCCCTCCAGCGCCGCCTCGCGGATCAGTTCCGCCACCATGACCTGCTCCGGCTCGTCCGTCAGGTCGCCCTCGGGGTAGAGCGCCGGGCTCTCGGGCAGCATCGGGACGAGCAGGTCGGCCAGCAGCTCCACCTGCTTGTCGCCCACCGCCGACACGGGCACGATCTCGGCCCACTCGATGCCCAGCTCCTTGCCGAGCTGGTCGATCGCGATCAGCTGCTCGGCCAGGGCCTTGGGGTCCACGAGGTCGGTCTTGGTGACGATCGCGACCTTGGGGGTCTTCTTGATCCCCGCCAGCTCCTTGGCGATGAAGCGGTCGCCCGGGCCGATCTTCTGGTCGGCGGGCAGGCAGAAGCCGATCACGTCGACCTCCGCCCAGGTCGTGCGGACCACGTCGTTGAGCCGCTCACCGAGCAGCGTGCGCGGCTTGTGCAGTCCGGGGGTGTCCACCAGGATCAGCTGCGCGTCCGGCCGGTGCACGATGCCCCGCACCGTGTGCCGCGTCGTCTGCGGACGGTTCGAGGTGATCGCCACCTTCTGCCCGACCAGAGCGTTCGTGAGGGTGGACTTGCCCGCGTTGGGGCGGCCGACGAAACAGGCGAATCCGGCCCGGTGGGCGGCCTCGGTCGGCTCGGAGGACTGGCTGCGAACGCTCATGGCGCCCATTCTCCCTGATCCACGGACTCCCGCCGTACCGTCGCGGGGCCCGTGGGGCACGGTGAGGTTCCGGAAACGTGCACGCAACACGAAACGTCACGGAAACATCCCCGTACGCGACAGGAAACGCGGGACGGTGAGGCTCGAAAGATCCCCCCACCCGAGGAGACCGCCCGTGCAGACCGCGACCACGCTCCTGGCCGCCGCCAAGGCACCCGCCCTCGACAGCGGTGACACCGCCTGGCTGCTCGCCGCCACCGCCCTCGTCCTGCTGATGACCCCGGGCCTGGCCCTCTTCTACGGCGGCATGGTCCGCGCGAAGAGCGTCCTCAACATGCTGATGATGAGCTTCGTGTCGATCGCCCTGGTGACGGTGGTGTGGCTCGCCGCGGGCTACTCGCTCGCCTTCGGGGACGACAGCGGCGCCGGCCTGATCGGCGACCTGAGCCACGTCGGTATGGCGGGGATCGGCCCGGGCAGCCTCCACGGCAGTGTGCCCACCGTCCTGTTCGCGACGTTCCAGCTCACCTTCGCGATCATCACGGCCGCCCTGATCAGCGGCGCCGTCGCGGACCGGGCGAAGTTCGGGGCGTGGCTCGTCTTCGTCCCCGTGTGGGCGCTGCTCGTGTACGTTCCCGTCACGCACTGGGTGTGGGGTCCGGGCGGCTGGATCGGCGCCCGGCTCGGCGCGCTGGACTTCGCGGGCGGCCTGCCGGTCGAGATCACCTCCGGTGCCTCCGGGCTCGCGCTGTGCCTGGTGCTGGGCCCGCGCCTGGGCTTCAAGAAGGACGCCATGCGCCCGCACAACCTGCCCATGGTCATGCTCGGGGCGGGGCTGCTGTGGTTCGGCTGGTTCGGGTTCAACGCCGGATCGGCCCTCGGCGCGAACGGGCTCGCCGCGTCCGCCTTCCTCAACACCCTCGCCGCCGGCTGCACCGGACTCCTCGGCTGGCTCTTCGTCGAGCAGCGGCGCGACGGCCACCCCACCACGCTGGGCGCGGCGTCCGGCGCGGTCGCGGGCCTGGTCGCCATCACCCCCTCCTGCGGCACGGTGTCCCTGCTCGGCGCGCTGGTGGTGGGCCTGGCCGCCGGTGTCCTGTGCTCGTACGCTGTGAGCTGGAAGTTCCGCCTGAACTACGACGACTCCCTCGACGTCGTCGGCGTCCACCTCGTCGGCGGTGTCGTCGGCACCCTGCTGATCGGTGTCTTCGCGGCCAAGGCGATGACCGGCGGGCGCGAGGGCCTGCTCTACGGCGGCGGTCTGGCCCCGCTCGGCAGGCAGGCGCTCGCCGTGGCCGTCGTGGGGGCGTACGCGTTCGCGGTGACGTACGGCATCGGCAAGCTGCTCGACAGGGTGATGGGGCTGCGCGCGAGCGAGGAGGAGGAGTACACCGGTCTCGACGCGACGGTGCACGCCGAGACGGCCTACGATCACGGGGTCGTGGGCCATGGTGCCCCGGTCGGCCACGCCGTCACTGCCCTCACCTCCCGCCCCGCCGCGCAGTAAGGTCACCCCCAGCGATGAAGCTCATCACCGCGATCGTCAAGCCGTTCCGCCTCGACAGTGTGAAGACGGCCCTCCAGGAACTCGGCGTGCACGGTCTGACCGTGACCGAGGCGAGCGGCTACGGGCGCCAGCACGGGCACACCGAGGTCTACCGGGGCGCCGAGTACCGGGTGGACCTGGTGCCCAAGGTGCGGATCGAGGTCGTGGTGGAGGACGCGGACGCCGAGGCCGTCATCGACGCGATCGTGAGGGCGGCGCAGACAGGAAAGATCGGGGACGGGAAGGTGTGGGCCGTTCCGGTGGAGACGCTGGTGCGGGTGCGGACGGGCGAGCGCGGCCCCGACGCGCTCTGACGACCAGCGCGCCCGCCACGGCGCCGGCGGCGACCGCCACGGACACCACCAGCCACGGCAGCGCGAGGAACGAGGCGCCCGCCGACTCGCGGGTGCCCTGCGCGCTCGCCGTCAGGGTGAGGTCGGCCCGGTCGAACTGCGGCGCCCCCCGCCAGGTCTCGCTGAGCCGCACGCGCTGTCCGGGCAGCAGCTGGGAGGGGACCTTGGCCAGGTCGCGGGTCAGGAGCGTACGGCCGAACAGGCCCTTCGCCCGCAGCCGCACCTTCGGGTCGACCGTGACGTTGCCCGTGTTGTGCAGCGTGTAGGCGACGGTCGCGGTGCTCTCGCCCAGGCCCGGGACCAGGGGCTGGTGATGGCTGACGCGGACGTCCTCGACGGCGAGGGCGGGAACGGTGGGCCCGCCGACCCGCAGGTAGACGCGGGCGCCGACGGCCCGCTGCACGCCGAGCGCCACGGCACCGGTCCCCTTGTCGACGCGTTCGTCCAGGGCCACCAGGGCGCCCGGGTGGTCGCCGGGCTCGGCGCCCTCGGGGACCGCGAGCGTGAACGGCACGGTGACCGAGCCGTGCGCGGGTACCGTCACCCGGCTCTTGGCGGGCTTCGCCCAGGCCCCGACCCCGCGCTGCCGCTCCGTGAGGGTCCGCACGGCGAAGCCGCCGTCGCGGGCCGTGTTGTAGGCGTCGGCCGCGTAGAGCCGGAAGGTGAGCGGCGCGCCGGTCTTGTTGGCGACGACGACCTGGTCCTTCAGGGTCGTGCCGGGATCGGCGGACAGATAGAAGTACGGGCGGGCGCCGAGCCGCGAGGCGGCCGGATACACCGACCAGCTGCCGTTGTCGGCCGCGTGGGCGGGGCCGGCGGCCCACAGGGCGAGGCACGGCAGCACCGACAGGAGACTCAGCAGGAGGGCGTACGGTGTGCGGACCTGCGGCGTGCGGACGTGCTGCTTGCGCATGGGTGCGGACCCCCGGGCTGAGGCGGACGGGCGGGCGCGGAACCCCGGTGCGTGGGTCGCCCGGCCGCCGGGTTGAGGTGCGGAACCGGTGGGGACCGGTCAGGTGAGCGTCAGCGTCAGCACGCCCGCGTACGAACCGGCGGGCGTGAAGGCCGGGACGCTCAGGGACAGGCCGGCGTCGACGGTGAACTCACCGCCGGTGAGCGTGCCGTCGGGGGTGGAGGCCAGGGTCGCCCCCGACAGTCCCACCGTGCCCGCCGAGCCCGCCTGACAGGTGCTGGGGCTGCCCGCCTTGGTGGCGCAGGAGGGCGTCCAGCTCAGCTTCCCGGCGTCGATCTTCCCGCCGGGAGCGGTGAAGTCGGTGACCTTGCCGGTCAGGGACCAGCCCGCGGGCCCACCGCGGAAGTCCTGCACCGTCACCGTCTGCAGGGCCCCCTGGGAGGTCCCGTCCTTGCCGAAGTCCACCGCCGACAGCTGGACGGAGTCCCCGGCCTGCGACATCGACAGGGTGCCCGCCTTCACGGTGGTGGTGAGCTTCTGACTGCCCGGAGGCACCGGGGTGTCGTCGACCACCGTGTACGCCGCCGGACCGGCCCCCTTGTCCGTGCTGTAGGCGGCACCCTCGTAGGCCACGACACCACTGGTCGTCTTGTCCTTGACCGTGAGCGAGCCGCTGAATCCGCCCTGGGCGTCGGCGGTGACGGTGGCGGTGTCCGCGGTCTGCGTGGAGCCGGAGCGTCCCGCGAGGGTGACGGCAGCGCCCGGAGTGAAGTTGCTGCCCTGGACGGTGACACTGTCACCGGGCTTCCCGGAGGCCGAACCGAGCGTGATGGCGCGGTTGTTGACCGGGGTGTTGTCCCCCGCCGTGACCGTCTCGGAGACGGGTGCGGGCGGGTTGGTGACCGTGCAGGGGGTGTCCAGTTCGAGGATGTAGCTGGTGTGGATGTTGTAGTCGCCCGGCGAGAGCGTGATGGCGCCGGGGGCGGTGACGGTGAACGTGCCCGTCATGCTGAACGAGGGGAAGGGCGCCTTCCCCGCGACCGGGTCGTTCTTCTTGGGCCCGGTGACGGTGACGCTTCCGCTCTGGGCGCCGCCCAGGGTGACCTTGCCGGAAGGCGTCATGATGTCGGCGGGCAGGGCGATGTCGGTCGGGTTGCTGGCGGCGGGCGAGACGACCGTGTACGTCACGGTGACCGTGTCGCCGACCTTGGGAGTGGCCTTGTCCACCGCGATCTTCGCGGTGGTCGTGCCGTCGATCGGAGGGATGCCCGCGACCGCGGGCGGGATGCAGTGGGTGGGGAAGCTCACCTGCTGTGATGCCGCGTCGGCCGGAGCGGCCAGCGCACCGCCCCCGGCGACCGCCAGGGCGGTCACCGCGAGCACCGAGGCCCAGCGGTGTCTTCGGGTTCCCGAGGCCATGAATGCCCCCTTGTGTGGAGTTGGGCGCAGCGGCTCTTCTGCGCCGACAGGGGGCCATTGACGTGGGGGCCGTGTGAGAAGTCAATGGCGATGCCGCAATTGGACTGACGGGCCGTCAGTTTCCGTGCGGGTGTCCACTCCGGCGGGGTGCGCGGGCCGGCGGAGGCCGCCGATCCGCGCGGCGGGTCCTCGGCCCGGCCCCCGGGGTCAGTTCGCCGGGAGGGTCTGACGGACCAGGCCCTCGGGGGAGGCCAGGAGCACGGGCGTGCCGGTGCCGCCGAGGTCCCGTACGGCCGCCAGGTCCTCGGGGGACACGGTGTCCGCGCCGGTCACCACCGCCGCCGCCTCCAGGGACGTCGCCCCGGACGCCACGGCCATCGCCACCGCCGTGCGCAGCGCGCTCAGCTTCAGGGACTCCAGGGACACGGTCCCGGCCACGTACGTCCGCCCCGTCTCGTCCCGCACCGCCGCCCCCTCGGGCACCCCGTTGCGGGCCCGCGCGGAGCGGGCCAGCGTGACGATCTTGCGGTCCTCGGGGTCGAGCGCGCCGCTGTCGGTCGCGTTGCTGTCGGTCATGCCCCGAGCATACGAAGCACGGGACCCGCGACCACCACGGGGTGCGGCGCGTCACGCCGTCACCGGACCAGGGCCCTGAGCCCGGGCCGCGACGCCCGCCCCACCCGGTGGACGCCCGGCCCGGACCCCCGGCCGCGGCCCCGGACGCGCACGATGCCGGGACCCGGGAGCC
This sequence comes from Streptomyces sp. NPDC048664, assembly GCF_040650555.1. Classification (NCBI taxonomy): domain Bacteria; kingdom Bacillati; phylum Actinomycetota; class Actinomycetes; order Kitasatosporales; family Streptomycetaceae; genus Streptomyces; species Streptomyces sp. NPDC048664. The sequence goes on along the minus strand of NZ_JBEZHK010000005.1, from coordinate 248,357 downwards.
GGGAGCCGGGAGCCGAGGCCCAGGCGTGCCGTGGCCCGGCGCGCGGGGCCAGGCCTCCGGGGCGGCACGCCGGGCTCGTGGGAGCCGGTGCCACGCGAAGAGCTCCCGTGCGACACCTGCGACGTCCCGTCCCGCCGCCCGCGCGGCGCTACTCCTCGGAGGGTTCGGCGGCCGGTGCCGTCGGCTCCACGAGCACCGTCACGATCTTGTTCCGGCGGCCGGAGGCGGACTCCGCGGTCAGCCGCAGCGCGCGCCCGTCGGGCAGTTCCACGACCGAGGAGGCGCCCGCGATGGGCACCCGGCCCAGCGCCTTGGCGAGCAGGCCGCCGACCGTCTCCACGTCCTCGTCGTCGTACGCCTCCAGCCCGTACAGCTCGCCGAGGTCGCCGATGTCGAGTCGGGCGGTCACGCGGTAGCGGTCCTCGCCCAGGTCCACCACCGGCGGCAGCTCCCGGTCGTACTCGTCGGTGATCTCCCCGACGATCTCCTCCAGGATGTCCTCGATGGTGACGATCCCCGCCGTGCCGCCGTACTCGTCGATGACGACGGCGACGTGGTTGCGCTCCTTCTGCATCTCCCGCAGGAGATCCCCCGCGTTCTTCGTGTCCGGCACGAACGTGGCCGGGCGCATCGCGGTGGACACCAGCTCGGACTCGGCGTCCCGGCTGATGTGCGTCTTGCGGGCCAGGTCCTTGAGGTACACGATCCCCACGATGTCGTCCTCGCTCTCCCCGGTGACGGGGATGCGCGAGAAGCCGGACCGCAGCGCCAGGGTCAGCGCCTGGCGGATGGTCTTGAAGCGCTCGATGACCACCAGGTCCGTGCGCGGGACCATGACCTCCCGCACCAGGGTGTCGCCCAGCTCGAACACCGAGTGCACCATGCGGCGCTCCTCGGCCTCGATCAGCGACTCCTTCTCGGCGAGGTCCACCAGCGCGCGCAGCTCCGCCTCGGAGGCGAACGGGCCGCGCCGGAAGCCCTTGCCGGGGGTGAGGGCGTTGCCCAGGAGGATCAGCAGGGACGGGATCGGGCCCATGATCCGGGCCAGCGGCAGCAGCACGTACGCCGCCGCCGTCGCCGTGTTCAGCGGATGCTGGCGGCCGATGGTGCGCGGGGAGACGCCGACGGCGACGTACGAGACGAGCACCATGACCGCGATGGCCACCAGCAGCGCCTCGGCGGTGCTGGTGAACTCCTGGAGGCAGGCGTAGGTGACCAGGGCGGCCGCGGCCATCTCGCAGGCGACGCGGACCAGCAGCGCCACGTTGAGATAGCGGGTGGGGTCGGCGGCGATCTGGGCGAGCCCCGCGCTGCCGCGCCGGCCGCCGCGCACGGCCTCCTCGGCGCGGAAGCTGGAGACACGCGCGAGGCCCGCCTCCGCGCAGGCGGCGAGCCAGGCGACGACGACCAGGGCGATCGCGCCGAGGATCAGTTCGGGTGTCATGACACGGTCGGGGCGGGGGACGGCCCCGTCAGGCCCTTCTCCGCACGCCAGCCGTCCACGATGGCGGCCTGGAGTCCGAACATCTCGGCCTTCTCGTCGGGCTCCTCGTGGTCGTACCCGAGCAGGTGCAGCACTCCGTGGACGGTCAGGAGCTGGAGCTCCTCGTCCATGGAGTGCTGCGTCGGCGCCTCGGCGCCCTGCTTGGTGGCGACCTCGGGGCACAGCACGATGTCGCCGAGCAGGCCCTGCGGCGGCTCGTCGTCGTCCTTGGCCGGCGGACGCAGCTCGTCCATCGGGAAGGACATGACGTCCGTGGGGCCCGGCAGGTCCATCCACTGGATGTGCAGCTGCTCCATGGCGTCGTCGTCCACGACGATCACCGACAGCTCGGAGAGCGGGTGGATGCGCATCCGGGCGAGCGCGTAGCGGGCGATGTCGAGGATCGCCTGCTCGTCGACCTCGGTTCCGGACTCGTTGTTGACGTCGATCGACATGGTGGTGCTGGTCTACTTCCCCTTGTGCGCGTGCCCGGCCTTGCCGTGCGGCGGCTTGTGCGCGCCGTTCTCGGTGCCGGACCTGCTGTCGTACTTCTCGTAGGCGTCGACAATACGGCCGACGAGCTTGTGCCGTACGACATCGTGGGACGTCAGCCGGGAGAAGTGGACGTCCTCGACGCCCTCCAGGATGTCCTGCACCTGTCGCAGACCGCTCTTGGTCCCGTTCGGCAGGTCGACCTGGGTGACGTCGCCCGTGATCACGATCTTCGAGTCGAAGCCGAGGCGGGTGAGGAACATCTTCATCTGCTCGGGGCTCGTGTTCTGGGCCTCGTCCAGGATGATGAAGGCGTCGTTGAGCGTACGGCCGCGCATGTAGGCCAGGGGAGCGACCTCGATCGTCCCGGCGGCCATCAGGCGGGGGATCGAGTCCGGGTCGAGCATGTCGTGCAGGGCGTCGTAGAGCGGGCGCAGATACGGGTCGATCTTCTCGTACAGCGTGCCGGGCAGGAAGCCGAGGCGTTCGCCCGCCTCGACGGCCGGGCGGGTCAGGATGATGCGGTTGACCTGCTTGGACTGCAGGGCCTGCACCGCCTTCGCCATGGCGAGGTAGGTCTTGCCGGTACCGGCGGGGCCGATGCCGAAGACGATCGTGTGCTTGTCGATCGCGTCCACGTACCGCTTCTGGTTGAGCGTCTTGGGGCGGATCGTGCGGCCGCGGGAGGACAGGATGTTCTGGGTGAGCACCTCGGCCGGTGTCTCCTCGGGGCCCTCCCCGTCCGCGCCCGCGCGGAGCATGGCGATCGAGCGTTCCACTGCGTCCTCCGTCATCGGCTGTCCGGTGCGGAGCACCAGCATCATCTCGTCGAACAGGCGCTGGATCAGCGCGACTTCCCGTGCGTCGCCGACCGCGCTGATCTCGTTGCCCCGGACATGGATGTCGGCCGCCGGGAAAGCCGATTCGATCACGCGCAGGAGGGAGTCGCCGGACCCCAGCACGGTCACCATGGGGTGCTGGGCGGGTACGGTGAAGCGCGCTTTGGCCTGCCCCTCCGCGGGGTCCTGCGCTGTGGGTGTCTGAGTCATGGGCCGGCTCTGTGGCCTGCGATTCCTCCTCCGTACGGCCGCACAGCTGAGGGCGGCCTCGCGGTTTCCAGGGTACGACGCGGCACCGACACAGCCGTAGGGCTTTTCCGTGCTCTTGTATGACGTGTATACCCCGTCGTGCCGCCTGCGGCCTCCGGCCGGGGGTGGATGCCGCAGCGCGACGACGCCGGGTGTCACCCGGCGTCCGCGGGCGACCGGCGCCCGCGCGCCGTCCGCAGCTGGTCGCGCAGCCAGGCGTAGGACGCCTTCGGGGTGCGCTTCAGGGTGGTGTAGTCCACATGGACCAGGCCGAAGCGGCGGGCGTAGCCCTCGGCCCACTCGAAGTTGTCCAGGAGCGACCACACGAAGTAGCCGCGCACGTCCACGCCCGCCTCCACCGCGCGCAGCAGTGCTCCGATGTGGCCGTCCAGGTAGGCGATGCGCTCCTGGTCGTCCAGGCCCTCGTACGAACAGCCGTTCTCGGTGATCACGAGCGGCGGGAGCCGGTCGCCGTAGCGGGTGCGCAGATCGGTCAGGAGTTCGGTCAGGCCCTCCGGCACCACCGGCCAGCCGAAGTCCGTGACCGGGCGGCCCTCGATCTCGCGTACCGAGAAGGGAAGTTCGGCGGGGAAGGTGAGGCCGCCGTACTCGGTCTCGGTGCCCTGCGGGGCGCCCACCTCGGCCGGTGCGTAGTAGTTGATCCCGTACCAGTCGAGCGGCTCCGAGATCACCGCGAGGTCCGCGTCGACGTCGCCCGGCATCAGCTCGCCGATGCCCTCCGGATAGCGGCCGAGCAGCAGGGGGTCGCAGAACAGCCGGTTGAGCAGCACGTCGTAGAACTCCGCCGCGTCCCTGTCCTCCTGCTTCCCGGACGCCGGCCAGGTGGGGCTGTGCGAGTTGGCGATGCCGATGTCGTCCGCCCCGGCCGCGCGCAGGGCCCGTACCGCCAGCCCGTGCGCCAGCAACTGGTGGTGGGCCACCGGCAGGGCGTCGAACATCAGCGTCCGGCCGGGCGCGTGCGCGCCCAGGGCGTGGCCCAGCAGGGTGTGCTCGGCGGGCTCGTTGAGCGTGATCCACTTCGTGACGCGGTCCCCGAGGCGCTCGGCGACCACCGACACGTACTGCGCGAACCGCTCGGCGGTGTCCCGCTCCAGCCAGTCCAGCGCGACGGGCAGGTCCCAGTGGAAGAGGGTGGGGACGGGGCGTACGCCCGCCGCGCACAGCTCGTCCACCAGGCGGTCGTAGAAGTCCAGGCCACCGGGGGAGTCCACGCGGGGCCAGGAGATCGAGAAGCGGTAGGCGTCCACGCCGAGGTCCGCGATCAGCGCCACGTCCTCGCGGTAGCGGTGGTAGTGGTCGCAGGCCACCTCCGCGGTCGAGCCGTCCTTCACCCGGCCCGGCTCGGCGGTGAACGCGTCCCACACGGAGGGGGCGCGCTCACCGGCCGCCCCCTCGATCTGATGGGCCGAGGTCGCCACACCCCACAGGAATCCGGCCGGGAACCGGGACATCGGGCTCTGGTTCGGGTTCGTCGCCATGCGCCGGATCATCCGCACCGGTGGTCACCGGAGTCAACGGGTGTGCGGCACTTGGTAGTTGACGCGAAGCGTGCGGCGCTGTGGCGCCGGTCAGGCTCCCTCCTTCAGCACCCGCGACACCAGCGCCCGCTGCGCGTCGCTCAGCAGGGGGTCCGCGCAGTACACGGTCCGCGCGTCCACCGTGATCTCGTAGGCGAACCCGTCCGGCACGCCCTTGGGCGGTGTGTCCTGGCCGTCGGCCAGGACCTGCTCGGCCAGGTCGCACCACTCCTCGGCGTCGACCCGGCCCGAGGTGTCCACCTCGGCCCGGCGCTCGATGCCCGCGAACCCGCCCGTACGCCTCACTCGAATACGCATGGCACCTGTCTAGTACGAGTCGGGCGTCCAGGGCTACGGGGCCATGGGGCCAAGGGACTACGAGGCCGCCACCTTGACCCCCTCCCACGCCTTCAGGACGGCGTCGTACTCCGCCCCCTCCTGGTAGCGGGCCCTGGCCGCCGCCACGGTCAGCTTCGCGAACGCGGCGAAGTCGGCGTCCGGCTGCAACCGGCCGCCGGTCAGCACGTCGTACCAGATCTGCCCGGCCCGCTCCCACGCGTTGCCGCCCAGTTCGGTGGCGACCAGGTAGAACGCGTGGTTGGGGATGCCGGAGTTGATGTGCACCCCGCCGTTGTCCTGGCCGGTGTGCACATAGCCGTCCATCGTCGCCGGCTGGGGGTCCTTGCCGAGCACGTCGTCGTCGTAGGCGGTGCCCGGCTCCTTCATCGAGCGCAGCGCCGTGCCGGTGACGCGGGGGGCCAGCAGCCCGGCGCCGATCAGCCAGTCGGAGTCGGCGGCGCTCTGGCCGAGGCCGTACTGCTTGATCAGCGAGCCGAACACGTCCGACAGCGACTCGTTGAGCGCGCCGGACTGGCCGTAGTAGGTCAGGTTCGCCGTGTACTGGGTGACGCCGTGGGTGAGTTCGTGGCCGATGACGTCCACCGGGATGGTGAAGTCCAGGAAGACCTCGTTGTCGCCGTCGCCGAACACCATCTGCTCGCCGTTCCAGAAGGCGTTGTCGTAGTTCTCGTCGTAGTGGACGCTGGCGTCCAGGGGCAGTCCTCTGCCGTCGATGGAGTCCCGTCCGTACACCGTCCGGTACAGCTCGAAGGTGGCGCCGAGGCCCGCGTACGCCCGGTTGACCGAGGCGTCCTGGCCGGGCTCGTCGCCCTCCCCGCGGACCTTCTCGCCGGGCAGGTCCTGGCGGTGTCCGGCGTCGTAGACGGTGCGGCGCGGGCCCTCGGCGGTGGCGGCGGACGGGGCCGCGACGGACGCGCCGATGACCGTGGTCAGCCGGCGGCGGGTGCGCTCCAGCGCGTCGCGTTCGAGGGTGCGGCGCGCGGGAGCGGCGAGTGCGAGGTCGTCGTGACGGGCCAGCCTGTCCAGGACATGCGGCGGCACGATGGTGCAGAAGACGGGCTCGAAGCCCCCGTTGCTGGTCATACCCCACCATTGCACTAAGTGACTGAACTGTCACTACCCGCAACCGGCATGGGGAGAAGTCGAGGCGGCGGCTGTGATGCGGCGCACTTTTTGTCCGAATTGTTCCACGGGTCCCGCATACTGATACGGGCCCTCGTGCCGGGCGTGGCTCGGTTAGGATGCGGAGCACCATGCGTTTCGGGCTGCTCCTCCTTAGCTGCCGCGGCGAGGGCCTGTAGTCGAGGCCGACCCCCTCCCCGCGGAGTCTGGCGTTGCGCCGTCGGCCGTCCCTCCGGACTCCGACATCCCAAGGAGCCTTCGCATCATGGCGAACCGCCAGCAGTCCACCTCCATGCCGACCCACAAGTACCGCCCGTACGACCAGGTCGACATCCCCGACCGCACCTGGCCCGGGAAGCGGATCACCGAGGCCCCGCGCTGGCTCTCCACGGACCTGCGGGACGGCAACCAGTCGCTGATCGACCCCATGTCGCCGGCGCGCAAGCGCGCCATGTTCGACCTGCTGGTGAAGCTGGGCTACAAGGAGATCGAGGTCGGCTTCCCGGCCTCCGGCCAGACCGACTTCGACTTCGTGCGCTCGATCATCGAGGACGAGGGCGCGATCCCCGACGACGTGACGATCTCGGTGCTGACCCAGGCCCGCGAGGACCTGATCGAGCGCACCGTGGAGTCCCTGAAGGGCGCCAGGCGCGCCACCGTCCACCTCTACAACGCCACCGCCCCGGTCTTCCGCCGCGTCGTCTTCCGCGGCTCTAAGGACGACATCAAGCAGATCGCGGTGGACGGCACGCGGCTGGTGATGGAGTACGCCGAGAAGCTGCTGGGCCCCGAGACCGAGTTCGGCTACCAGTACAGCCCGGAGATCTTCACCGACACCGAGCTGGACTTCGCCCTGGAGGTCTGCGAGGCCGTCATGGACGTCTGGCAGCCCGGCCCCGGCCGCGAGATCATCCTCAACCTGCCCGCGACCGTGGAGCGTTCCACCCCGTCCACGCACGCGGACCGCTTCGAGTGGATGCACCGCAACCTCTCCCGGCGCGCGCACGTGTGCCTGTCCGTCCACCCCCACAACGACCGCGGCACCGCGGTCGCCGCGGCCGAGCTGGCCCTGATGGCCGGCGCGGACCGCATCGAGGGCTGCCTGTTCGGCCAGGGCGAGCGCACCGGCAACGTCGACCTGGTCACGCTGGGTATGAACCTGTTCTCCCAGGGAGTCGACCCGCAGATCGACTTCTCCGACATCGACGAGATCCGTCGTACGTGGGAGTACTGCAACCAGATGGAGGTCCACCCCCGCCACCCCTACATCGGGGACCTCGTCTACACCTCCTTCTCCGGCTCCCACCAGGACGCCATCAAGAAGGGCTTCGACGCCATGGAGGCCGAGGCGGCCGCCCGCGGGGTGGGCGTCGACGACATCGAGTGGGCGGTGCCGTACCTGCCCATCGACCCCAAGGACGTCGGCCGCTCCTACGAGGCGGTCATCCGCGTCAACTCGCAGTCCGGCAAGGGCGGTGTCGCCTACGTCCTCAAGAACGACCACAAGCTGGAACTGCCGCGCCGGATGCAGATCGAGTTCTCCAGGATCATCCAGGCCAAGACGGACGCCGAGGGCGGCGAGGTCACGCCGAAGGCCATCTGGTCGGTCTTCCAGGACGAGTACCTGCCCAACCCGGACAACGCCTGGGGCCGCGTCCAGGTGCGCACGGGCCAGTCCACGACGGACACCGACGGGGTGGACACCCTCAGGGTGGAGGCCACGGTCGACGGCCGGGACACGGTCCTGACCGGCACCGGCAACGGCCCGATCTCGGCCTTCTTCGAGGCCCTGCAGTCCATCGGCATCGACGTACGTCTGCTGGACTACCAGGAGCACACGATGAGCGAGGGCGCCTCCGCGCAGGCCGCCTCCTACATCGAGTGCGCGATCGACGGCAAGATCCTCTGGGGCATCGGTATCGACGCGAACACGACACGTGCGTCGCTGAAGGCGGTCGTCTCCGCCGTCAACCGCGCCACCCGCTGATCCCCCGGTCGGCTTCCTGACCGGCGTGTTCACGGCCCCGGCCGCCCGTCACGGGCGGCCGGGGCCGCGTCGTGGACCGGCCATTCCGGCCGAAGATCACGGATCGGTCTCGTCGGAGGTGCTGACTTCGCCTCACCGATGTGGCTAACATCACGCCCAGCGCGGCGACGATGCCACGGGACGGAGGTGCGGCGTGCTGCCAGGACGGGGACGTAACGGCCGAGGAGCCCGCATGGGCCGTGTCACGCACGTCCTGGGTGTCCGCGTCGCGTGGACCGCCGTGGGCGACGGCGAGTTCTTCTGCCCCGGCTGCGGGGGCGACCGCAACTACCAGCGGCTCACCGGCCGCCGCCGCCTCACCCTGGTGGGCGTACCGCTGCTGTCGCGCGGTGCGGCGGCCCCGGTCGTGGAGTGCGCCTCCTGCCGGCGCCACTTCGGCACGGACGCCCTGAACCACCCCACCACCACGCGCTTCTCGGCGATGCTGCGCGACGCGGTCCACGCGGTGGCCCTCGCGGTCCTCGCGGCGGGCGGCGCCTGCTCCCGCACGACGCTCAGGGCGGCCGTCGACGTGCTGCGCTCGGCGGGTTTCGAGGACTGCACCGGGGACCGGCTCGGCGCCCTGGCCGAGGGGTTCGCCGCCGGCGACGGCCGCGCGTGCGGTGCGCCCGGCGAGGCGGGGCCCGGCAGGGAGCTCCATGAGGCCCTGGGCCCCCTTGCCCCGCATCTCGCCCCCGCCGGCCGGGAGGCGCTGCTCCTGCGGGCGGCCCGGATCGCCCTCGCGGACGGCCCGTACACACCGGCCGAGCGGGACGTCCTGGCCGCGGTGGGATCGGCTCTGACGATCCATCCGGACGACGTCCCCCGGCTCCTGGAAGCCGCTCGCACGCCCTCCTGAGGGGTTCACTCACCCCGGTGACGCGTCCCCCGCCAAGGGATCAACGCCCGCGCGCCCGGGGAGCATGTGCACCATGACCTCCCTCGGCCGCTCCCTCCTCGCCGCCACCGCCACCACCGCCGCGCTCCTCACCCCGTTCGCGGCGGCGGCCCCCGCCCCCGCGACCCCCGGCTGCCTCACCTCCACCCCCTACACCGCGGGCCGTGGCGGCTACGCCACCTACCGCATCCCGGCGGTCGTCACCACCGGTGAGGGCACCGTGCTCGCCTTCGCCGAAGGCAGACGGGACGGCGTGGCCGACAGCGGAGCCATAGACGTGGTCCTCAGGCGCTCGGACGACGGCGGCTGCACCTGGGGTCCCCTGGCGGTCGTCGCCGCGGGCCGCGCCGACACCCGGGGCAACCCCGCCCCCGTCCTCGACCCCCGCACCGGCCGCATCGTCCTCGTCACGTCGTACAACGCCGGGTCCGTGACCGAGGCGCAGATCATGCGCGGCGAGGCGACCTCCAGACAGACCCGCCGCGTCTTCGTGCAGACCAGCGCCGACGACGGCCGCCACTTCACCAGGCCGCGCGAGATCACGGCCCAGGTCAAGCGCCCCGACTGGCGCTGGTACGCGACCGGCCCCGGGCACGCCCTCGCCCTCACCCGGGGACCGCACGCCGGCCGGCTCGTCGTCCCCGCCGACCACTCCGCCGCCCCGCCCCCGGGCTCCTTGGACACCGGGCGGGAGTACCGGTACTACGGGTCGCACGCCCTCTACAGCGACGACGGCGGCCGCACCTGGCGCATCGGCTACAGCGACGACTCCCACGACGGACGCGACAACTCCAACGAGAGCGGAGCCGCCCAACTCCCCGACGGAAGGATCTACTTCACCGCCCGCGACCAGGGTGGTGCCGACGCCGGCAACCGGCTCGACGCCTACTCCGAGGACGGCGGCAGGACCCTGGTCCACCCGTACGCCGTCCAGCACACCCTGGACGACGTCCCCGTGGTCCAGGGCAGCGTGCTCCAACTCCCGGGACCGGACGCCCCGCTGCTGTTCTGCGGCCCCTCCGTGCCCACCGCGCGCCGGGCGATGGCGCTGTGGCGCAGCACCGACGGCGGCGAGACCTTCGGCAAGGTCCTGACGCTGTCCGGCGCCCCGGCCGCCTACAGCGATCTGACGCGCCTGGCCGGTGGACGGGTCGGGATCCTGTACGAGACGGGGGCGAAGGGCCCGTACGAGAGGATCGTGTTCCGGCGCGTCCCGCTCGGCGCCGTGCGGTGAGCGTCACAGCAGGCCCGCCGCGGCCAGGAACTTCCCCACCCGTTCCGTCTCCTCCTCCGACAGCGGCACCTGCGGCTCGGCGGTCGCCGGGCACGCGATGACTCCGCGCAGGTGCAGCGCCGCCTTGAACGCGCCGAGGGCCGAGGAGCTCTGGCCCATCCGGGCGGGGTCCCCGGCGCCGACCATGCCGTACAGCGCGCACAGCCGGTCCTGTTCCGCGCGCGCCGACGGAAGGTCACCGGCCCGGAACAGCCGGTCGAGGCGGACGTAGCCCGCCGGGTCCACGTTGGCCAGCCCGGGAACCGCCCCGTCCGCGCCCAGCGCCAGCGCCGAGTCCACGAGCCGTTCCGAACCCGTCAGCACGCTGAAGCCCGTGATGCCCGGGGTCGTGCGCGCGCCGGTCACGACCGCGCGGAAGGCGGCCAGATCGCCGCTGGAGTCCTTCAGCCCGGCGAGCGTGCCCTCCGCTGCCAGCTCCAGCACCAGTTCGGGGGCCAGCTCGGTGTGCACCGCCGCGGGGATGCCGTAGGCGATGACCGGCACGGGGGAGCGGTCCGCCACCACCCGGAAGTGGCGGGCGATCTCGGCGGGGTGCGTGCGGGTGTAGAAGGGCGCCGTCACCACCACCGCGTCCACGCCCGCCCGCACGGCGTACCCCACATGGTCCAGGACCCGGGGCGTGGTCATGTCGATGGCCCCGGCCAGCACCGGCATCCGCCCCGCCACATGGGTGACCACCGTCTCCACCACCAGTCGTCGCTGGGCGTCCGTCAGATACGCGGCCTCCGAGGACGATCCGAGTACGAACAGGGCGTCCACCCCGCCGCGCACCAGATGGTCCACGAGGGTGAGCAGCGAGGGCACGTCCACCTCGCGTTCCGGCGTCAAAGGGGTGCAGACGGGCGGGACGACACCGGTCAGCGGGGTGGGCAGGGTCATCAGGGCTCCCTTCGGCGGTCCTCTCGTTCCTTCCGCACAGGATGGTGGCAGCGCGCGCGGTGTCCGTCCGCCGACGCGCCCGAGCGGCCCGGCGGCGGGTCGGCGCCCACGTCGCACACCGTTCCGCCGGCAAACGCGCGGCGGCGCGACCCCGGGAAGGGGGGCGGGGGCGGTCGAGGTCCGCGGCGCGCAGGGCGCGGCCGCCAATGGTGCGGACCAATGACGGTGAGACGTACGGGTAGTTGACGTTTTGTGGCACGCGTACGATGCGGCGCATGGTCCAGGAGCCCGGTGACCGGCGCGGGAGCGAACGACGCATCAGCGGCCGGATTCAGCGCGAGGTCATGCGGTTCATCCTCGATCGCAAACTCCGGCCCGGTGACCCGCTGCCCACGGAGTCCGAACTGATGGCGGACCTCGGGGTCGGCCGCGGCTCCGTCCGCCGGGCCCTGGAGGCCCTGACGGCCCTCGACATCGTCGAGGTCCGGCACGGCTACGGGACGTACGTCGGGCAGGCCGCCCTGAGCCCGTCCGGTGACGGACTCACCTTCCGGGCCCTGGCCCGGCCCGACGACGCGGTGGGCGCCCTGGACGAGATCCTCCAGGTGCGCGCGGTGGTGGAGGAGGAGCTGATACGGCGGGTCGCCGTGACGCTCTCCGACGCGGAACTCGACCGCCTCGACGCCGTGGTCGCACGGATGGAGGCGGCGGGCCGCGAGGGCCGCGCCTTCCCCGAACTCGACCGCGAGTTCCACGCGTTGCTGTACGGCTCCCTCGGTGACGCGCTGGTGCCGCGACTGCTGGGCGCCTTCTGGGCGGTGTTCCGGCGGGCCGCCCGCGCCCACGACTGGCCGGACGGCACGGCCCCGGCCCTGACCGCCCGCCGCCACCGCGCCATCGTGACCGCCCTGCGCTCCCGCGACGAGGAGCGCGCGGAGCGCGCGATGGCGGACCACTTCCGGGGGATCGAGGCCCGTGCGGCGGGGGAGCGGGAGGGCGCGGCGCACCCGAACGAGTGAGGGATCACCCGGTCACCGCTGACGAGTTGCCGGGCCCCGCGGCCCCGGGCAGCATGACACCGTCAGCGCGAAACTGCTGTTCAAAGCACGTGTGTATGCGCTCACCCAGGGACACTCCGGGCGTCGTCGCCTGTCCCGGTCAGGTGCGGCCCGAGTACGAGGACGGAGCAACCGGGCAGCCGCTCACGCGGGGCCCGCTGCGGGCCGACCTGGAACAGCAGTCTGGAACAGGCGCAACTCCGTCCACCAGGAGGTGTTTTCATGAGCAGCATCGCCGAATGGCTCGAAGAGAACGTCACGACCGACAAACGGGCGCTGGACTGGTACCGCGAACCGGAGTGCGAACCGCGGATCGTCCGCGCCTACCGCCAACTGCTGAGCGGCTACGAGATCGACACCTCGACGATCCTCAAGACCACCGTCGAGGTCCAGGGCGAGCACGCCGGCGTGGTCCGCGTGCACGACATCAACTACTACTCGATCTGCGCCCACCACTTCCTGCCCTTCTACGGCCAGGTGGCGATCTCCTACGTGCCCGGCGACCGGATCCTGGGCCTGGGCAAGTTCCCCCGCCTGGTGCAGGCGTTCAGCCGCAGGTTCCAGATCCAGGAGCACCTCGTCAAGGACATCGCCGAGGAGATCATGAACTCGGGTGGCGCACGCGCCGTACAGGTCGTCTCCACCGGCCGGCACATGTGCATGTGCAGCCGCGGCCCCAACGACCAGACGGCGCTCACCGACACCTCCTACGTCGCGGGCGACAGGGAACTGTTCACCCGCTACGGCCTGGACGTACCGACGGTCGGCCAGGCCTGACGCACGGCTTCCGCGCGGCGGACCTCCGGGTCGTCCGCCGCGCGGAACCATGCCCATCCCAGCGGACGGAGCGGGAGATGAGACTGGACTTCGTGGCGCACGACGCGCTGCGCGACGGCCGGGCGCACCACTACTGCCTGCGCTGCCACCGCGAGGCGGTGCGCTGGTACACCGAGGGCGGCCGGCGCCTGTGCGAGTGCCGCGCGTGCGGCGCGTGTGCCGAACGGGCCCTCGTGCTGGACCCGGCGGTGCGCTGGTGGACCGACAGCGCGGGCGAGTACTGGCACGAGACGGCGGGCGTGTTCGTCCGGGACACCCGGGGACGCCTGCTCCTCTTCGACCGCACCGCCCACCCCTTCGGTCTGACGATCCCCGCCGGGCACGTCGAGTGCCGCGAGAACCCCGACGGGGCGGCGGCCCGGGAGCTTCGGGAGGAGACCGGCATCGCGGGGGAGCGGCTGGAGCGCCTGATGCGGGTCCCGGTACCCGGCGACGGCTGCCGGCGCGGCGCCGACGCCCACCTGTGGCACGTCTTCCGCACGGCCGCCCCCGTCGAGGCGGACCTGCCCGTGGAACTCGGCCCCGAGGGCACCACCGCCCTCTGGCTGACCCCCGACGAGGCGCGCGAGCACCCGCTCGTCCCGGCGGTACGCCGGCTGCTCGACGCCTGCCGGGACCACCTGGCGCTGTCCCCCGCGGGCGGCTGACCACCGTGTCCTCGGCCGGTGCGCCCCGGCCCGCGCAGGCCGGCGCCCCGCCACGGGCCGGGCGCCGGGAATGGACCGGCCTCGCGGTCCTGGCGTTGCCGACGATGCTCATCGGCCTCGACATGACGGTGCTGCACCTGGCCGTCCCCTATCTGAGCCGACGGCTCCATCCGAGCGGGACGCAGCTGCTGTGGATCGTGGACATCTACGGCTTCATGGTCGCCGGATTCCTCGCCATGATGGGCACCCTCGGCGACCGGGCGGGGCGCCGCCGGCTGCTCCTGACGGGCGGGGTGGCCTTCGCCGCCGCCTCCACCCTCGCCGCGTTCTCCACCACCCCGCAGACGCTCATCGCCTCACGCGCGCTGCTGGGGGTGGCCGGGGCGACCCTGATGCCCTCGACCCTCTCCCTGATCAGCAACATGTTCCGCGACCCCGGGCAGCGCCGGCTCGCGGTCGCGGTGTGGATGACCAACTTCAGCGTCGGCGCGATGATCGGACCACTGGTCGGCGGGCTGTTCCTGGAGCACTTCTGGTACGGGTCGGTGTTCCTGCTCGGGGTGCCGGTGGGCGCCGTCCTGCTGGTCGCCGGACCCCTGCTGCTGCCCGAGTACCGCGCCCCGCACGCGGGACGCCTGGATCCGGTCAGCGCCGCGCTGTCCGTCCTGACCGTGCTGCCGGTGGTCTACGCCTTCAAGGAGATCGCCCAGCACGGGGTGCGCACCGCCTCGTCGCTGAGCCTGGCCGCCGGACTGTGCCTGGGCGCCGTCTTCGTGCGCAGGCAGCTGAGACTGCCCGACCCGATGCTCGACCTGCGGCTCTTCCGCCGCCCGGAGTTCGGGGTGGCGCTGGCCGGTCTGACGCTCGGCCTCTTCGCCGTGACCGGCACCCAGTTCCTGCTCCTGCAGTACTTCCAGCTGGTCCTCGGCCTGTCCCCGCTGGTGACCGGCCTGTGGACGCTGCCCTCCGTGCTGGCGGGCGTGGTGAGCGCGCTGCTGGCACCGTTCGTGGCCCGGCGCACCGGCACGGTCGGGGTCATGGCGGGCGGCTTCCTGCTGGCCGTACCGGGCCTGGCCCTGCTGCTCGGCACGGGCCCGGCGTCCGGCCCGCTCCTCGGCGTCCTCGGCTTCGCCCTCGCCTCCTTCGGCGTGCAGGCGGCGCTCGCCCTCACCAACGACGCCATCATCAGCTCCGCCCCGCCCGAACGCGCGGGCAACGCCTCCGGCATCGGGGAGACCGGCGCGAACCTGGGCGAGGCCCTGGGGGTGGCCGTCGCCGGGTCCGTGGCCGCCGCCGTCTACCGGGCCAGGCTCCACACCGGCGGCCTGCCCGAGGCCGTCGGACCCGACGCGGCGCGGGCCGCCCGCGCGACGCTGGCCGGCGCCACCGAGACCGCCGCGCACCTGCCGGGCCGCCTCGGCGGCGACCTCCTCGTCCTCGCGCGCACGGCCTTCACGGACGGCATGCACACGGCCGTGCTCGTGAACATCGCCCTCCTGGTGGCCCTGACCGCCGCCCACCTGGCCCTCCTGCGACGCGTACGCCGCACGCTGCGCCCGGCCCGGTCACCCGCACCCGAGAGGATCTCCGTCGAGCACGGCCCCGGGGCGTAGCCCCGGCGCACCGGCGGGGATGTCGACCACGGGTGTACGTCCACGGTCCGATGACCGGTGCCGTGCCGCGTGCCTACGATCGCCGACATGCCCGCCACGTCGTCGCTTCCCCTGCTCAGATCCGTCGCGCCCCGCGCCTGGATCGTGCTCGTCTGGTGGGTGAGCACGCTGTTCACGCTGCTGACCACGTTCCGGCTGCCCGGTGAGACGGAGCCGCAGAAGTGGCAGGCGGCCCAGCTGTACCGCTGGGACGGGCTGACGACACTCGTGCTGTCCACCGTGCTGGTGCTGTGCGGGGCCAGGCTGCTCGACCGCCGTCCGCTGCGCGCCCTCACCCTGCTGATCCTCGCCTCCATCGGCGAGACCACGACCATCGGGGTGGGCGAACTGCCCATGGCGCAGTACCTCACGCCCGTCCTGGCCCTGTACTTCATCGCCACGACCCGCCCGCGCCGTACCGCCGCCATCGCCCTGGCCATGGGTGTCGGCACCCTCGCGCTGTACATCTGCGTACGGCTGCTGTGCGGCTGGAGCGTGGGCATGTCGGCCGAACTGGCCGTGGCACTGGTGACGTTGGTTGCCTGGCTGCTCGGCGGCTCCGTGCACCAGGCGCGCGAGCACGCACGGCAGCTGAGCGCCCGCACGGCGCGGCAGGCGGTGACCGAGGAACGACTGCGCATCGCCCGGGAGATGCACGACACGGTCGCGCACAGCATCGGGATCATCGCCCTTCAGGCGGGCGCGGCGGCCCGGGTGGCGACCACGCAGCCCGAGGCCGCGCGGGAGGCGATGCAGGCGGTGGAGGCGACGGGCCGTCAGACCCTGGCGGGGCTACGGCGGATGCTGGTGGCGCTGCGGGCCGCCGAGGCCGGTGCCGAGTCCGGCGCCGAGGCCGAGGAGCACGACCACGGCGCCGGGCTGGCGGACCTGGACGGGCTGGCCGCCGCGACCACGGCGGCCGGTGTGCGGGTCGAGGTGCGGCGTGGCGGTGAGCCCCGCCAACTGCCTCCGGACATCGAGCTGTCGGCGTTCCGCGTCATCCAGGAGTCGGTGACGAACGTCGTACGGCACTCCGGCAGCGACGCGTGCCTCGTGACCCTCGACTACGGTCGGGACGCGCTGTCCGTGGAAGTCACCGACGAGGGCCGGGGACACGGCACGGCCACCGACACGGGCTTCGGCCTCGCGGGCATGCGGGAGCGCGTGGCCCTGCTGCACGGCGAGTTCAGCGCCGCACCGCGCCCGGGCGGCGGCTTTCGCGTCGCGGCCCGCCTGCCCCTGCCGGACGCTCTCGCCGACACCGCGCCGGCGGTCGCCCGATGACGGTGCGTGTGGTCCTCGCCGACGACCAGCAGCTGATCCGTACGGCGCTGCGCATGGTGATGGCGGACATCGAGGACATCGAGGTGGTGGCCGAGGCGAGCACCGGTGCCGAGGCGGTGGCCCTGGCCGAGGAGCACGGCCCGGACGTCGTCGTCATGGACATCCGCATGCCGCTGATGGACGGCATCGAGGCGACCCGCCGCATCGCCTCGGGGCCGGGGGAGACGCGGATCGTGGTGCTGACGACCTTCGACGACGACGACCACGTGTACGGGGCGCTGCGCGCGGGCGCGTCCGGGTTCCTGGTCAAGGACATGGCGCTGGACGACATCATCGGCGCGGTGCGGGTGGTGGCGGCAGGCGACGCGCTGATCGCGCCCGGGGTGACCCGGCGGCTGATCCGGGACTTCGCGACCCGCCGCGGACCGGTGGGCCCGCGCCGCGCGCTGACGGCCGTCACCGAGCGCGAGCGGGAGGTGCTGACGCTGGTGGGGCGAGGCCTGTCGAACACGGAGATAGCCGAGGAGCTGTACATCAGCGTCTCGACGGCCAAGACGTACCTGACCCGGCTGCTGACGAAGCTGGACGCGAGGGACCGGGTGCAGCTCGTGATCATCGCGTACGAGGCGGGGCTGGTGTCGGTCTCGGGGTGAGGCGCGCCGACCGCTACCGTGAACGGACCTGAGGGGACATCAGGTGCCCGCTTCGTGGGTCCGCGCTCCCGCCCCCGCTCCATGGTGTGCATGCTGATGGTAAGCGTGCATATCTTCTGGAGGTGGCAGCATGTGGGAGTTCGAGCACACCGTCGAGGCCGACGTGACCACGGCCCAGGTCTGGGCGCGGTACGCGGACACCGCGACCTGGCCCGAGTGGGACGAGGGCCTCGAGCGCGTGACGCTGGCCGGACCGTTCGAGGCGGGCGTGACGGGGACGCTGACGCCCCAGGGGCAGGAGGCGCTGCCGTTCGTCCTCACGGAGGTCGTGCCCGACAAGGGCTTCACCGACGAGACGGTGATCCCGGACACCGTCACCCTGCGCTTCGTCCATCTGCTGACCCCGCTGCCGGGCGACCGTACGCGGATCACACACCGGCTGGAGATCGAGGGGCCGGCCGCCGACCGGATGGGACCCGAGCTCGGGCCCCGGATCGGCGCCGACTTCCCCGACGCCATGGCGGCCCTGGCCGAGGCCGCGCGGCGGCACGCATGACCGACCGCGAGCGGCGGGGGCGGGAACCCTGGGGCAACCCGGGGTTCCTGCTGTGGCGGGTCACGCTGCGGTGGCAGCGGGCCGTCGCGGGAGCCCTGCGGCCCCTCGGGCTGACGCATCCCCAGTTCGTCGTGCTGGCCGGCGCCTGGTGGCTCGGCCGCGACGGCCGGCCACCCAGCCAGCGCGAACTCGCCGAACACGCCGGCATGGACGCCATGACCACCTCCCAGGTCGCCCGGACCCTGGAGGCCAAACGGCTCCTCAGGCGCGAGCAGGACCAGCGGGACACCCGGGTCAGACGCCTGCTCGTCACGCCGGAGGGGAGAGGGCTCGCCGCGCGGGCCGTCGAAGCCGTCGAGTCCGTCGACCGCGACTACTTCGGCGCGGTCCCGGACGGCCCCGCCTTCGTCGACGCCCTGCTGTCCCTCGCGCCGCCCGACCCCGGGGAGCGGTAGGGCCACTGGGGTTGTGTGCCTGCGTGTCGGCGGCCGAACCTCCGCGAAACCCCCGCTCGGACGAACGCACCGCGTCCACCTCGCGTCTTGCACAGCGCAGACACCCGCCAGTGTAGATGCAGAGCGTCACCACGGGGGCGCGAAGGGTAAAAGTCGACAGGGCGGGGGAGTTCGATGGCTGCAGTGCACGTATCACTCGGGGGACGAGACTCGGCGCGGCGCGTCGAAGAGCGGAGGAGATCGTGAAGAAGTGGCGTCCGCGGCCGGCCGCGGAGGAGTGATGCAGGAGCCGCCGATCGGCTCGTACGCCATCGACGTCCGTACCGGAAGGGTCGGCGTGGTGATGGGGCACGAGGGGCCGTATGTGCAGCTGAGGCCGTATGGCGGGGGCAGGGAGTGGGACGTGGAACCGGACGCCGTGCGCGCCGCGACCCCGGCGGAGCGCCTGCGCGCCGCGACCGCGTACGCCAACGCGCGCAGCCGGGGCGAGGTCCCTTGACGCCCGGCCCCCCGGGGCGCGTGCGGCGTAGGCGAGAATGGGGCCCATGAGTCTGTTCCGCGACGACGGCATCGTGCTGCGCACCCAGAAGCTGGGTGAGGCGGACCGGATCATCACCCTGCTCACCCGAGGCCATGGACGCGTACGTGCCGTGGCCCGCGGGGTGAGACGGACCAAGTCGAAGTTCGGCGCCCGGCTGGAGCCGTTCTCCCACGTGGACGTGCAGTTCTTCGCGCGGGGGAGCGACCTGGTGGGGCGCGGGCTGCCGCTGTGCACCCAGAGCGAGACCATCGCGCCCTACGGCGGCGGCATCGTCATGGACTACGCCCGCTACACCGCCGGCACCGCCATGCTGGAGACCGCCGAGCGGTTCACCGACCACGAGGGCGAACCGGCCGTCCAGCAGTATCTGCTGCTCGTCGGGGGCCTGCGCACCCTCGCCCGCGGCGAGCACGCGCCGCATCTCGTGCTCGACGCCTTCCTGCTGCGCTCCCTCGCCGTCAACGGCTACGCGCCCAGCTTCGGGGACTGCGCGAAGTGCGGCATGCCCGGACCCAACCGGTTCTTCTCCGTGGCCTCGGGCGGCGTGGTCTGCGTCGACTGCCGGGTGCCCGGCAGCGTCGTACCCTCGCCGGGGGCGCTCGGACTGCTCGGCGCGCTGCTGACGGGGGACTGGGAGACCGCCGACGCGTGCGAGCCCCGGTACGTCCGGGAGGGCAGCGGGCTGGTGTCCGCCTATCTGCACTGGCACCTGGAGCGCGGACTGCGCTCCCTGCGCTACGTGGAACAGTAGGGCGACGTACGTCGAAGCGACCTGAGACAAGGCCGGGCCCGAGGCGCGGCCGAGCCTGAAGAAACACCGAGGGAGAAGAGAAGCACATGGCCGTACGCGGGTTCCTGGGACGCCAGCGCCGTGAGTACCGGACGCCGGAACCGCACCCGTCCGGGGCCCGTGCGCCGAGGCTCCCCGGCGAGCTGATCCCCAAGCACGTGGCGATCGTCATGGACGGCAACGGCCGCTGGGCCAAGGAGCGCGGCCTGCCGCGCACCGAGGGGCACAAGGTCGGCGCCGAGCGGGTCCTCGACGTGCTCCAGGGATGCATCGAGATGGGCGTGCAGAACATCTCGCTGTACGCCTTCTCCACCGAGAACTGGAAGCGCTCGCCCGACGAGGTCCGCTTTCTCATGAACTTCAACCGCGACTTCATCCGCAAGACCCGCGACCAGCTCGACGAGCTGGGCATCCGGGTGCGCTGGGTGGGCCGTATGCCCAAGCTGTGGAAGTCGGTGGCCAAGGAGCTCCAGATCGCCCAGGAGCAGACCAAGGACAACGACCGGCTCACGCTCTACTTCTGCATGAACTACGGCGGCCGCGCCGAGATCGCCGACGCGGCGCAGGCCCTCGCCGAGGACGTGAGGGCGGGCCGGCTCGACCCCTCGAAGGTCAGCGAGAAGACCCTCGCGAAGTACCTCTACTACCCGGACATGCCCGACGTGGACCTGTTCCTTCGGCCGAGCGGCGAACAGCGCACCTCCAACTACCTCCTGTGGCAGAGCGCCTACGCCGAGCTGGTCTTCCAGGACGTGCTGTGGCCGGACTTCGACCGCCGCGACCTGTGGCGGGCGTGCGTGGAGTTCGCCTCCCGCGACCGCCGCTTCGGCGGCGCCGTCCCGAACGAGGAACTGCTGGCCATGGAGGGCGGCCAGGAGTAGCCGCGGCGGCGGGGCCGGTGGGCGGGGCCCCCGGTTCACCGGCGGTCCGCGGTGCTGCTCTACGATCACCGCTCGCACGCAGGACCGGGGAGGGACCATGAGTGAGCAGGCCGTGGAGCAGCACGGAAGACAGGTCGAGCTGGAGTACGACCTGCGGGTCGAGGACCTGGCGGACGCCGTCAGGGTCCTGATCCGCAAGCGGGGCGGGCTGTACGGCCTCTTCCTCCACCCCGTCCTCCACGTCTGCGTCGGGCTGGTGGGCGCCGCTCTGGTGGCCCTGGGGCTGCGCGGGGACCACGGCGGCTTCTTCGCGTTCGGCATCGGGCTCGTCGCCTGGGCGGTGCTGATGTACCGCTCACCCCGCATCTCGGCCCGCAACCTGCTCAAGGCCAACCAGCACCACGGCACGATGCGGGTGTCCGTCGGCGAGGACGGCGTCCGGACGGCCAGCACCCACATGGACGCGCGCATGGCGTGGACCAACTACGGCAGCTACGCCGAGGGCGAGCACTGCTTCGTGCTGCGCAGCCCCGACCGGCGCGGGAACTGCGCGGCGGTGCTCGTGAAGCGCGGCGCGCGATCGCCCGAGGACCTGGACCGCCTGCGCGCCCTCCTGGACACCCGGCTGCCCCGGGTCCGCTAGGCCCTGGCCCGTCCGGCGGGCGAGGGGGGCGGGGCCTACCGCGCGGAGCACTCCGCGCAGGTGCCGAAGATCTCCACCGTGTGGGCGACGTTGGTGTAGCCGTGCTCCGCGGCGATGGCCTCGGCCCACTTCTCCACGGCGGGACCCTCCACCTCGACGGCCTTGCCGCACACCCGGCACACCAGGTGGTGGTGGTGCTCGCCGGTCGAGCAGCGGCGGTAGACGGACTCCCCGTCCGAGGTGCGCAGCACGTCGACCTCGCCGGCGTCGGCCAGGGACTGCAGAGTGCGGTAGACGGTGGTCAGGCCCACCGAGTCGCCCTTGTGCTTGAGCATGTCGTGGAGCTCCTGGGCGCTGCGGAACTCGTCGACCTCGTCGAGTGCCGCCGCCACGGCGGCACGCTGGCGGGTGGAACGTCCCCGTACGGGCGGGCCGGCGGTCGTCACGGCTGCCTCCTTCGCGATGGCTCGCTCGCCTCGGCTCTCGCGCAGTCCAGGCCTGCGCCTTGCCGGGCCATTGTGCCAGTCCAGACGGCTCGCGGTCAGACTCCGGCCCCGTCGGCCGCCTCCCGGGCGGCCGGAACCGCACCCGTCGGCGCGTCCTGGGCGCGGCCCGCCGCGAGGCCCCCCGCGAGGTCCGCGGCGGCCGCCGCACGGGCCCGCCGGCGGGCCAGGGGCGCGGCGAGCGCGGTCAGCGCGAGGAACGCCGCGATCGTCAGCAGCACGATCGTCGCGCCGGGCGGCACGTCCTGGTAGTACGACGTGATCGTGCCGCCGAGGGTCACACCCACCCCGATCACGGCCGAGATCACCGAGGTCGCCGTGAAGCCGCGGCCGAGCTGCTGTGCCGCGGCGACGGGCACCACCATCAGGGCGGAGACCAGGAGCAGGCCCACCACCCGCATGGCGACCGTCACGGTCATGGCCGCCGTGACGGCCGTGAGCAGGTTGAGGGCGCGCACCGGCAGCCCCGTCACCCGCGCGAACTCCTCGTCCTGGCCGACCGCGAACAGCTGGCGGCGCAGGCCGACCGTGACCAGGACGACGAACGCGGCCAGCACGCAGATCGCCGTGAGGTCCTCCTGCGAGACGGTCGAGAGCGAACCGAACAGGTAGGAGGTGAGGTTCGCGTTGGAGCCGCCCGGGGCCAGGTTGATGAACATCACGCCGCCCGCCATACCGCCGTAGAACAGCAGGGCGAGCGCGATGTCCCCGCGTGTGCGGCCGTACCAGCGGATCAGTTCCATCAGCACCGCGCCGAGGACGGAGACGGCCGTCGCCATCCACACCGGGGAGGTGGAGAGCAGGAAGCCGAGGCCGACGCCCGTCATGGCGACATGGCCGATGCCGTCGCCCATCAGGGCCTGGCGGCGCTGCACGAGATGGATGCCGACGGCGGGCGCGGTGATACCGACCAGCACGGCGGCCAGCAGGGCACGCTGCATGAAGGCGTAGTCCAGGAAGTCCATCAGTCGGCCCGTTCTCCTGTCGGAAGGGGTGAGGTCGCCAGGTGCCCGTCGCGGGCGACGTGGTGCGGGGGGTGTGCGTGGTGGACCGGGTCGTGGCCCTCGGGGGACCGGTCGGGCGGGCCGTCGTGCACGACGCGGCCGTCGCGCAGCACGACCGCCCGGTCGATGAGCGGTTCCAGGGGCCCCAGCTCGTGCAGGACCAGCAGGACGCTCGTGCCGCCGGCCACCTGGCCCTGAAGCGTGTGGGCGAGCGTCTGCTGGCTCGCCAGGTCCACACCCGCCAACGGCTCGTCCATGATGAGCAGTTCGGGCCGTGAGGCGAGCGCCCGGGCGATCAGGACGCGCTGGTGCTGGCCGCCGGAGAGCGCGTCCATGCGGTCCTTGGCCCGGTCCGCCATGCCGACCAGTTCCAGGGCGGCCCGTACGGCGTCGCGGTCGGCCTTGCGCGCCCTGCCGAAGCGGCTGCGGGCGAGCCGGCCGGAGGCGACGATCTCCGCCACCGTGGCGGGCACGCCGCCCGCGGCCGTGGTGCGCTGGGGCACGTATCCCACGCGCCGCCAGTCGCGGAACCGCTCGCGCGGGCCGCCGAACAGCTCGACCGCGCCGGAGGCCACCGGCACCAGTCCGACGGCGGTGCGCACGGCGGTGGACTTGCCCGAGCCGTTCGCGCCGAGCAGCGCCACCACCTCGCCGCGCCGCACCTCGAGGTCGACGCCGCGCAGGACGGGGCGTGCGCCGAGGTCGGCGTGGACGCCGCACAGGGTCAGGACCGCCTCGCTCATCGGGCCCCCAGGGCGGTGCGCAGGGCGGTCAGGTTGGCGTCCATGACCTGGAAGTAGTCCCTGCCGCGGGACTTGGGGGTGATGCCCTCGATCGGGTCGAGCACGTCGGTGCGCAGCCCGGCGTCCTTGGCGACGGTCTTGGCGGTGGCGTCGCTGACGAGCGTCTCGTAGAAGACCGTGGACACCCCGTCGGCGCGGGCCATCGACTCCAGGCCGCGCACCCGGGCGGCGCTGGGCTCGGAGTCCGGGTCCAGGCCGTTGATGGCCTCCTCGGTGATGCCGTAGCGCTCGGCGAGGTAGCCGAAGGCGGCGTGGGTGGTGATGAAGACCTTGCTCCGGGTGCTGCGCAGCCCGTCCGCGTACCGGGTGTCCAGGGCGTGGAGCCTGGCCGTCAGTGTCCTGGTGCGGGCGCGGTAGCCGTCGGCGTGGTCGGGGTCGGCCTTCTCGAAGGCCCTGCCGACGCCGGCCGCGACCTGGGCGTAGCGCACCGGGTCCAGCCAGAGGTGGGGGTCCTTGCCGCCGCCCTCCTCCTCGCCCGGGGAGTCGTCGTGGGCGGCGGCGTGCCCGCCCACCTCGTTGCCGTGCTTCTCCAGGGTGGTCAGCGAGGCCGCGTCGATCTTCGTGCGCACCTCGGACTGGGCGACCGCGTCGTCGACGGAGGGCTGGAGGCCCTTGAGGTAGAGGACCGCGTCGGACTCCTGGAGGCACGCGGTCTGCCGGGCGCTGATCTCCAGGTCGTGCGGTTCCTGGCCGGGCTGGGTCAGGCTGCTGACCCGGACGTGGGGGCCGCCGACCTGCTCGGCGAGGAAGGCCATCGGATAGAAGGACGCGACGACGTCGAGCGTCCCGTCGTTCTCGTTCTTCCCGTGGCTGCACCCCGTGGCCTGGCTGTCGGAGCGGCAGCCCGAGGTGCCCGCGAGGGTGAGGGCGGCGACCGCGGTCAGGGCGGCCGCGCGTATGGGGCGTCGACGACGTGGGTTCATGACATTCATTTTCAACAAAGATGGAAACGGTTGTCAATAAGCCGGGGTGCCGGCCCGGCTCGCGGATCCGGGGGACCCCGCTTCAGGCCCGCGGTCTGCCTACCGATTTGATTGGAGGGGAGCCCCCGCCGGTAACCTGAAGCATTCGCTCTGAAGCAACGCTGAGGCGGTGCACTGCCCTGGGGCAGCACACCGCCCTGAAGCGGCAGCTTCGTCGCCCGTCGTCGTAATGAAGAGAGCACCGTGGCCGCCGACAAGATCGACACCATCGTCAGCCTGAGCAAGCGCCGTGGCTTCGTATTCCCGTGCAGCGAGATCTACGGCGGTCAGCGGGCCGCCTGGGACTACGGACCGCTGGGTGTCGAGCTCAAGGAGAACATCAAGCGCCAGTGGTGGCGCTACATGGTCACGTCCCGCGAGGACGTCGTCGGCATCGACTCCTCGGTGATCCTGGCGACCGAGGTCTGGGTGGCCTCCGGTCACGTCGCCACCTTCACCGACCCGCTCACCGAGTGCACCTCCTGCCACAAGCGCTTCCGCGCGGACCACCTGGAGGAGGCCTACGAGGCCAAGCACAACCGCCTGCCGGAGAACGGCCTCGCGGACGTCAACTGCCCCAACTGTGGCAACAAGGGCCAGTTCACCGAGCCCAAGCAGTTCTCGGGGCTGCTCTCCACCCACCTCGGCCCCACGCAGGACAGCGGCTCGGTCGCCTACCTGCGCCCCGAGACCGCGCAGGGCATCTTCACCAACTTCAGCCAGGTCCAGCAGACCGCCCGCAAGAAGCCGCCGTTCGGCATCGCGCAGATGGGCAAGTCCTTCCGCAACGAGATCACGCCCGGCAACTTCATCTTCCGCACCCGCGAGTTCGAGCAGATGGAGATGGAGTTCTTCGTCAAGCCGGGCGAGGACGAGACGTGGCAGGAGTACTGGATGGAGCAGCGCTGGAACTGGTACACCGGCCTCGGTCTGCGCGAGGAGAACATGCGGTGGTACGACCACCCCAAGGAGAAGCTCTCCCACTACTCCAAGCGCACCGCCGACATCGAGTACCGCTTCCAGTTCGGCGGCAACGAGTGGGGTGAGCTGGAGGGCGTCGCCAACCGCACGGACTACGACCTCTCCGCACACTCCAAGGCCTCCGGCCAGGACCTCGCCTACTACGACCAGGAGGCCCAGGAGCGCTGGACGCCGTACGTCATCGAGCCCGCGGCCGGTGTCGGCCGCACGATGCTGGCGTTCCTGCTCGACTCCTACGTCGAGGACGAGGCGCCCAACGCCAAGGGCAAGATGGAGAAGCGCACGGTGCTGCGGCTCGACCCGCGCCTCGCGCCCGTGAAGGTCGCGGTCCTGCCGCTGTCCCGCAACCCCGAACTGTCGCCGAAGGCCAAGGGCCTGGCCCAGGCGCTGCGCGGGCACTGGAACATCGAGTTCGACGACGCGGGCGCCATCGGCCGCCGCTACCGCCGCCAGGACGAGATCGGTACGCCGTTCTGCGTGACGGTCGACTTCGACACGCTGGACGACAACGCGGTGACCGTCCGCGAGCGCGACTCGATGAAGCAGGAGCGCGTGTCGCTGGACCAGATCGAGGGCTACCTCGCCGCGCGGCTGATCGGCTGCTAGCCGGTACCGCCTGAACGACCTCCCGGACGCCGGGTGGGCTGCATCGGCAGCCCGCCCGGCGTCCGTCGTTTCCGGACACGCGACAACTATCAAATGACAGATATTGAAATCTGTCAGCTGTCATGCGAAGGTGGAGTCACCACGGAGGAAACCCAAGGAGTCCCCATGAGCACCCCCACCCCCCGCCCCCTCGGCAGCACCGGCCCCCGCGTCTTCCCGATCGGCCTCGGCTGCATGGGCATGTCCGCCATGTACGGCGACGCGGACCGCGCCGAGTCCCTCGCCACCGTCCACGCCGCCCTGGAGGCGGGCGTGACCCTGCTGGACACCGGCGACTTCTACGCCATGGGCCACAACGAGATGCTGGTCGGCGAGGCCCTGCGCACCGCCCCCGCGGCCCGCCGGGAACAGGCCCTGGTCAGCGTCAAGTTCGGCGCCATGCGCGGCCCCGGCGGCGACTGGATCGGAATCGACGGCCGACCTGCGGCCGTGAAGAACTTCGCCTCCTACTCGCTCCAGCGCCTCGGCGTCGACCACATCGACGTCTACCGGCTCGCACGCCTGGACCCGGACGTGCCCATCGAGGAGACGGTGGGCGCCGTCGCCGAACTGGTGGAGAAGGGGTACGTCCGGCACATCGGCCTCAGCGAGGTCGGCGCGGACACCATCCGCCGGGCCGTCGCCACCGCCCCCATCACGGACCTGCAGATCGAGTACGCGCTGATCTCGCGCGGCATCGAGGACCGCATCCTGCCCGTCACCCGTGAGCTGGGCATCGGGATCACCGCATACGGCGTGCTCTCCCGCGGCCTGATCTCGGGCCACTTCACCCGGGACCGGCAGCTGGGCGCGAACGACTTCCGCGCCCACTCGCCCCGCTTCCAGGGCGCGAACCTCGACCACAACCTCGACCTGGTCGAGCAGCTGAGGAAGATCGCCGAGCGGAAGGGCGCGAGCGTCGCGCAGCTCGCCATCGCCTGGGTGCTCTCGCGCGGCGACGACATCGTCCCGCTGCTCGGCGCCCGCACCCGCGAACGCCTCGCGGAGGCGCTCGGCGCGCTGGACGTGACCCTGGACGAGGCCGACCTCGCGGCCATCGAGGCGGCCGTGCCCGCGGACGCTGCTGCTGGGGAGCGCTACCCCCGGGCGCAGATGGCCCACCTCGACAGCGAGCACTGACCCGGGCGCCGGGTACCGTCGAGACCATGGCACCGACCACCGAGACCCTGACCGCCGAGCGCATCCTCGAAGCGACCGAGGAGGTGCTGCGCCGCCACGGCCCGGCCAAGGCCACCGTGGTGGACGTGGCCCGCGCGCTCGGCGTCAGCCACGGCAGCGTGTACCGCCACTTCCGGACCAAGGCGGCGCTGCGGGAGGCGGTCACCAAGCGGTGGCTGGACCGTACGTCCGAGGTACTCGCGAAGATCGTCGACGAGGACCGGGACCCGCGGGCGCGGCTGCGCGACTGGCTGGCGGCCCTGCTGGACGCCAAGCGCCGCAAGGCCGGGGACGACCCCGAGCTGTTCGCCACGTACATGGTGCTGACCGAGGAGGCCGGTGCGGCGGTCGGTGAGCACATCGACGACCTGACCGGCCAGATCGAGACGATCCTGCGCGCCGGTGCGGAGTCCGGCGCCTTCGCCATGGCCGACCCGGCGACGGCCGCCCGCGCCGTCTTCCACGCGACGGGCCGCTTCCACGACCCGGGCTACCACCGGGAGTGGGCGCGGCCCGGCATCGACGCCGAGTTCACAGCGGTCGTCGACCTGCTCCTCCAGGGACTGCGCCCGACCCACTGAAGCCGTCGCACCGGCGCCATGCCCCTCACCGAACCGAACGCCACCCCACCGAACCACCCCACACCGCCGCCCGGTTCCCGCGGTGGGCCCGCCGGGTTCCGGCGGGTGGTCACGGCCCCGGTGGTGTGCGGGGGTGGCTCAGGCCACGCAGAACTCGTTGCCCTCCGGGTCCCGCATGACCACCCAGTGGCCGGCGGGGCCCTTGTCCAACTCCTCGACGCGCGCCGCGCCCAGGGACTCCAGCCGTGCGACCGTCCCGTCGCGCGCCTCCGTCCCGGCCCCGGCGTGGACGTCGATGTGCAGCCGGTTCTTCACGGCCTTCGGCTCGGGGACGTCCTGGAACAGGATGCGCCGCCCCTGGCCGATCCCGGTCTCCTTGTCGTAGGGGTCCTCGGGATGCCGGATCGCCGCGAAGCCCCGGAAGTAGCGCCTGTCGGCATGCTCGATGACCGCCGCCTCGGGCAACTGGCCCGCGTCCAACAGACGTGCGATCAACGCACTGTTGTCCTCGATCTCGTACCCCAGCGCGGCGGCCCAGAAGTCCGCGAGGACGAGGGAGTCGCGCGCGTCGACGACCAGTTTCCAGTCAAGTGCTGCCATGGGAGCCGTTATATAGGGCGCGGACACCCCCGCGCGGCGTGTCGCCTCCTGTGGCGCCCGGCCCGCCTCCCGGTGCCATTCGGGTAGCCCGGGGCGCGACGGGTTTAGCGGCCGGGGCAGGCTGTGATGATCACCGCTGCCGAACCGCCTCCTCACGGCGGACCTCGCACAGGACGAAGCAGCGAAGGAGCATTCGTGTTCGCGAAACGATCAGTTCGACGTGCCGCAGGGGTCGCCGCCGCCACGGCCGGCCTGGTGGCGATGGCCATGCCTTCGGCCACCGCCGCTTCGGCCGGCGACCACGGCTGGGGCGGTGGCAGGGAGCGGACCTTCGAGCTGACCCTGACCCGGACCGGCGGCGCCGACCTGCCGGCCAACCCGGTCGCCGGAGACGTCTTCACCGAGTTCGGCACCGCCGTCCTCACCAGGACGGGACAGCCGTACGGCACATGGGGCTACCAGGGCGTGGTGACGGCCGTCGACGGCGGCACGCTCGAGGAGCAGGAGACCGGCGTGTTCGACACGCCCTACGGCCAGATCACGGCGCAGGGCATGAACTCCCGGGCGAACGGCGAGGACGCGATCACGGGCGGCACGAGGTCGTTCAGGCGGGCGAGCGGCTGGGTCACCCTCGACCCCACCGGCGAGACGGTGATGGTGCACGTCTTCGTGCCCTGAGCGCCCCGAGTGCCCTGACGCGGCCCGCGGAACCCGCTCGAACGACCGTTTGTCCGAGACGGGTTCACCGCCCCCGCGCCCCCGCGCGCCTCGACGCCGAGGGATTCCACCCGGAGTCCCTCGGCGCCGCCCCGCCCCCGCGCCCCGCCGCGTCGGCGCCCGGGCGTCAGATGATCGTGCGGGGCAGACGCAGGCTCAGGGCGATCGTGAGGGCGACCGCGCCCAGTTGGACCAGGAGCGTGGTCACCAGCGCGTCCCGCATCCCCATCGCGGGCACCAGCGCGAGGAAGAGGGAGCCGAGGGTCGCCACGCCCAGCGCCAGCGCCGACTGCTGGGTGGTCACCATGACCCCGCCGCCCACACCCGCGCGGGCGGCCGGCACCTCGGACAGGATGATCCGCATCACGATCGGGAGCTGGAGCGACTGGCCCGCGCCCGCCACCGCCGCACCGGGCAGCAGTTCCGCCACGCCCAGGTGCGGCCAGGACCGCCAGACCGCGAGCGCCATCAGGACCACACCGATCCCCTGGAGAAGCCCGCCCGCGCTCACCACGCGGGTGCCGAAGCGGGCGACCAGACGTGGGCCGCACAGCGACACGAGGAAGAACGCCCCGGCCATCGGCGTCAGCGCGAGCCCCGCCGGGACCGGCCCCAGCCCCGCACCCCGCTGAAGCGCCACCGCGATCACGAACATGAACCCGCTGAACCCCATCGAGAACGGCACCAGCATGATCAGCCCGCGCCGCAGCGACACCAGCGCGAACAGGCTCGGCGGCACCAGCGGCGTGCGGCCCCGCCGGTCCGCTCCGCGCTCCACCGCGTAGAACGCCCACGCCGCGAACGGGAACACCGCCAGCGACAGCCACGTCCACAGCGGCCAGCCCGCCGCACGGCCCTCGGTGAGCGGTGCGAGCAGCGTCACCAGCGACACGGCCAGCAGCACGGTGCCGGGCACGTCCACCGGCTCGGGGCGCGGGGCACGGGTCTCGGGAACGGCGCGCGCGGCCAGGAACAGTCCGACGACCACCACCGGCACGTTGACGAGGAACACCGAGCGCCAGCCGGTGCCCGCGATGTCCGCGGCCACCAGCACACCGCCGAGGATCTGTCCGGCGACCATGGACAGCCCGGCCGTCGCGCCGTAGAGGCTCATCGCCTTGGCGCGGTGCCGGCCGCTGGTCGCCGCCTGGATCGTGGCCAGGACCTGGGGCAGCATCGCGGCGGCCGCGGCGCCCTGCGCGACACGGGCCGCGACCAGCGTCCAGGCGTTCGGGGCGAGGCCGCAGGCCAGCGAGGTCACGCCGAAGGCGGCCATCCCGCCGAGGAAGAACTCGCGCCGCCCGAACAGGTCGCCGAGCCGGCCGCCCAGCACGAGCAGGACGGCGTAGGCGAGTCCGTAGCCCGACACCACGAGTTCGAGGACGGACTCGCTCGCGTGCAGGTCCCCGCCGATGGTCGGCAGGGCGACGTTGACGATGAAGAAGTCGATGAGGGGGAGTGCGGCGCCCAGCAGCACCGTGAACAGTCCGAGTCCGCTCAGCCGGGGTGTTTCCTGCACCGGGGAGCGGACCGTGCGCGCAGTGAGAGTTTCGGTCACACCCTGAGGTTCCACCGACTCCCAGGGTGGTACCAGAGTCTCCTTATCCTGGTACAAGCACTACCTGGCAACAGGGTCGGGCAGGCGGCAGGCTGGGAGCATGACGACCATGGTGCAGCGGACAGCGGCGCGCAGGCCGGACGAGGGGCGCCAGGCGACGGACCGCGACGCCCCGCCCGCGTCCGACATCCGGCGGCACGAGCTGGCGGCCTTCCTGCGGCACCGCCGCGAGCACATCACCCCCGAGCAGGTCGGACTGCCCCGCGGCAGGCGCCGCCGCACACCGGGGCTGCGGCGCGAGGAGGTCGCGCAGCTCTCCGCGGTCGGCGTCACCTGGTACACCTGGCTGGAGCAGGCGCGCGACATCCAGGTCTCCGTCCAGGTCCTGGACGCCCTCGCGCGCACCCTGCTGCTCGACGCGAGCGAGCGCGCCCACCTGTTCAACCTGGCCGGGGCCGTGGACCCGGCGCCCGGGGCCAGCTGCACACCGGTCACCGACGCCCAGCGCATCCTGCTGGAGCAGCTGGAGCCGCTGCCGGCCTGCATCACCAACAGCCGGTACGACATCGTCGCCTACAACCGCACCTACGGGCTGCTGCTGTGCGACCTCGACGCCGTCCCCCCGGAGGACCGCAACTGCCTCGTGCTCTGCTACACCCACCCCGACTGGCGCGCGGCCACCGTGGACCTGGAGGCGTCGATGCGGGTCATGGCCGCCAAGTTCCGCGCCAACATGGCCGGCCACCTCGGCGAGCCCGCGTGGAAGACGCTGCTGAAGCGGCTGACGACCCAGTCCGCCGAGTTCCGTGAGGTGTGGGAGCGGCATGAGGTGGTCGGCTCCGTCGGCAAGCGCAAGAAGTTCCTCAACGCCCATGTGGGCCTGCTGAGGCTGGACCACACGGACCTGTGGCTCGCGCCCACCAACGGCGCGCGGATGGTGTCGTACGCACCCGCCGACGACGAGACGCGGGAGCGTCTCGAACGGCTTCAGGAGATCGCGCTCCGCCGGGAGCGCGGGCGGGAGCGGACGGCGGCCTGACACCGGCCGCCGCGTCCGCGCCGCCGCGCCCCCGCGTCAGGCGCCTACGCCCGCCGTGTCCCGTATCTCCGCCGTGCGCAGCTGGTCGGCCGTGCGCTCCGCCGTCCGGTGGGCCCAGCGGCCCGTCGTCAGGGCGCCCAGCACCAGGACCGCGAGGCCGCAGGCGGTCAGGATCCACCAGCCGGGGCGGGCGGCGGACACGAACACCTCCTGGTACGGGCCCCTGCCCACGCCGGAGGCCAGGACCGAGCCGATCACGGCGACCCCGAGCGTGCCGCCGATCTGCCGGCTGGTGGAGGCGACGGCGGCCGCGACACCGGCCTGCGCGCGGGGCATGCCCGAGACCGCCGTGTTGGTGATGGGCGCGTTCACGAAGCCGAAGCCGAGGCCGAACAGGACGTAGCCGATCACGAGGGTGACGTTCGAGGTCTCGGCCTGGAAGGCCGCGAACAGCAGCCCGCTCGCGGTCATGGCGATCCCCGCCGTCAGCAGGGAGAAGCGCGGGCCCCTGCTGCCGACCAGCCGCCCCGAGACCGGCGCGCACACGAAGCACATGACGGCCATGGGCAGCATCCACAGGCCCGCGTGCAGGGCGTCGAGACGGCGTACGTTCTGGAGGTAGAGCGTCGACAGGAACAGGAAGCCGCTGAGCGCCGCGAACGCGCTGATCGCGACCACCGTCGCCCCGCTGAAGGGCACCGAGCGGAAGAAGCGCAGGTCGATGAGCGGTTCGGCGCGGCGCGGTTCGTACCACAGCAGGGCGACCAGCGCGGCCAGGGCCACCGCGCCGAAGGCCAGGGTGTGCGCGGCGGACGAGCTGGGCGCCTCGATGATCGCGTAGGTCAGGGACCCCAGCAGCGCGATGACCAGGAGCTGGCCCACCGGGTCGGGCCGCCGGGCCTTGGGGGCGCGGGACTCGGGGACGAACACCATGGTGAGCAGCAGCGCCGCGAGGCCCACCGGCAGGTTGAGCCAGAAGATCGAGCGCCAGCCGATCGAGTCGACCAGGAGTCCGCCGACGATGGGGCCCGCCGCCATGGAGATGCCGACGACGCCGCCCCACACCCCGATCGCGCGGGCGCGCTCGCGCGGGGAGGTGAAGGTGTTGGTGATGATCGACATGGCGACCGGGTTGAGCATGGAGCCGCCCACGGCCTGGACCATGCGGAAGACGATCAGGGAGTCCAGGTTCGGGGCGAGGGAGCACAGCGCCGAGCCGATCGTGAAGATCACGAGCCCGGCCTGGAAGACCCGGCGGCGGCCGACGCGGTCCGCGGTCGAGCCCGCGAGCATCAGCAGCGAGGCCAGGACCAGGGTGTACGCGTCGATCGTCCATTGCAGGCCGGACACGCTCGCGTGCAGTTCCTTCTGCATGGTGGGCAGGGCGACGTTCAGGACGGTGTTGTCCAGGCTCACGATCAGCAGACTCATGCAGCAGATCGCGAGCACGAGGACGCGTCGGCGATGGCTCAGCTCGGGCATGTCGTTCATCGTACGCCGATATCGATAGTGCGTCTAACTAATGACTGGTACACGATCATGTGCACCGGGTACCCCTCGGTGTGCGTGACAATGGGGGAATGCCCACGCCGACGACCCCGAGCACCCGCACCATGCCCTCGACGCTGCGGATCGGCCCCCACGCCGTCCAGCCGCCCGTCGTCCTCGCCCCCATGGCCGGGATCACGAACGCGCCGTTCCGCACCCTGTGCAGGGAGTTCAGCGGTGGCAAGGGCCTGTTCGTGAGCGAGATGATCACGACCCGGGCCCTGGTCGAGCGCAACGAGAAGACCATGCAGCTGATCACGTTCGACCCGAGCGAGCAGCCCCGCTCGATCCAGCTGTACGGCGTGGACCCGGCGACCGTCGGCAAGGCCGTCCGCATGATCGCGGAAGAGGGCCTCGCCGACCACATCGACCTGAACTTCGGCTGCCCGGTCCCGAAGGTGACCCGCAAGGGCGGCGGCTCCGCCCTCCCCTACAAGCGAAACCTGCTGCGGGCGATCCTGCGCGAGGCGGTCAGCGGCGCCGGCGACCTCCCGGTCACCATGAAGATGCGCAAGGGCATCGACGACGACCACATCACGTTCCTGGACGCCGGACGCATCGCCGTCGAGGAGGGCGTGACCGCCATCGCGCTGCACGGCCGCACCGCCTCCCAGCACTACGGCGGCACCGCCGACTGGGACTCCATCGCCCGGCTGAAGGAGCACGTCCCCGAGATCCCGGTGCTCGGCAACGGCGACATCTGGTCCGCCGAGGACGCCCTGCGGATGGTGCGCGAGACGGGCTGCGACGGGGTCGTCGTGGGCCGGGGCTGCCTCGGCCGGCCGTGGCTGTTCGCCGATCTGGTCGCGGCCTTCGAGGGGCGCGCCGAGGAGCTGGCGCGACCCGTCCTGCGCGAGGTCGCGGACGTCATGGTCCGGCACGCCACCCTGCTCGGCGAGTGGATCGGCGACGAGTCGCGCGGGGTCATCGACTTCCGCAAGCACGTGGCCTGGTACCTGAAGGGCTTCTCGGTCGGCTCCGAGATGCGCAAGCGGCTCGCGATCACCTCCTCGCTGGAGGAACTGCGGGCGGGCCTGGACGAACTCGACCTCGACCAGCCCTGGCCGACCGGCGCCGACGGCCCCCGCGGCCGTACGTCCGGCAACAACCGGGTGGTCCTGCCGGACGGCTGGCTGAAGGACCCGTACGACTGCGCGGGCATCAGCGAGGACGCGGAACTGGACACGTCCGGCGGCTGACACCACCGGCCCGGTCGGGCGTCCCCGCCGGGCCGCTACGCCTCCTCGGTGGCGAACAGTTCGAGGCGCCCGCACCGGGGGCAGCGGAACGCCTCTATCTGCCGCCGGAGCCGGCCCAGCCGTTTCGCGCCCCCGAAGAACCCCCGCTCCAGGGCCCCTTCGATCCAGCGCGCGTACCCGCGCGATCCCTGGCCGGAGTCCTCGATGAAGCCCTCCACCAGGCCGACGGTGCCGCAGTGGGTGCACGTGTGGTTGTCCATGCGGTGAGTGTAGGAAGGCCGCGCCCGACTCCGCGACGGGGTGGACGCGGCCTGCCGCGCTGCTGGTTCCTCTAGTTCTTCGACGGGTGCGGGGTCGAGCCGTACGCCGTCAGGAAGCGGTCGCGGAACGAACTCATCTTCCACACCGGCGCGTTGTGCGCGGGCCGCAGGCCGTCCGTCCACCCCCAGTCGGCGACCTTGTCGAGCACCTTCGGGTCCTTGGCGACGATCGCGCACGGCACGTCACGGCTGGCGTGGTTGCCGCTCACCCGGGAGATCGGCTGGTGGTCACCGAGGAAGACGAGGACCGTGTTGTCGTTGCCGTAGCGCTCGAGCCACTGGGTCAGGGCGGTCACCGAGTACTGGACGGTCTTGCCGTACTCCTCCTTGGAGCGGGTGGAGTCGGCGATGATGTCGGACGACTTGTTGCCCGCCTTCTGGATGGCGTCGAAGATCGAGCCGTTGCCCAGCTTGTCCCAGGGGACCATCTTGGGGATCGGCGCCCAGGGCTGGTGGCTGGAGGTCAGGATGACGAACGACGTCAGCGGCTTGGCGTGCTTCTTGCCGTGCACCCGCTTCTGGAACTGCTCCAGGGTGTACTGGTCCGGCATCGTGGACCAGCCGAACTTCGGTCCCTGGTAGCCGAGCTGGAAGGCGTTGTAGACCTTGTCCAGGCCGTACCACTTCGCCTCCGGCCAGCCCTTCTGCACACCGGGCATGACCCCCACGGTGTCCCAGGCGCCGCTCTTCTTGAACGCGTCGGTGAGGGTGAGGTGGTCGCTCGCGGAGACGGTCCGGTAGCGGTTCTGGTTGTTGACCCACAGGCCCGACATGAACGTGGAGTGCCCGAGCCAGCTGCTGCCGCCGTACGTCGCCGAGGTCAGCCAGCCGCTCTTGGCGTGGAAGCCCGCCTTCGCGAGCGCCTCGGTGCTGCCGTCGAGCGTCCTGTCGACGCCGGGCGCCATGATCGGGTCCTCGACGGCGCTACGGCCGTAGCTTTCGATGAACGTGAAGATCATGTCCTTGCCGCGCAGGTCCGGGACGAGCTGGGAGGCGGGGGTGGCGCCGAACGCGTCGATCCTGGCGGTCTTGGAGAACTCCCGCTCGTCGCGCACGGTCTGGCGGATCGCGTCGGTACGTGACTGGAGCGTGGTGACGGTGCGCTCGGACGCCAGCGGCACCCCGCTGACCTGGAGGCTGAGCGCCGTGCAGGTCATCCACGCCATGCTCAGGACCAGAACGGCGCGGGTGGTGGTGGCGCGGTGCCGTGCCATGAGGTTGCTCAGCCGTACGACGGACAGCGCGGAGAGGGCGAGCACGACCAGCACGATCGCGACCGCCGCGAACAGGACGCCGAGGGCGCCCGAGCCGCCCAGCGTGTCCTGGAGGTAGGAGTAGGCGTCGGTGAACAGGGGCCAGTCGAGGATGACGTTGAAGCCGCGGCCCAGGTACTGGTTGAAGCCGACGTCGAGCAGGTTGAGCAGGGACAGCAGCCCGAGCGCGACGCCGCCCACCCAGGCCAGCGCCAGCCGCGGCCGGCGCGGCAGCGCGGACAGGACGACCGCTCCGATGAGCGCCTCCACCGGGAGCCGGACGAACTCGGCCGGCCGGATGTCCTCCGGCCGGTTGGGCAGGACGAGCGAGGCGACGACGAAGACCCCGGCGAGAACGGTGACGACGACGCCGATCACGCGGGTGGCCGTGGGGTGAGCGGCCCGCCAGGCACGCAACGGGCGCCACCGTCCGGCCGGCGCACTCACGGAACCCTCCGCCTGCTCGGATGCGCCCTCGGAGCCGGCCGCCTGCTCGGATGCGCCCTCGGAGCCGGCCGCCTTCACGGGCGTGGCTTCGGGGTCGGCCGTCTCCGCGGGTGTCGCCTCGGGATCGGCCGCCCCTTCGGGTGTGGCTTCGGGGTCGGCCTTCGTCTCTCCAGGCATGGCTTCGGTGTCGGCCTTCGTCCCTTCGGGCGTCGCCTCGGGGGCGGTCGTCTTCGGGGGCGTGGCTGCGGGGTCGGCCGTCTCTTCAGGCGCGGCTTCGGCGTCGGCCTTCGTGTCTTCGAGATCGACTGCGGGGCCCGCCTTCGTCGCCTCGGGGTCGACCTTCGTCTCCTCGGGCGTGGCCTCGAGATCGGCCGTCTCTCCGGGCGCGGCTTCGGGGTCCGCCTTCGCCCCTCCGGGCGTGGCCTCGGGCCCCGTCGTCTCCTCGGGCGCGTGCGCCGGTTCCGCCGCCTTCGCGGACGTGCTCCCGGGCTCGCCGCGCCCACCGGCATCGGCATCGGCCTCGGCCTTGACCTCGTCGGCCTCGACCTCGGACTCGCGCGTCCCTTCGGCCGTCCCGTCGGGCCCTTCCGCCCCTTCGGAGGCCGCCCCCTCGGAGCCGTCCGCCCCTTCGGCCGTCCGGCCGGGCTCTTCCCTCCCCTCGGGTGTCCCCGCGAGGGTCCCTTTGGGCCGCTCCGTTGCCGAGGTGTCGGCGCCGGGGCTCTCGTCGTCGGCCGGGGCCGGGGCGGAGTCCGGCTTTTCGGCCTGTTCTGTGTTGAGAGGCAACCCGAGGGTCCTTCCGTGCGAAGCCCGTGGCGTAGGAGGCGGGCCACGCTGGGGAGGCTGAGGGCCCGCCGCCCTCCCGTACGGGGCAGCGGCCGCGCACGTTCACCAGGTCACCCCAGAGCCCGGCAAACACCCGGCAAACCCCAGGTCAACCCGGATCGGAAGCCGATCGGAAGCCGATCGGGAAGCTGATCGGGAGCCGCCGGCGGACGGCGAACGCTCCGAGGGTCCGCGACGGTCTCAGGACGGGTCCGCATGATGAAATTCCGGCCCTTCGCGAGGCGTGATTCTCGCCACCCTTGATAGGGATAGCGCTCAGATGAGCAGATCTTGGGTGGCTGCACTTCTCAAAGGTTGGCACTCAGTGCCACTCGATGATCGTTCATCGATCGAACTCAGACGTGACAAATGACGCTCAGATGAGCGCAAAACTGGGCCTGAGGGGAGTCTTGTGTTCAAGAGTTGAAAACATGGAGGGGTGAACCGTTGCCGTGCTTTGACTTTCAATCCGGTGGCGGACGAGTGGTTACATGCGCATGACGCACAAGTAGACGTACCCAGGCGCCTTCGATCTGGGTATGTTCCTCGACGTCAGGGCAGCCATCGCGTCCTCGAGGAGTCGAGACCGTGTCGGAAAACAAAGACACCCACGTAGCTGAGAACAGCGTTGAGGACGTGAAGTTCGTTTACGACTTCACCGAGGGCAACAGGGACCTCAAGGACCTCCTCGGCGGCAAGGGTGCCAACCTCGCCGAGATGACCAA
Organism: Streptomyces sp. NPDC048664; assembly: GCF_040650555.1. NCBI lineage: Bacteria > Bacillati > Actinomycetota > Actinomycetes > Kitasatosporales > Streptomycetaceae > Streptomyces > Streptomyces sp. NPDC048664. The sequence continues at coordinate 210,294 of NZ_JBEZHK010000005.1, read as the reverse complement.
CCTGGGTCTTCCCGTCCCTCCCGGCTTCACCATCACCACCGAGGCCTGCAAGGTCTACCTCGACAGTGGTGAGGAGCCCGCCGCACTGCGTGACGAGGTGAGTGCACACCTCGACGCGCTGGAGAAGCGGATGGGCAAGAAGCTCGGCCAGGCCGACAACCCGCTGCTGGTCTCGGTGCGTTCCGGTGCGAAGTTCTCGATGCCGGGCATGATGGACACCGTTCTGAACATCGGCCTGTCGGACAAGTCTGTCCAGGGTCTGGCGAAGCAGGCCGGCGACGACCGCTTCGCGTGGGACTCGTACCGCCGTCTGATCCAGATGTTCGGCAAGACGGTCCTGGGCGTCGACGGCGAGCTGTTCGAGGACGCGCTGGACGCGGCGAAGGTGGCCAAGAAGGTCACGGTCGACACCGAGCTGGAGGCCGCCGACCTCAAGAAGCTGGTCACCAAGTTCAAGAAGATCGTCAAGACCGAGGCGGGCCGCGACTTCCCGCAGGACCCGCGCGAGCAGATGGACCTCGCCATCAAGGCGGTCTTCGACTCCTGGAACGGCGACCGGGCCAAGCTCTACCGCCGTCAGGAGCGCATCCCGCACGACCTGGGCACCGCGGTCAACGTCTGCTCGATGGTCTTCGGCAACCTCGGCCCCGACTCCGGCACCGGCGTGGCGTTCACCCGCGACCCGGCCTCCGGCCACCAGGGCGTGTACGGCGACTACCTGCAGAACGCGCAGGGCGAGGACGTCGTGGCGGGCATCCGCAACACCGTCCCGCTCGCGGAGCTGGAGCAGATCGACAAGAAGTCGTACGACCAGCTGATGCAGATCATGGAGACGCTGGAGAACCACTACAAGGATCTCTGCGACATCGAGTTCACCATCGAGCGCGGCCAGCTGTGGATGCTCCAGACGCGCGTCGGCAAGCGCACGGCGGGCGCGGCGTTCCGCATCGCCACGCAGCTGGTGGACCAGGGGCTGATCGACGAGGCCGAGGCACTCCAGCGGGTGACGGGCGCGCAGCTCGCGCAGCTGATGTTCCCGCGCTTCGACGACAAGGCGAAGGTCGAGCAGGTCGGCCGGGGCATCGCGGCCTCGCCGGGCGCGGCGGTCGGCAAGGCGGTCTTCGACTCGTACACGGCCGTGAAGTGGTCGCGTTCGGGCGAGAAGGTCATCCTGGTGCGCCGCGAGACCAACCCCGACGACCTGGACGGCATGATCGCGGCCGAGGGCATCCTGACCTCGCGCGGCGGCAAGACCTCCCACGCGGCCGTGGTCGCGCGCGGCATGGGCAAGACCTGTGTGTGCGGCGCGGAGGAGCTGGAGGTCGACACCAAGCGGCGGCGGATGACCGTGCCCGGCGGCCATGTGGTCGAGGAGGGCGACGTCATCTCGATCGACGGGTCGAGCGGCAAGGTGTACCTCGGTGAGGTGCCGGTCGTTCCCTCCCCGGTCGTGGAGTACTTCGAGGGCCGCATGCACGCGGGCGCCGACGACGCGGACGAACTGGTCGAGGCCGTCCACCGCATCATGGCGTTCGCCGACCGCAAGCGGCGGCTGCGGGTGCGCGCCAACGCGGACAACGCCGAGGACGCGCTGCGGGCACGGCGCTTCGGCGCGCAGGGCATCGGTCTGTGCCGCACGGAGCACATGTTCCTCGGCGACCGGCGCGAGATGGTCGAGCGGCTGATCCTGGCCGACACCCAGACCGAGCGCGAGGAGTCCCTCAAGGAGCTGCTGCCGCTCCAGAAGCAGGACTTCGTGGAGCTGTTCGAGGCGATGGACGGGCTGCCGGTGACCGTCCGGCTCCTGGACCCGCCGCTGCACGAGTTCCTGCCCGACATCACCGAGCTGTCGGTGCGTGTGGCGCTCGCCGAGTCCCGCCAGGAGCCGCACGAGAACGAGCTGCGTCTGCTCCAGGCCGTGCACCGGCTGCACGAGCAGAACCCGATGCTGGGCCTGCGCGGTGTGCGCCTGGGCCTGGTCATCCCGGGCCTGTTCACGATGCAGGTGCGGGCCATCGCGGAGGCGGCCGCGGAGCGCAAGGCCGCCAAGGGCGACCCGCGCGCCGAGATCATGATCCCGCTGGTGGGCACGGTCCAGGAGCTGGAGATCGTGCGCGAGGAGGCGGACCGGGTCATCGCCGAGGTGCAGGCCGCCACCGGTACGCAGCTGAAGCTGGCGATCGGCACGATGATCGAGCTGCCGCGCGCCGCGCTGACCGCCGGCCAGATCGCGGAGGCCGCGGAGTTCTTCTCCTTCGGCACGAACGACCTGACGCAGACGGTGTGGGGCTTCAGCCGCGACGACGTGGAGGCCTCGTTCTTCACGGCGTACCTGGAGAAGGGCATCTTCGGGGTCAGCCCGTTCGAGACGATCGACAGGGACGGCGTCGGCTCCCTGGTGAAGCTGGCCGCCCAGGCCGGCCGAGCCACCCGCCCCGACCTCAAGCTCGGCGTCTGCGGCGAGCACGGCGGTGACCCGGAGTCGGTGCACTTCTTCCACGAGGTGGGCCTGGACTACGTGTCCTGCTCCCCCTTCCGCATCCCGGTGGCCCGCCTGGAGGCCGGCCGGGCGGCGTCCCAGTCCCAGGGCAGCGACCACCGCTGAACCTGAGCCACACCAGAAGGAGAGGCCCCACCCAGGGGCCTCCCGGGACCGGGCCGGTCCTCTCCACCCTCACGAACCGGCCCCCACTCCCGGCACGTCGAGGAGGCGGCACCCTGTGCGGGGGTGCCGCCTCCTCCTGCATCAGTTGCGGAGACTGTCCAGTTGAGCCGCTGAACAGGCGAGACGATGTTTGGCGGCGTTGGCTGTTGCCGGACCAGTCCGAAGCTGTTGTGCCCTCGCTGTGCCCTCCAGGTGTGGCTCGACACTTGGATCTAGCAGGGCGGATACACGAAGAGGGCGCGGCGTACGGCCGCGCCCTCCTTGTGGTTGTTGGTCATCAGCGGTCGCCGTTGGTCACCGGTCGGCCCGGAGACTGTTCACCCTCTACCACCTGCGGCCTTCCGTGTACCGCCAGGCGCCGGCGGACACCTGGGGGAAACAGAGCTGCGGCGAGGGGTTTGGGCAGACACCCACGGCAGCTGGATGAGCACCGCTTGAGGAGTTCGATCTGAGTCTGCTCCGGCGGCTGCCGTCGACTGGTGCGGCGATCGGACAGAGACGCCGACGTACAGCTCTGTCTGGCGTCGTTGATGTCACCTGTAGATGTCAGACCTCAGTTCGCTGACGCCTGCCTACGTTTTTGAAACTCCTCGTACTTAGCTGTGAAGACGTAGATGTAGTTCAGTAGAGCCTCGGCAAGCGACAACGCATCCGCTGCGTCTTCCCGTCTCACCGATTCCTCGCTGAAGTGCGCGCCTTGGTTGCCTAGCACCCGCAAGGCCTGTGCCCACTCGAAGAGGCGGCCTTCGATCTTCCCGCTATCGCGGAGCTCCTGGAGGGCCTGGAAGAGGGCTTTCTTCTGCGTGCCCTGCTCGACGCACATGCCTTCCAGCGTACGGCGGACCATGACGGCAGCTGCTGTATAAAATTTGGCATCGAAGCACGCGCGCGCTTCCACCATCTCGCGCGCTATCGAGGATGGGATGCCCGGAGCAAGTGCGGAAACCTGAGGCCACAACCGCTGAGGCCCGGTTGAGTCGGCGGAATCGTCGGGCTCGTTCCAGAGCTGGGGTTGTCCGCACGCCAGGCACCCCCAGAGCCTGAAGTCAGCTTGGCGGTCAGCGAGGTCTGGTCGACCGTCGCAATCTATGACCCATTCGTCGAAAAGGGACGTCTTCTCGCACTGTGGACACTCAAGTAACCGCATTGCTTGGCTCACACGTACCCCCGGTTTCGGTGCTGTCAGCCGAGCCTAGCGCGCATACCACTCTCTATGGCTGAGTCAAGACGACGGGCGGCCACGAAAGCCGACGGCCCTACTTGGGTCAAGGCTTTGAGGTCTGGCCTCGTCCCTATCAGGTCGATGACAGGGACCGTCGACGTCGGTCAACCGGGCCTGCTCCTCGGTCAATCGTCCCCTGAGAGCCAGCGCCGGCCGCTGCCGTTCGTGCTTGTTGGTGTCAGCCACTGGTGTCAGCTGCCGCACGCCGCTTCGCTGACCTACGGCAGGACGTCGCTGCCTCTGTCCTCTCCCGTGATTCCCTGACTGGCATCGCACGCAGATGACGCGAGGAGACGACAAGTCGGGCTCACTTGACGATGTCCGCACCGGCGGCGGACAGACTGAGGCAGCTGCTAGGGGGCCCTGCAAGCCTGCGGCTAACGCCGCTTGTAGAGCAGGTGCGCGAAGTGCGAGCATGCGCCCGTGACAATCTCCTCCAGATCATCCTTTGGCAGTACGGCTCCGCTCTTCCGCTGGGTAGCCGCTATCCGTAAGGCCCCGGTCAGCTCGGCGAAGGACGTTGCCGACTTCCACCAGGGCATCGAACTCCGGCTACGTGCACTGTTCGTCACCCCGGACAGCAGAGTCAAGGCGCAGTGGGGCGAGTTGCGTCTGTCGAACTCCGCGGACGCCACATGGGAATCCAAGCTCGGCAAGGATGCGCTGACGATCCCGCTTGCCACCACCACTATCGCCCCTGCGGCCAAGCACAAATCCATGGGCACTGCCGGATTCGATCTCACGCTTGCCGACGGGAGCGTGCAGCGCATGAGGGTTTACACCGGAGACGCCAGTCTGGTCCATGCTGTGTTCGGCAAGACTGTCGAAGTCTCCTAGCCTCGATCTTGCATGACGCTCTCAGCTTGGGAAGCTTGGGTTCTCCGGCCGGGCATGCTTTGTTGACCTGCGGCGGAGCGCCTCAATCGCCACATGCCTCCCGCTTCGGTACCCGCTGTTCCCCGCACGACCTGGCACGGCTGTTCTGGACGGCACTGTTCGCCCACACTCGTGGTGGGTGGCCATGTATGCTCGGCGCGTCGTCAGTTGAGACTAGGGGCAGGAGTTTGGGGTTCGATTCCCCTTGCGCCCTTCCTCGTACTCGCTTCGGCCGCGTTGGCACTGAGGTTCGTTGCACTGGTCCTAGGAAGCACTATGTCAGGTAACGCAACTGCCCGCGCTACTCGAAGGGAGAGCACCATGAGTAAAATGCGAAAGTCAATTGAGGCCGTTCTGATGGTGGCCGCGGCGGTCGCAGAAGGTTCCGCGGCTGGTCTGCTGCTTCCTGTCTGAGCTGACGACCGGAGGGGCCTTGATGCCGGTTTCCGGTGCCAAGGCCTCTGCTGTGTCCAAGGTGACGCAGCTTGGGAAGCTGAGATCCATTCTGGGCGGTCTCGCCACTGACCTGCGTAAACGGTTGGGGCATCGGCATGTGGTGCTTGCTTGCTTTGACCGTGATTCACCGCCCGACCTGGTGCGGTTGTGGTGCAGTCGCAAGGCTTCGACGCGCGGAGGCACTGACCTCGCGAGGCCACCACACCGCTAGGTGAGGACTTTGGCGGACCCATACGCTCAGCGGGAGTTGGTGGAGCTTCACAACTCCGTAACAGAGACCAGGACGTGTCCTCTCTACTCTGCGCCGCAGTGCAGAATCCTGAGCGGAAGTGCTTATACCAAACGGCATGTCCATGCACGAGTTACCGATCAAGGGCTAGGCCAAGCTCTCGTACGGAACTCGCGGACTTGACTATCGGTCCCTGGCCTCTCTGCTTCGCGTCGCCGCCTGTCACGGCACGGAGCTCTGACCACCCCGAACTGGAGGCCGCCAACTCCGGTCGACTCGAAAGGACTATGTGCGATGGCCAGCACCATCGACCCGTGACCCGCAGGTTGCTGATCGCACTGACCACAGGAGCTGTGTCGGCGTCGATCGCAGCCGCCCCCTGGTGGATCGTTGTCTTCCTGCTGGGCCTGCCACTGATCGTGATAGCTGCGGTCTTCCTGCCGGCTGTCTGGTCGCGCATGCCTGCTCGTAGACGAGATGCACGCCTCCTTGCCGAACGCATCCTCCGGATGCTTGAGGGGAGGCGCCGGTGATGCTCAAGCGAACGGGTCGCGGGCCACCGTGACGAGTCGAGCCCCGTTGCCGTGATTAGGCAGCGGGGCTCTCGACGTTGTGGCACGAGCCTCAGCCGACGACAGTCAGCCACGACGATGGGCGCGCCGATCGACCAGGCGCGCGTATGTCTCGCTGCACCCCCACTGGCCTCCACCACGCTGCCAGTGCCGTCGACCAGGGCAAGCCGCGCCAGCCGGCACGAGCTGACGTGCCTGAGTCACTCTCAGGCTTAGCTAGGCTTTCTCTTCGATTTCATCATTTACCTCGACCGTTACTCCTTCTGCGGTGCCTTGCACCAAGTTCAATGCAGGTCGATACAGAAAAGGCACCCAGAACTCTGGGTCGATGAACGTGCCCCGCTTCTCGAAGAAGCCGATATCTACCAATCTTAGTGCGATTTCCTTGGCCTTCGCTTCTGGTTCTCTCCAGATGCTGGCCAAGCTCCTCACGCTGTGATTAGTTTTCTGCCCTTCCAGCATCTCCAGGTACGTTCGAAGATGCGGATATTCGGCGTATAGGGTTTTTTGTAGGCGAAGATCTGATACCGCCGGAAGGCCTTCCTTTAGAGCGCCGCGCTGGAAAAGTGGTTCGCCTTCTGGCTCTACCTCGCCGATCTCTAGCCACTTCATTTGGACGTCGCGTGCCTCGCTGAGCAGGTGAATCAACTCGCGCGGGGCGGTCAGTCGGCTGCCGTCACGAGTGCGACTCAGGCACCAATCGAACGTCTGGGGCTTGTTGGGCCCGCCCTCGACCTGGAGGGGATAGACCCTCTTGAATAGCTTGGCTTGCTCCTGGGTGTCGGCCTTCACGTCTTCAGGCGATACGTTGTAGTGCTTGACGAGGCGTGGATTCCGGACGAGGCGTTGAGCCACCAACTGGAGCAAGGCAGCCCTATCCCACTTCAGAACCAGCTCGCGGGTGATGTGGCTGGCTTCTCTGAACCCCGTGCTAGTGATTGCCTTCCATATGTCGGTCCGCAAAAAGATTTTGAGACGGACATGCTGGAGATCGTTGAGGTCCAGGTAGACCTTAAATAGCGCCCGAAGGGCGTTTTTTTCGAATTCGGGACTTCCTGTGAAGGCTACGTCGAGCCTATCCAAAAGGAGCCAGATGTCTACATTGTCATCCGCCAAGGCGCGATCCGCTGCCGCGTAAAGCTCGTCAATGTAGATGTCGCCTTTGGCGCGCTCGGTTGAACTTGGCTCGTTGAATTTGATTCTTGCGCCGAGGCTAGTGATTGCACCTGTTGCTGGGTCGATCGCAAGCGTCGGCTCCATCTCCGTCGGATGGAAGATCCTGCGGACGTAATCCAGTGCATTCTTGACGTGAGTGCGAAGTGAAATTCTCTCGCCCGGGCGAAGGTGGGCATCGTTCAGGGCCCTAATGAGCCGTTTGGCATCTTCACCTTGAACCGAATATTCCTCAAAGGCGTCTGCGATCAGAGCTAGGAAATAGAGTTTCCATAGGCCCATGAACTCAAGCTCTCCGAGCGGGGGGTCCTCGACTAGGCTCTTAAAGACGGGATTTCCCCGCGGCGACTCGGCGGCTCGGATTAGGATCCCGCGATCGAACAGCTGATCTTCCCGTGCGACGAGTGTCGAGTAGATTGCACTCTTGCCCGACCCCTTGGGGCCATATACGACGTCTACATCACCGCGCCATACGCGATTCCACTGCTCTGTCTCGACGAAATAAGTCGAAAGCTCATCGACTTCGTCCTCGGCCACTCGTTTTCCGAGCGTAAATTCTTTTAGCACCTCGCGCTTAATTATGTACCCCCCTGCACGCTCAGTGGTTACAGTCACACAGTAGAGCGCGGACTCAGTGCGGTCTACAGGTTCCAACAAGTTGGGGCGTTCGGCTGATGGCACTAGCCATGATGAACCCCTTATCTGACCTCAGAGGGCTGATTGCTGTATGCGCGGCACGGGCGCCGGCCGGGCTGGTCAGCCGATGGTCGGAGCGCCTCTGGGGCGAAGTGCACGATGACGGCACCGTGACCAAGTACGCGTAGCGCTCGCGCAGTGCCGTGGTGGCCTTGTGCAGCAAGCCCTGGCCTGCCCGATCTATCCGTCAGTGCGCGGGGCGCGCGCTGCGAGTACTGGGATGGAAGCGATCTTTCGTCGGTCCAGGTGGTCCCAGATCAGTCCGGATGGCCGGTGAGGCGAGGGGCAGGTGATTGTCCGCTCGGGTGTCACGATGAGGTCGATACCGACGTCGTGCGTGGTCGCGGGCAGTTCTTCGTCGAGGACCTGTAGTTCGTGGACGGTGGTCACGACGAGGGTGTGCTTGCCGATGAGTCCGGCTTCGGTGAGGAACGCGAACTCCAGGTCGGAGTAGCCGGCCCCCTTGCCGATGCGCACTCCTGCTCGGTTCACGGCGACGCTGCCCAGCACCACCATGTCCACCGGCCGGAGGTCATCCACGCCCACCTTGGGGGCGATGTCAGCGGCGGCTTGACTGGAGGCTGCTTCGGCCGGCGGGATGGTGAGGGCTTCGGGATCAAGGAGGTAGAAGGGGTGCGGGTCGGCGAGCTTGGGCACGGCCATGAAGACGGTCTTGCCTTCGGACAGCGCGAGCGCGCGTACGGCGAGCTGGGCTTTGTCGGGCACGGATTTGATCACCGTGGCGTGCTTCCAGGCTGGTAGCTCGGCGAGTCTTGCGGCTGCTTCCTGGGATCCCTTGAAGTCGGGGATGCGACCGTAGACGGTGACGTCGTGGGCGGCGCCGTCGGCGTCCAGGGCATCCCACACGCGCTCGCGTACCCGCTGCTTCTCGCGGTCCGCGTCCGCGAACATCTGGCTCTCGCTCATGCCGCCTCCATCAGTGCCATCAGGCGATCCTGGGCTTCCTGCACCGCGTTCTCGCTTCGCCAGGGACGTAGTTCGCGTGCGGCACGGAAGACGATGTTCATTCCACCACCTCCCCGTGTTCCGTGGAGTTCATCGACGGCTTCGTTGAACACAGCGAGCGCGGCATCGAGGTCGCCTTGGCGGATCGCGGTCAGCGTGAGATTGCCCAGGACGATCGTGCGTGACTTGCGGCGACGCTGCATGTGGGTGGCGGTGTCTCGTAAGAACCGCTGAGCTTTGTCGTAGATCCCGAGTGACAGGTAGCAGGAGCCAGCGAGGCGCCCGAAGTGGGTCGGGGTGAACAGTTCGTGGGCGGCGTCGGCCCCGTCGGAGCGCTCCAGGTGCTTCTCGGCACCCAGTAGAGCGCGCTCACATGCGCTGTGTTCACCGAGGAACGCGTGGGCCTCAGCAGCGTGCAGCAGTGCGAGACCTGTCAGGGCATGGCTCGTCTTCCGGGTGGTCTGCGCTGCCTGGAGGGCAATTTCGAGGCCCTGGCGGTAGTCGTTCGCTCCGTACAAGGCGACGTAGCAGGTGCGTAGCAGAGCATGCCCCTCGGCCGCGCGATCCTGGAGATGGCGCGACACTTCCAGGCTCTGTGCGTAGTAGGCGCGCGCGGACTCGTGGTCGCGCCGCTGTGACGCATCCCAGATCAGCTGGCCCATGAGCGTAGCTGCGTCCGCTTGCAGGGCGCGTAGTTCGCGCTGCACGCGTCCGGCGGGTGCCTGATCCGCGAGGAGGGCGACTTGGTTGAGCTGTTGCCCGGCGTCGGCGAGGAGTGTCGCGGAGGGGACGGTGTCGTATCGGTCCGTCAGGTTCTCCATCGTGGAACGCAGCTCTGCGGCCACGATCAGGTCGACTTCCGCTGGGTTCCGCAGCGCGTGGCTCACGCGCTCCGTGCGTCTGGATGCCGTCGCCGGCGCCGACGTCAGCAGGTCTTCCAGCTCGTCGATGCTGACGCGGAGGAGTCGTGCCAGGCGGGGACGTTGGAACGGGAGGGGACTCGACTCGGCTGACTCCCAGCGCCGGACCGTGGAACGCTCAACCCCAAGAGCTTCAGCAAGGGACTCCTGGGTGTAGCCCAGGGCACGACGGCGTCGCACAAGTGCGTGCCTCTTCACTGCCATGGGTCATCTCTCCCTGGTCGTTCTCGGTTCTCACCGCGCACCGACATCCCTGGTAGAGCCCGGGTGCGCCCCATCGTTGCCCCACCCTCGCCCCAATTCTGCTCTGGTTCCGTCTGGCTGGGAGCGGTTCTGTGGATCTGCTCCAGCAGACCGCACCGCGCGACCTGCGCTCGCTTCTACCAACGATCTTCAAGCAGACCCGTTGCTGTGGATCTACGGCGGGGACCCGGCACGGAGCGACATCACCCACCCCCGCGAGTAACACGCTCGCCCGCCGCCCCTCAGTCCGGCGGCGTCACTCCAGCAGGAAGGAGACGAGGACGCGTGGAGGAGCAGAGCGAAATCCAGTTCAACCGTGCGGCCACGTCCGTCGGCAAGGCGCGCGCTTTCATCCGGGCCGCACTTCCCGTCGAGCAACTCCGCGACCGTATCGATGACATCACGCTCTGCGTGTCCGAGCTGGCCAACAATGCGGTGCAGCACGGCACCCCTGCCGGTCACCTCTTCTGCGTACGAGTGATCGTGAACGAGACCCTCCTGCGCATCGAGGTGCACGACGCCGGCGAGAACCGACCGCAGCTTCGATCGCCGGAGGACGATGATCTGTCTGGGCGCGGCCTTGTCCTCGTTGCCGCTCTCGCGGACGACTGGGGGACCGCTCCTCGGGACGGGCTCGGCAAGATCGTCTGGGTTGAGTTCAAAGTGCTCATCTCCATGCCCGTTCGCGAGCCCCTGCCATGCTGACCACTTCTCGGACGGCGGGACCCGCTCCCCTCACCGCGGGTCTGCTCGCAACCGTTCAGGTCATGGCCTGGATCGACGTCACGGTCAACGGCCCACTCGCCTTCCTGATGCTCGTGCACCCCCCAGCCCGGCGCCAGGACGAAACCGCGGAGACGATCGAGGCCGACATGCGTGGCCTGGCCGACGCCCTTGATCTCGCTCCCGCGTCTGCGAAGATCCCCGACCTCGGGTCGCGTCTGCGCATACGAGGGCGTGGAACCGCGCTGCTCGACGTACGTGGTTGCGACTTCATGCTGAAGGCTCCTGTCGGTCCCCTGTGGTGCGCCTTCGTCGCACCCGGCGGCCCCGTCGTGATCGCACTCGGCCTCGACCCGCTCGGCAACGGGACGGAGCAGGCGGTCGAGGCATACCTCGCAGCGGGCACCCGCGCTGATCGTCTGCTGCTCGGCGCGACCCACGCGCGTCCGCCGGGCACACGTCCGCCGCCGCTTCGGCGCTCACGGTTGCGCTGATCATCGGCGTCCGACGCGACCACGATTTCCGCTCCGGTGGGGGCATCCCGGGGCGCCGGTAACCCATCGCGGCCGGCAGCTCAGTCAGGGCGGAGCCTGCTCCGTGGCGACGTACGGGCATCTCCCGCGCTCATCCGGGCCGGGACCAACGAGAAGAAAGGGGCAGCGAATGCCGAGGATCACCAAGGCCGACGAGCCCGAGGCGGAGAGGGCCGACACCGACACCGGGTGTGCCGAGGCCGCGCCGGGCACGCCCGACGAGGGTGACGACGACAGCGCGGAGTCGCTCGACGTGCGCGACGTCCTCGCGGCGTAGAGCGGACCGCAGATCATCTGGCAACCGCTCCGGACGGCGCTGCTGATCGCTCTGTCGTTCTCCCTCGGGACGGGCGGCACGGCCGGGGCGGGGCCAGGAACCCACGCACACTGCCATCGGTTTGGATCTTCCAGGAGGAGCAATGCCCATCCACCGCTTAGCCGTCCGGAGCTTCCTCGACGGCCCCAGACTGACCCCCGCAGACTTGGCCATGGTCTTCCTCATGCGGGAGGACGACGATACGAAGCCGCGTCCGATGCCGACGCTGACCGTGCGGGGAGTATCCGAGGCCGTTCAGGCTCTTGCGTCCTTCGGCGTGAAGTCGGTGAAGATCTTCGCGGGGTCCAGGGTCAGGGATGCTCGCGCATCGCAGGGCGTGTCTCCCACCGGTCTGATGGCCCGCTCCATCGCTGCTGCGAAGAAGGCTGCCCCTGGCGTGCTCGTGATGACGGAGACGTGCGTCTGCTCGCACAACGACTCCGGTGAATGCTGGCTCCCCGACGAGCGGGGGGAGATGGGCCTGGAGGAGACGATCGGGGTCCTGGCTGCCCAGGCTGTGACACAGGCTGATGTCGGGGCGGACATCGTGGGTCCGGCGGCGATGATCCCGGGCTCCGTGCGCGCCGTACGCGAGGCCCTCGACGCGGCCGGTCACCAGGCGGTGGGCGTGATGCCGCACCTGATCTTCGAGTCGTCCCTGTATGAGGGCTACAGGCAGTCTATGGGTGCCGTTCCTCGCTCGGGCGCCCGCGTGTTCCAGATCGACCCTGCTCGGCCCGAGCAGGCTGTCCATGTGGCGCGGGAGATGGTCGATGAGGGCGCGGACATGATCCTCACAGAGCCGGCCCTGCATACCGTCGACACCCTCGTCCACCTGAAGGACAAGATCCCCGTTCCCCTGGTGCCGTTCTCGGTGTCGGGCGAGTATCTGCGCCTGACCGACCGCCGCGATGACGGACGACGGGACGTGACGGGGCTGATCGAGGCGTACACCGTCCTCAAACGCGCGGGTGCCTCCCGGATCATCACCTATGGCGCGTTGGAGATCTGCCGCGAGCTCAGGGCCTCCTGATCGACGTCAGGATGTCGGCCGCGCCTTGGGAGAGGAGGTCGGCCGCGACTGAGGCGCCAAGCTTCTCGGGGTCGTCGGCCAACCCCTCTCCGGCCGCAGTGGCTTGCTGGGCGCCGTCCAGGGAGGTCACTGCGGCGGAGAGGTGCAGAAGTCCGTCGGGCCCGATCCGGCCCCAGGCTCCGACCGGGACGGAGCAGCCTCCGTGCAGTTCGGCCAGCAGGGCGCGTTCGGCGCGTACGCACGCGTCGGCTTGTGGGTCTCCGGTCCGTGCCAGGAGTGCGGCGGCTGGAGAGTCGGCGCGGACCTGGATGCCGAGCGCGCCCTGACCGGGAGACGGGGGAAAGAGGGCAGGGTCGAGGACCTCGTGGATCTCGGGCATCAGGCCGAGCCGATTCAGGCCCGCTGCCGCGAGGATCACCGCGTCGAGGCCGCCCTTGGTCGTCCGGGCGAGCCGCCCGGGAACGTTCCCCCGGATCGGCACCACGTCCAGGTCCGGTCGCAGGGCGAGGAGCTGCGCGACCCGGCGCGGGGCTCCGGTGCCGACCCGCGCGCCTTCCCGCAGGCTGGCCAGCGTCGATCCGCACAGCACGTCGCGTACGTCCTCGCGCGGGCCGGGGGTCGTCAGCAGGAGCGTGCCCTCGTGCACGGAGGTGGGGAGGTCTTTGAGCGAGTGGACGATCACGTCGACCTGCCCGGTGACGAGGGCCGCTTCCTGGTTCGTGGAGAAGGCGCTCCCACCGGCTGTCTTGGCGACCTCGGCGAGGGTCGGGGTCACGCGATCCTGGTCCCCGCCTTCGAGGATGATCTCCCGCTTGAACGTCACACCGGGGAACCGCTCGGCGATCGGCGTGAGCCACTCCGTGACCTGCGTCCGGGCCAGCTTGCTGGCTCGGGAACCGACGCGCACCACATCGCCCATTCGGATCAACTCCTTGCCCTACAAGGCTCGTTGGCGATCCATCGTACGTCCAACGAAACCATGCACTTTCCGACGGATTGTCACCAAAGGAGAAACCTCGAATGACGCCCCTGCGTATCGGCGCACGTGCCTCGCTGATGTCCCTGTCTCAGTCCGCACCCATCCTCGCTGCCCTCGCGCCCGTCCCGATGGTCCTGCGGCCCTTCTCTGGCGAAGGGGGCGACCGTGAGGAGAACCGGGCAGCACTGGCAGAGGAAGGCGTGTTCTCACAGGGGATCGAAGCCGCGCTCCTCTCCGGGGAGATCGACGTAGCGGTCCACTGCCTCAAGGACGCCCCGACACACGATGCCCCGGGCCTCTCGATGGCCGCCTACCTGCGCCGCGACGACATCCGCGACTGCCTGGTCACCCGCGACCCGGACCTCCGCCTCGACACGCTGCCTCCGGGCACAACCGTGGGTACAGCTTCCCTGCGGCGCGCCGCCGCGTTACGGGCTTACCGCCCGGACCTCGACGTCGTGCCCCTGCGCGGCCCGGTCAGCGACCGCCTGCGAGCACTGTTTCAGAACGACGTGGACGCGCTGATCCTGGCCTCTTGCTCCATGGAACGCCTCGGCCTGCGCCACCGGATCAACGAGCGGATCAGCCCAGAGATCATCTGCCCGCCCCTCGGCGCTGCCATCATCGCCCTCCAGACCCGCGAAAACGACCTGGAGATCCGCAGGCTGATCGCGAAACTCCACCATCTGGAGACAGGAATCGAGGCCGAGGCCGAGCGCCTCGTCCTGCGGCAGATGGGCGGCTTCTGCAACGCCCCGCTCGCCGGGTACTGCACCACGCGCGAGGACGGAAACACCGTCACCTACACCGTGCGCGCCCGCGCCTTCTCTCCCGATGGCGGGTTGGCGATCGACGTCCGCTTGACGGGCGAAGAACCCGTGGAGCTTGCCGAGGCCGTCTGCCAGCGCCTCATCCGCCACGCTGCCCTGGACCTCGCCATGGCGAGGTGAGCGCCTCCGCGGGAGGCCGCGTTCAGGGTTCACCGAGTGGGTGGGCTCCGTGTCCACTCGGGAAGCGCGAGCTGCGTATCCTGAGTGGACGTCAGCTCCACTCTGCGGGCCTCGCTGCACGCCGCGATCTCCCAGCAGCTCATCACCTTCACTGGAAGCGCACCGGCGAGAAGCAGGAGATGTTCGGCCACTCCTCGATCACCATCACGGCCGACACGTACACGAGCCTGCTCCCCGAGACCGACCTCGCCCTCGCCGAGGCCGCAGCCATGCTTGTGCCGCGAGCCCGCACCGCCCCGGCGAAGGCCGCTCCCGTGCCGGATGTCCCGTCGGAGGAGAACGCCGACCGCGCGCTTCGCGGCGTTCCCTGGGAGGAACTGGCCCGGGACCACGAGCTCTAGTGCCGCATCAGGCAACATCCCCCCGTCGTGAGTCGCCCCGTGCGGCTTGCTGTCGGTGGCGGAGTAGGCCGCCAGCCGCACTGTCGGATCCGGATGCCGTCTGGCAGGCGCACGTTGCTTCGAGCATGGTCACGATTGAGTAAAGTCGCCTCGGGCGTGCAGCTGCACAGAATATTCACGAGTCACGCACATTTGAGCCATGCAGCGAGGGGACTCCGTGAGCTATCAGCCGCATCAGCAGCAGCCCGATCCGCAGCAGGGCTGGGGCGCGCCGCCGCCTCAGCCGCCGAAGAAGAGGGGCAAGGGCAAGATCGCGGGCCTGGGTTGCCTCGGGGTCGTCGTCCTGATCTGTGTCGCCGCCGCAGTCTCCGCTGGTGGCTCCGACAAGTCGAACGACTCCAAGTCGGCCACCTCCGCGCCCAAGCAGGAGAAGGCGGCCGCCGACAAGAGCGGTGACAAGGGCACTGACAAGAGCGGCAGCAAGAGCGACGCCGCCGACACCAAGAAGGACAGCGACAGCAAATCCGTCGTGTTCAAGGTGTGGGGAACCGCGCCCGCCGGCGCTCTCGGATCGCTCGACATCACGTACGGCTCCGACACCGACAACCGCAACGGCAAGTTCGCCAACGGCAAGTTCGAAGCCACCCTGCCGGTGAACAAGGACGCCATGTACTACAGCGTCACGGCGCAGCTCCAGGGGTCCGGCGACATCAACTGCTCGGTCACCATCGGTGGCAAGACGAAGAAGGGCCACGCCTCCGGCGGCTACAACATCTGCCAGACGCAGCTGAACTCCGGTCTGCTCGGCGGCTGGGACTAGCCGCTGCCGAACGGCCCCACCGCGCACACGGTGGGGCCGCGAGCGCCGAAAGCTCGGCAGGCGCCCTGGAGTCCGTGACTCTCGCGGGCAAGGGTTATCCCGTAGCCGCTGGTCACGGGGTGGGTGGCGGTGCGGAAACCGCGTGGCTGGCGGGTTCACGGAGCCGGTAGGGTCCGGTCTTCCCGATCCGCCGTACTGACGGCCCGCGTTCAGAGTGAGACGAGATGACCAGCCGACAAGCGACGACGACCCTGTGGCGCCCCACCGGCCCCAAGGAGCTGGATCTGGTCCGCGAGCTGAACTGGCGGGCCTGGCCGCCCCGGCTGCCCGAGCAGCCGATCTTCTACCCGGTCCTCAACGAGGACTACGCGGTCAGGATCGCGCGGGACTGGAACGTGAAGCACGACGGCGCCGGTTTCGTCACCCGGTTCGAGGTCGAATCGACGTTCTTGAGCAGGTATCCCGTCCAACAGGCCGGCGGGCGGACTATCCTCGAACTCTGGGTTCCGGCCGAGGAGCTGGACGACTTCAACGCCCACATCGTCGGCGAGATCCGGGTGGTCCACGAGTTCCGCTGAGTCGGGAAGCCCTGGACGGCCCCGTTCGCCGGACGCTGCCCGCGTGCCTTCTCTCGGGTGGAGCGGCGCCGTAGGGTGGGGCACCGTTGTCTCTGGAGGGGGTTGTCGGTGGCCGGTTGGGGCGTGCGCGATATTCCTGGGCTCGGTGGTCGTACGGCCGTGGTCACCGGGGCCAACAGCGGGATCGGGTATGTCGCCGCGCGGGAGCTCGCCCGTGCCGGGGCCCGGGTGGTGCTCGCCTGCCGCAGTGAGGAGCGGGGGCGGGAGGCCGTCGCGCGGGTCGGGCGGGAAGTGAGCGGCGCCGACGTCGAGTTCGCGCCGCTCGATCTGGGAAGCCTGGCCTCGGTGCGGGAGTTCGCCGACTGGTTTCCGTACGGCCGGCTCGATCTGCTCGTCAACAACGCCGGGGTGATGGCCCTGCCGTACGGGACGACGGCGGACGGGTTCGAGACGCAGTTCGGGGTCAACCACCTCGGTCACTTCGCGCTCACCGGACTGCTGTTCCCCACGCTGCTCGCCGCGCCCGGCTCCCGCGTCGTGTCCGTCTCCAGCTTCATGCACGTCCTGGCCGACATCGACTTCGGCGACCTCAACAGCGAGCGCCGCTACCAGCGTTGGGCCGCCTACGGCCGGTCCAAGACCGCCAACCTGCTCTTCGTCCACGAACTGGCGCGCAGGGTGCGCGCCGGCGGCTCCGACCTGGTCGCGGCGGCCGCTCACCCCGGATACTCCTCCACCAATCTCATGACCGCCGCGCCGCGGGCCGAGGGGCGCCGGGTCGCCGAGCGGGTGCTGGGTCTCGGTACCCGGGTCCTGGCCCAGCCGGCCGAGTCGGGGGCCCTGCCCACGCTGTACGCCGCCACCGCGCCCGGCGTCCGCCCCGACTCCTTCACCGGCCCCTCCTTCGCGATGTGGCGCGGCGCTCCCGCCCCGTCCTGGCGGGCGCCCCGCACCCTGGACGACGCGAAGGGGCAGCGGCTCTGGGCCGCCTCCGAGGAGCTGACGGGGGTCGTCTACGACGGGCTCAAGGCGTAGGGCCTGTCCGACCTTCCCGCCTTCCCGCCGTCGTCAGCGGCGGCCGGTGAGGTAGGCGAAGGCGACCACGTTGCCCTGGTAGCCCGTCCCGCGTGAGTAGCCGCCTCCGCAGGTGATCACCCGGAGTTCGGGGCGGTCCGCGGCCCCGTACACCGTCCGGTCGGGGAAGTTGCTGTCCTGGAAGACCTGCACCGCGTACACGGTGAAGACGGCCGTCGAGCCGTCCTGGCGGTGCACGTCGATCGTGTTGCCCTTCTGCAGGACGCCGAGGTTGTAGAAGACGGCGGGGCCGGTCGCGGTGTCGACATGGCCGGCGACGAGGGAGGTGCCGGTCTCTCCGGGGGTGGCGCCGCCGCGGTACCAGCCCGCGAGGTTGCGGTTCGTGGCCACCGGGGCCTGGAGGCGGCCGGTGCCGGTCAGGCCGAGGCCGGTCAGGGGGGCGTCGACGCGGATCGAGGGGATGAGGATGCGGTCCGGGGTCGAGGGCGGCAGCGCGGGCGCCCCGGAACCCTGCCCGCCCGTCGCCGTCGCCGTCACCGCCTGCGCGGCCGGTGGCTGCGGGGGCGCCTTGGGCGCGGTGCCGCTGTGCAGCAGCCATATGCCGGAGCCGAGGGCGGCCACGGTGAGGGTCGCTATCGCGGTGTCGCCGAGGGTGCCGGATATGCCGACCTTGCGCACGTCGCTCTCCTCAGGGATCGGGCCCCCTCCGGGCCGCGAGGGGCATCGGACCCGGAGGGGGAGCGGGAGGGGCGGTACCGGCGTCGGGCGGGGCCGTCAGGTCCTGTCCTCCCTGACACGGCGGTGCAGGAGCCAGGTACCGCCCGCGGCGGCGATGGCGAGGGCCGCCACGCCGGCCGCGGATTTCACGGGGTCGGGGCCGAGCGTGCCGCCGATCCCGGTGTGCACGCTCCCTCGCGGGAGCGCGGGGTCCTTGAGCGCGGTGAGGGACACCATCAGGTCGCCGGACACGGTCGCCTGCCGGGTGCCCGCGCACTTCGCGACGATCTCGTACGTCCCCGGCTGGGCGCCGGGCGGCACCCGGAACCGTCCGATCGCGTCCTGCTCGTGGGTGCTGGGCACGAGCGTGAACGTGCCCGCCCCGACCGCGGTGGCGTCCCCGGCCGCGGAACCGTCCGCGCCGCAGGCCGCCGTGTTGACGGTGACCTCGGCGCCGGGCACGGCGGTCGCGGGGAAGACCTCGAGGCCCGTGGTGTCCGCGGCGTACGCGGACACGGAGGTGAGCCCCGCGACGACGACGGCGAGCGCGGAGCCGGTGAGCAGGCGGGCCGTTCGTCGCATGGTGGTGCTCCTCCGGGAGGGCCCGGCCCGCGGCACCCCCAGTGTGCCGCTGTCTCGGTCGCGCCCTTGCTCTTCCGAGGTTCGGGGCGGCGGCCGAGGCCCGCATGCCGGCGGCCTGTCGGGGCTACGGTGAACGGGTGCGGGGAGCACGGTCCCTACGGGTGAACATGACGCCGTTCCGGCAGGTCATGGGGGTGCGACCGGCAAGTTCCGGGTGCGCGGCCGAAGGGCTTACCTCCCGTACGGAGACGAAAGACGTGCGGGGCCGCGCCGGTCACCGGCGCAGCCCCGCACTCCCGCGTCCCGCACCCGGCGGGTCCGGATCAGCTCACGTTCACCGCGCTCCACGCCGCCGCCACCGCGTTGTACTCGGCGCTGCCGGCCCCGTAGAGGTCCTTCGCCGCACTCAGTGTCGCCGTGCGCGCGCCCGCGTACTTCGTCGACGACGTCATGTAGACCGTCAGCGCCCGGTACCAGATCTTCCCGAGCTTGTCCCGGCCGATCCCCGTCACCGTGGAGCCGTTGCAGGTGGGGGAGTCGTAGGAGACGCCGTTGATGGTCTTCGCGCCGCTGCCCTCGGCGAGCAGGTACGCGAAGTGGTTCGCGACGCCGGAGGAGTAGTGGACGTCGAGGTTGCCGACCGAGGAGCTCCAGCAGTCCGCCGAGTTGCCGTCCTTGGACGGCTTGTCCATGTACCGCAGGGCGGGCTTGCCGAAGCCGGAGCGGACGATCTTCTCGCCGATGAGGTAGTCACCGGGGTCGGAGGAGTTGTTCGCGTACCACTCCACCAGCGTGCCGAAGATGTCGGACGTCGCCTCGTTCAGGCCGCCGGACTCGCCGGAGTAGGTCAGCGCCGCCGTCTTCGACGTCACGCCGTGCGACATCTCGTGGCCCGCCACGTCCAGCGCGACCAGCGGTCCGAACGTCGTCCCGTCGCCGTCGCCGTACGTCATGCAGAAGCAGCCGTCGTCCCAGAAGGCGTTGTTGTACTTCGAGCCGTAGTGGACCCGGTTGTACGAGCCCTTGCCGTCGCCCGCGATGCCGTTGCGGCCGTGGACGTTCTTGTAGTAGTCCCAGGTCTCGTTGGTGCCGTACTGCGCGTCCACCGCGGCCGAGGCGCGGTCGGTGTCGGCGCCGGTGCCCCAGTGGTTGTCGGTGTCGGTGTAGAGGGTCGCGGGGGCGCGGAAGAGGCAGATGGTGAGGAAGCACAGGTCGGTCTTGTTGGCGGCGTCACCGGTGTAGGTGTTGCCGCGGGTGGCGTCCTTGAGCTGGTACGTCGATCCGGACTGCGTCGACTCCAGCGGGACCGTGCCGCTGTAGAGGGACTTGCCGTCGCCGGTCGCGGTCTCGATGCTGTCCCAGGCGTCGATCTGGTGCCCGGTGCGCGCGTCGGTGAGGACGGTGCGGGCGACGGGGTTGCCGAGGGAGTCCTTGCCCTTCGCGGCGGTGCGCCAGGCCAGTCGGGGCGCGCCGTGCAGGGCGTCCACGACCAGCTGGGGTGCGGCGGTCACGCTCTTCAGCGACTCGCCCGCGTTCGCGGCGCGCAGCGCGGCCGCGGCCAGGTCGGCGGCCTTGGGGGCCTGCACGGTGGGGGTGGTCGTGGGCACGGAGATGGCGCGGCTGACGGCCCGGTCGGCGCTGCGGAAGGAGCCGCTCGGCGCCAGGTGGACGACGAAGTCACCGCCGAGGACGGGGAGGTGACGGTAGGTTCGGTCGTAGCGCACGTGCTGGCTGCCGTCCGGGTCCACGACGACGTCGCGCACGCTGGTGTCCTGCGCGGCCGTCAGGCCGAGGCGTGCGGCCTGGTGCAGCAGCGCGGTCGCGGCGTTGTCGATCGCGGTGGCCCGGCTGGGCCGGCTGGCCGCGGCGGCGCCGGGGACCGGGGCGTAGACCGCGGCCAGCAGGACCGCGGTGGTCGCGGCGGTGCCGGCGGCGGCGAGACGGGACGTGCTCAGGTGCCGTATCCGACTCATCGGTCTCCTCGAAAAGGGCGCGCTGGGCCGCGGGGGGCACGGCCCACGTGGGGGCGCTGGTGGGGGCAGGGGTGGCGACCCCTGGCGTCCTCCGATTTCAAGGGACGCTCATATGTCATGTCCATAGCTCGTTCGAGGAGATGTGCGTGGAGAGCTGTGTCTGGCGAGAATCGGTCCGTGACGCTTTGGTGGAGGCGTGAAACCACCGCCCGAGCGGGACGAAAGGGACACAGGGGTCGATGATGAGCGAACACGAACACGAGGACGCGGCACCGCCGTTGCCGTTCTTCGTCTACGGCACGCTGCGCCCGGGAGAGCCCAACCACGACCTCTTCCTGCGCGGCCGCGTCCACCGCGAGGAGCCCGGGGCGCTGTCCGGTGCGGCGCTGTACGACGGCCCCGGCTACCCGTACGCCGTGGAGCGGGCCACCGGCACGGTCCACGGCGAGATCGTCACCGCGCTGCCCGAGGCCTACCCCGAACTGCTCGCCTGCCTGGACCGGTTGGAGGAGTACGAGCCGGGCGGCTCGGTCAACCTCTACGAGCGGGTGGAGCGCGAGGTGACGTCCGGCGACGGCAGGCGCGTACGGGCCTGGGTGTACGTCGCGGCGCCCTCCGTCGCGGCCCGCCTGCGCGCCCACGGCCGGCCGATCGAGGGCGGGGACTGGCTGGCCCGCGCCCAGGGGACCCGGTGAGCTACTGCCGGTTGAGGGAGCGGGTGACACCCGCCGCGATGGTCGTCGCCAGGATCCAGCCCATGACGATCAGCGCGTACGACAGCCACTGGTACCAGCCCCGCGGCGCGAACGCGCCTTCCTGGCCGAAGTCGATGATCGGCAGCAGCAGGTCGAGCGTGTAGAAGAGGGGGTTGAACTCCGGTGCCTCGGACGGCTTCAGGGCGGCCGGATGGTGCAGGGCGAAGGCGGCGGTGCCCGTGCACAGCAGCAACAGCAGCCAGCCCGCGGCCCGCAGCGGCCGGAAGCCGTACCCGACCGCCGCGTCCTGGAGAAGGCCCCACAGCCGGGCGTACCACGGCAGGGTGCCGCGGTGGCGGCGCAGCCTGGCCAACTGCACGGCACGCGCGGCGGCGTCGTCGCCCACGGTGCGGTACGCCGCGGCCAGCTGCTCGTACACGGAGGGAAGGTATCCGGCCACCTCGCGCTCCAGCATCGGCAGCCGCTGGGCGGCGGGCAGACGCGGTTCGAGGACGCGGTAGCCGAACCCCTCGAAGCCGACCGGTCCGGGCCAGGCCCCGGGCGGCACATGGAGCACGTCCACCTGCGCACGGCGCAGCGTCACCTCGCCCACCACGGGGACCGCCTCCCGCATCCACAGTTCACCGATGACGCTGCTGGTGGCCCGCAGCGCCTGTCCGCCCGGGTGGGACAACCGGGCCCGGTTGAAGCTGAGATGGCGCGGTATCCGGGCACCGCTGAGATTGATCTGCCCCTGGGCGGTGAGGCCCATGGCGTGCACGTCGGTGCCGACCGTCAGGGTCTCGGCGTGCAGGGCGACGTCGCCGGGAGCAGACAGGTGGGCGTCCGTCAGGTTCACCTGCCCGCCCACGGTGGTGCCGTTCATCCGCAGCCGGCCGTGGCAGACGAGCCCCTCGGCCCACAGGTCCGTACCCACGTCGGCGTGGTTGAGCTGGAGGACGGGCTCCTCGGCCGGCTCGCCGGGAGTGCCCAGCCGCGCCTGGTTGGCGAACACCGCGCCCGCGATCCGCGCGCCCGCCAGCCGCACCGGCCCCCGGATGCGGCAGCAGGTGATGCGCACCACGTTGTCGACGCGGAGGTTGCCGGCGGTGAGCCCCGGGAGCACCGAGTCGGTCAGCACCAGGGTCACCGCCCGCGCCCCGTACAGGTCCGGGACCTCGTCGAAGTGGCACGCGCGCAGCCGGACGGGGTGGGGGACCGTGCCGTACTTGAGGTCGAGGACGCCGGTGATCCGCGCGCCCCGCACGTTCAGTCCGGCCGTGCGGTCCGGGCGCACCGGGCCGCCCAGCAGCAGCGCCCGCAGCACCTCGGCCCGCAGGGTCCGCTCGGGGCCCCAGGACGCGCCCGCCGCCGGGTCGTCGTCGGCGTCCTCGCCGAAGTCGACCCTCTCGCCGAGCGGGAACGCCTCCCGGACCCGGCGCTCGGCCGGCGTCAGTTCCGTGGAATTCGTCATCGGCGCCGCGCCGTCGCCAGCGCCTCGGTGACGCCCCGCTCCTTCGGGCCCAGGAAGCGCGGATCCGGGTCGAACAGCACGTCGAGCGCCGCCTTGCCCGCCGCGAAGACCTCGCGGGTGCCGCCGTAGTACCAGGTCGCGTCGTGCTTGTCCTCGACGCCGACCCCGTACGAGGTCACGCCCGCCGCCTGGCACAGGGCGATCGCGCGGCGGATGTGGAAGCCCTGGCTGACCAGGACCGCCCGGTCCACCCCGAAGACCTTCTTCGCCCGGACGCAGGAGTCCCAGGTGTCGAAGCCCGCGTAGTCGCGGACGATCCGCCCGGACGGCACGCCATGCCGCGTCAGGTAGGCGCGCATCGCGTCCGGCTCGTCGTAGTCCTCGCGGCTGTTGTCGCCGGTGACCAGGACGACCTTGACCCGGCCCGTCCGGTACAGGAGTGCGGCCGCGTCGAGGCGGCGGGCGAGGTACGGGGACGGCTCGCCGTCCCACAGGCCCGCGCCGAAGACCAGGGCGACGTCGGTGCGCGGCGCGTCCTCGGTGGTGCGCAGCCGACCGCCGGTGGTCAGGAACAGCCAGGTCGCGGGCAGCAGCGCCAGCACGCACAGCAGGACGACGCCCTGCACGGCCCGGCGCCGACCGGTCCGGGTGCGCGGCAGCCACGGACCGCGTCCCCGCAGCCGTGCGCGTACCCGTCTGCCGATACTCAGGCGTGACCGGCCCATCGTGTCGTGTCCCCCCACATCGTTCACCCCACCATTGTCGGGGTGTGGGACGCGGCCCGGGGGGGATCCGGTTCGCGCGGGCTCCCGCCTTTCCCGCCCGGGACGTGACGCGACGGAACACAACACGGTCATGGTCGCGCAACGGCACGGCAACCTCGTACCGCCAGGATCGGTCCATGACGGCGTCGAAACCCCCGTACGACGAGTCCCACGCCCGCCCTGCGATCCCGGGCCCGCTGCCCGGCCCGCTCCCGGGCGCCCATCTGGCCACCACGGCGCAGCTGATGGACAGGATCACCACCGAACTCGGCAGCCGGCTCAGCCTCGTGTCCCTCGACGGAACCCGGCGAAAGGCACCGCCCCCGACCCCGCCCGCGCTCGTCCTCGTCGCCCGCGGCAGCCGGGACCCGCGCGACCGGGGGACCGTGCGCACCCTGGCCGAGCGGGTCCGCGAACTGCGGCCCCGCCTGTCCGTCCACCTCGGCCACCTCGAACGGAACGAGCCCTCGCTCCCCGGCACCCTCGCCGGCCTCGGCACCCGCCGCGCCGTCCTCGTGCCGCTGCTCCTCACCCGGGGCCGCCACGTCACGCACGACATCCCCGAGGCCGTCGCGGCGGCACCCGCGGACACGGTCACGGCGCCCCCGCTCGGCCCGCACCCGCTGCTGGTGGAGGCCCTCTACGCCCGCCTGGTCGAGGCGGGCTGGCCCACCACGCTCAGCGAGACGCGCCGCCGGGCGAGCGCCGTCGTCCTGGCCGCCGCCGGTCCCCGCGACCCCGACTCCGGCGCCGACACCCGCGGCACCGCGCGGCTGCTCGCCGAACGCCTCGGCGTCCCGGTCGTCCCCGCCTACGCGTCCGCCGCCACGCCCACGGTGCCCGAGGCGGTGCGCGCGCTCACCGCCCGAGGACGCCACCGGATCGCCGTCGCCTCCTGCTTCGCCGCACCCGGCCGCCTCGCCGCCGCGTGCGCCGCGGCGGCACCCTGGATCGCCGCCGAACCGCTCGGCGCCCATCCGGCGCTGGCCCGCCTCGTGGTGCACCGCTACGACCAGGCCCGGGCGACCTGGGAACGGTCGGCGGCGGCCACCCCGGTATCAGCCTGAGGGCCGCCGCCCGCGCCGGTGGCGATCAGCCCCGGACGGGGGGCGGGCCGTGCCGTTCCTGGCGCTCCTGGTGCGTGCCGTGGCCGGAAGCTGCTCGAAGAGCCTGGGGGAGCGTACCGGGCGCCGCGAGGGACCGCACCACCCCTCGCGACACCGGGTCGGCGGGGGCGATCCGCTGGGTGCCTGCCTGGACCCGGGCAGCCAGGGGAGTGAACCCCTCGCGAGGCGCGGCCGGGGTGGAGGGCGCCGCTCCGGTGCGGGGGCTCCCGCGTCCCGATTGTCACCGCCTGCGTCTACTGTCGGTGCATGGACGGCACCGCACCCAAGGCCCGTGAGACCACCGCGCGCACCGAGAACGGCACGGCCCGCTCCGCGTCCGGGGCCGAGGCGTACGACGCGGCGGCCATCGAGCGCTGGGCGCCCGAGCCCGACAAGCGGCCGGGCCGTACCGCCTTCCAGCGCGACCGCGCGCGCGTGCTGCACTCGGCCGCGCTGCGCCGCCTGGCGGGCAAGACCCAGGTCGTCACCCCGGGCAGCCGCAACCCGGACTGGGACGCGACCCCGCGCAACCGGCTCACCCACTCGCTGGAGTGCGCCCAGGTCGGCCGGGAGCTGGGCGCCGCGCTCGGCTGCGACCCCGACCTGGTCGAGGCCGCCTGCCTGTCCCACGACCTCGGCCATCCCCCCTTCGGCCACAACGGCGAGCAGGCACTCAACGAGTTCGCGCGGGACTGCGGCGGCTTCGAGGGCAACGCCCAGTCCCTGCGCCTGCTCGCCCGCCTCGAACCGAAGCGGTTCGTCCGCGGCGCCGACGGCACCGGCGAACTCGTCAGCGTGGGCCTGAACCTGACCCGCGCCGCCCTGGACGCCGCCACCAAGTACCCCTGGCCGCGCGGCGGTCACCCCAAGGACCCGGACTCGCGCAAGTTCGGGGTCTATGAGGACGACCGCGCCGTCTTCGACTGGGTCCGCGCGGACGCACCCGGGCGGCGCACCTGTTTCGAGGCCCAGGTCATGGACTGGTCGGACGACGTCGCCTACTCGGTGCACGACATCGAGGACGGCCTGCACGCCGGCCACATCGACCCCTCCTGCCTGCTCTCCGAGCCCGAACGCCAGGACGTCTTCGCCGTCGCGCGGGAGCGGTACGCGCCCGCGGACACCGACCCCGGTGAACTGGCCGAGGCCCTGGACCGGCTCCTCGCCCAGGAGTGGTGGCCGAGCGGCTACGACGGCTCCGCGGTCGCCCAGGCCCGGCTGAAGGACGCCACCAGCCAGCTCATCGGGCGCTTCTGCCTGGCCGCCGAGGCCGCGACCCGGGCGGCGTACGGCGGCGGGCGGCTGACGCGCTACGGCGCCGAACTCGTCGTACCGCGCCGCAGCCGCGTGGAGTGCGCGGTCCTCAAGGCGGTCGCGGACCGGTACGTCATGCAGCGCGCCGAACAGGAGCTACTGCGCGCCGACCAGCGTGTCGTGGTCGCCGAACTGGCCGAGGCGCTCACCGCCCGCGCGCCCGACGGTCTGGACCCGCAGTTCCAGGCCCTGTTCCAGGAGGCGGCCGACGACCGCGCCCGCAAACGGGTGATCGTCGACCAGATAGCGTCGCTGACGGACGCCTCGGCGCGCTCCCTGCACGCCCGGCTCACCACAGCGGCGGGATGAGACACGGCCGTGGCGGGAAGACGACGGGACACGGACGTACGTGACCCGGACCTGGAGGTGACCTCGCGTGGCCTGATCGGGCCACCCCCTCTTCCCGCACCACGTCCGGTGCGGGAGGCTCCGAAGTGGCGACATCCTTACGAGGAGGCATCAAGTGGTCGACGCGGATCAGACATTCGTCATCGTCGGAGGCGGTCTCGCCGGCGCGAAAGCGGCCGAGACGCTCCGAGCGGAGGGCTTCACCGGCCGCGTGATACTGATCTGCGACGAACGCGACCACCCCTACGAGCGGCCGCCCCTGTCCAAGGGCTATCTGCTCGGGAAGGAGGACCGCGACAGCGTCTTCGTCCACGAGCCCGCCTGGTACGCGCGCAACGACGTCGAACTGCATCTCGGCCAGAGCGTCGACGCCATCGACCGCGACGCCCGTACGGTCCGCTTCGGTGACGACGGCACGCTCGTCCACTACGACAAACTGCTCCTGGTGACCGGCGCCGAGCCCCGCCGCCTGGACATCCCGGGCACGGACCTGGCCGGAGTGCACCATCTGCGCCGCCTCGCCCACGCCGAACGCCTCAAGAACGTCCTGGCCTCCCTGGGCCGGGACAACGGCCACCTCGTGATCGCGGGCGCCGGCTGGATCGGCCTCGAGATCGCGGCGGCGGCCCGCGAGTACGGCGCCGAGGTCACCGTGATCGAGCCCGAGCCGACCCCGCTGCACTCGGTCCTCGGCCCGGAGCTGGGCAACGTCTTCGCCGAGCTGCATCGCGAGCGCGGCGTGCGCTTCCATTTCGGGGTGCGGCTGACCGAGATCATCGGCCAGGACGGCATGGTGCTGGCCGCCCGCACCGACGACGGCGAGGAGCACCCCGCGCACGACGTGCTCGCCGCGATCGGCGCCGCGCCGCGGGTCGCCCTCGCGGAGAGCGCGGGACTGGAGCTGGCCGACCGGGCGCACGGCGGTGGCATCGCGGTGGACGCGGGGCTGCGCACGTCCGACCCGCACATCTACGCGGCCGGGGACGTGGCGTCCTTCCCGCTCGGCCTGTTCGGCGGCCGGCTGCGTGTGGAGCACTGGGCGAACGCGCTGAACGGCGGGCCCGCCGCGGCGCGCGCGATGCTCGGCCAGGAGGTCGCGTACGACCGGGTGCCGTACTTCTTCTCCGACCAGTACGACGTGGGGATGGAGTACTCCGGCTGGGCGCCGCCGGGGTCCTACGACCAGGTGGTGATCCGCGGGGACGTGGGCAAGCGCGCTTTCATCGCGTTCTGGCTGAAGGAGGGGAGGGTGCTCGCGGGGATGAACGTGAACGTGTGGGACGTCACAGAGCCGATCCAGAAGCTGATCCGGTCGCGGAAGCGGGTGGACGCGGAGGCCCTGGCCGATCCCGGGGTGTCGTGGGAGCGCCTCTCGGCGTGACGGGCGCGCGGCGGCACGCGGGGCCCTGGGGTGTCGGTGGGGGGCCGTAGAATCTTTGCGTGGCAGGGCGGATCAATGACGAGGATGTGAAGGCGGTACGGGACGCGGTCCCGATCGACGCCGTCGTGTCCGAGTACCTCCAGCTGCGCAACGCGGGCGGCGGCAACCTCAAGGGCCTGTGCCCGTTCCACGACGAGAAGTCCCCCTCCTTCCAGGTCAGCCCCAGCAAGGGCCTGTTCCACTGCTTCGGCTGCCAGGAGGGCGGCGACACCATCACGTTCGTGATGAAGGTCGACCACCTCTCCTTCTCCGAGTCCGTCGAGCGCCTGGCCGCCCGCGCGGGCATCACGCTGCGGTACGAGGAGGGCGGGTACAACCCGACCCACCAGCGCGGCGAGCGTATCCGCCTGATCGAGGCCCACAAGATCGCCGCCGAGTGGTACGCCGAGCAGCTCGGTGCCGGCGCCGAGGCCGAGACGGGGCGGGCCTTCCTGGCCGAGCGCGGCTTCGACCAGGCCGCCGCGGTCCACTTCGGCGTCGGCTACAGCCCCCAGGGCTGGGACCACCTCACCCGCTATCTGCGCGGCAAGGGCTTCTCGGACAAGGAGCTGCTCCTGTCCGGTCTCTCCCAGGAGGGCCGCCGCGGTCCCATCGACCGCTTCCGCGGCCGGCTGATGTGGCCGATCCGCGACATCGGCGGCGACGTGGTCGGCTTCGGCGCGAGGAAGCTGTACGAGGCGGACAACGGACCGAAGTACCTGAACACCCCCGACACGGCGATCTACAAGAAGTCGCAGGTGCTGTACGGCATCGACCTGGCGAAGAAGGAGATCGCCAAGGCGAGCCGGGCGGTCGTCGTCGAGGGGTACACGGACGTCATGGCCTGCCATCTCGCGGGCGTCACGACCGCCATCGCGACCTGCGGCACGGCCTTCGGCGGCGAGCACATCAAGATCCTGCGGCGTCTGCTGATGGACAACGGCTCGGCGCGGGTGATCTTCACGTTCGACGGTGACGCGGCCGGTCAGAAGGCGGCCCTGCGCGCCTTCGAGGACGACCAGAAGTTCGCCGCGGAGACGTACATCGCCATCGCGCCGGACGGCATGGACCCCTGCGAGCTGCGGCTGGCCAAGGGCGACGACGCGGTCGCCGAGCTGACCGAGCCGCGCACCCCGCTCTTCGAGTTCGCGCTGCGCCAGATCGTCGGCCGCTACGACCTGGAGACCCCGGCCGGCCGTGCCGCCGCGCTGGACGAGGCGGCGCCCGTCGTCGCCCGGATCAAGAACAGCGGCGCCCAGCACGAGGTCGCGGTCCAGCTCGCCGGCATGCTCGGCATCCTCGACACACAGTTCGTGGTCAAGCGGGTCGCGCAGCTGGCCCGTTGGGCGCGCGATCGGGGCGGCAAGGGCCCCGCGCCCGCCGGGCAGCGGTCCGCGCAGCAGTACCAGGGGGCGTCCCGGCCGTCCGCGGCGGGCGGCCCGGCGCTCACCCTGCGCAACCCGGTCTACGCCACCGAGCGCGAACTGCTCAAACTCGCCCTCCAGCGACCGGAGTTGGTCTCGCCGGCGTTCGACGCCTACGGGGTGGACGAGTTCACGGCGGCGCCGTACGCGGCCGTACGCCAGGCGATCCTGGAGGCGGGGGGCGCGGAGTACGGCGTCCAGGACCCGCAGGAGTACCTGATCCGGGTGCGCGAGGCGGCCCCGGACAACACGGTCCGCTCCATGGTCACGGAACTGGCGGTCGAGGCGATGCTGCTCCGCAAGGAGGCGGACGAGGTGTACGCGGGTGCCCAGCTCGTCGCCGTCCGCCGCCGCGCGGTCGAGCGCCGCGTCCGCGACGTCCAGAGCAGCCTGGCCCGCCTGGGCTCCCACGCGGATCCGGCGCAACTGTCCGCCGTGGAGAACGAGCTGTGGGTCCTCAGGCAGTACGACCAGGCCCTGCGGGAACGAGGAGCGGCGGCGCTGTAGCGGACCGTCGCCCGGGGCGCTACTGGTGGCCCTGCTTCGGCACGGCGGGGGTGAGCCCCAGGCGCTCCAGGATGGCGGTCTGGCCCGCGGCCAGGGACCGCAGCATCTCGCTGTGCTGAGCCTGACCTTCGGCCAGGGACCGCAGCAGCCCGCCGTGCTCCTCCAGAGTCCTGCCGTGCTCCCCCAGGACCCTGCTGTGCTCCTCCAGGATCCTGCCGTGCTCGACCTGCCCGGCCACGAGCGCGCCCAGCAGTTCCCCGTGCTGCTTCAGGGTTCTGCCCTGTTCGAGCTGTGTGTCCCGCAGGGCGCGGATCACCTGCATGTCGGCGCGGCGCTGTTGCTGCAGGGCCGCCACGTCCTGGTCGGCGCCGACGGCGAGGCGCCGTGTCGACGCCTGCTGCTGCGCGACCTCGTCCACGCGTGTCTCGACCGCCTCAAGTCGATGCCGCAGCTCGTCGTACTCGCTCATGGTCCCCATCCTGCCCGATCGACCCTTTCCCCATGTCGTGGATATGTCCTCGATGTCCGAGACCGGTCCATCTGATGATCGAACGAGCGGAGTGGCCGTCAGGTCACGGGCAGTCGGCATATGCGCGACCGTCGCGAGGGTGCCCACGGCCCCCACGATTCCCGCCCGGGTAACCGCCCGGTCACGGACCGGACTCAAAAAGTGGCCGCACGCCCCTCGTGGGCGCGATGTGTCGTACCCCACACTGGAGTGCGGTGGGCCCCGCCCCCTACCCACCACTGCCGCCTGCCACAGCAGCGACATCCCTGGAGGTCGCCCCCGTGCAGACCCAGACCCTCACACAGACCGGAGTCCGCCCCCTGGGACCGGAGTCCGCGCACCACCCCGAGCGGGGCCCGGAGCCGGACGAACCGCCCGCCGGGGAGGTGGAGAGCATCGACGCCGAGGGCGAGGAGCACGACGACGAGCCCGCCGCCCCCCTCGCGGAACACACCGGACGCGCCGAACACGCCGACCGCGCCGATCGGTTCGACCACGCCGAGCAGGTCGAACGCGCCGAACGCGGCGCGCGCGCCGACACCGGCGGCCCCTCCGCCGACCTCTTCCGCCAGTATCTGCGCGAGATCGGCCGCATCCCCCTGCTCACGGCCGCCGAGGAGGTCGAGCTGGCTCGCCGTGTCGAAGCCGGGCTCTTCGCCGAGGAGAAGCTCGGCGGCACGCCCGACCTGGACAGCCGACTCGCCCAGGACCTGGACCGGCTGGTGGTCATGGGCCGGATGGCCAAGCGCCGGCTGATCGAGGCCAACCTGCGCCTCGTCGTCTCCGTCGCCAAGCGGTACGTGGGCCGCGGGCTCACCATGCTCGACCTGGTCCAGGAGGGGAACCTCGGGCTGATCCGGGCCGTGGAGAAGTTCGACTACGCCCGCGGCTACAAGTTCTCCACCTACGCGACCTGGTGGATCCGCCAGGCCATGTCCCGCGCCCTGGCCGACCAGGCCCGTACCATCCGCGTCCCGGTCCATGTCGTGGAGCTGATCAACCGCGTCATCCGCGTGCAGCGCCGCATGCTCCAGGAGCAGGGCTACGAGCCGACGCCGGAGGAGGTCGCCGCCCAGCTCGACCTGACCGGCGAGCGGGTCAGCGAGGTCCTGCGACTCGCGCAGGAACCCGTCTCGCTGCACGCCCCCGTGGGCGAGGAGGACGAGGTGGCCCTCGGCGACCTCATCGAGGACGGCGACGCCGCGAGCCCGGTCGAGTCCGCCGCGTTCCTGCTGCTGAGGGAACATCTGGAAGCGGTCCTCTCCACGCTCGGGGAGCGCGAGCGCAAGGTGGTCCAGCTGCGCTACGGACTCGTGGACGGCCGCCCGCGCACCCTGGAGGAGATCGGCCGGCTCTTCGGGGTGACCCGCGAACGGATCCGCCAGATCGAGTCGAAGACCCTCAACAAGCTCCGCGACCACGCCTTCGCGGACCAGCTGCGGGGCTACCTGGACTGAGATGCCGACGAAGGGGCCGCCCCGACAGCGGAGCGGCCCCTCAGGCGATGAGCCGGCGACGGGCCGGCGAGAGGCCGGTCAGTCGACCTCGGCCACGGCCTGCGCGAACTGCGCCTTGTACAGCCGGGCGTACGCCCCGTCCGTGGCCAGCAGCTCGGTGTGCGAGCCCTGCTCCACGATCGACCCGTTCTCCATCACCAGGATCGTGTCCGCGTCCCGGATGGTCGACAGGCGATGGGCGATCACGAACGACGTCCTGCCGTGGGCCAGCTTCGCCATCGCCTTCTGGATCAGGACCTCCGTGCGGGTGTCCACCGAACTCGTGGCCTCGTCCAGGACGAGGATCACGGGGTCGGACAGGAACGCCCGGGCGATGGTGATGAGCTGCTTCTCACCGGCGCTCACCCCGCTGCCCTCGTCGTCGAGCACGGTGTCGTAGCCGTCCGGCAGCGTCCGGACGAACCGGTCCGCGTGCGCGGCCCGCGCCGCCTCCTCGATCTCCCCGCGCGTGACCTCGCGCGAGGCGCCGTAGGCGATGTTCTCGGCGATGGTGCCGCCGAACAGCCAGGTGTCC
This sequence comes from Streptomyces sp. NPDC048664, assembly GCF_040650555.1. Taxonomy (NCBI): domain Bacteria; kingdom Bacillati; phylum Actinomycetota; class Actinomycetes; order Kitasatosporales; family Streptomycetaceae; genus Streptomyces; species Streptomyces sp. NPDC048664. Next base: position 178,045 of record NZ_JBEZHK010000005.1, on the reverse strand, counting down.
TGGAGGACCATGCCGATCGAGGCCCGCAGGTCGTCGCGGGACATCCTGGCGATGTCGACGCCGTCGAGCGTGATCCGCCCGCCGGTGACCTCGTAGAACCGCATCAGCAGGTTCACCAGCGTCGTCTTGCCGGCGCCCGTCGGGCCGACGATCGCGACGGTGTGCCCCGGCTCCACCTTCAGCGCGAGGTCCTCGATGAGGGGCTTCTCGGGGTCGTAGCGGAAGGAGACGTTCTCCAGCGCCACCCGGCCGCGCAGCTCCTCGGGTCGCAGACCCTCCTCCGGGTCGGCGTCCTGCTCCTCCGCGTCCAGCAGCTCGAAGACCCGCTCGGCGGAGGCGACACCCGACTGCACCAGGTTCGCCATCGAGGCGACCTGCGTCAGCGGCATCGAGAACTGCCGGGAGTACTGGATGAACGCCTGCACGTCACCGATGGACAGGGCGCCGGAGGCGACCCGCAGCCCACCGACCACGGCCACCAGCACGTAGTTCAGGTTCGACACGAACATCATCAGCGGCTGCATCACACCGCTGTTGAACTGCGCCTTGAACCCGGCCTCGTACAGCTTCTCGTTCTGCTCGGCGAACTGCGCCGCCGACTCGTCCTGCCGGCCGAACACCTTCACCAGCGTGTGCCCCGTGTACATCTCCTCGATGTGCGCGTTGAGCTTGCCGGTGGTGCGCCACTGCTGCACGAAGTGCGGCTGCGAGCGCTTGCCGACCCGGGTGGCCACGACGAACGAGAGCGGCACGGTCACGAGCGCGACCAGCGCCAGCATCCACGACACCCAGAACATGACCGCGAGCACACCGATGATCGTCAGCAGCGAGTTGATGAGCTGGCCCATCGACTGCTGGAGCGTCTGCCCGATGTTGTCGATGTCGTTGGTGGCGCGGCTGAGCACCTCACCGCGCTGCCGCTGGTCGAAGTACGACAGCGGAAGCCGTGACAGCTTCGCCTGCACCTGCTCGCGCAGCCGGTAGACCGTCTTGTTGATGGCCCGGTTGGACAGCCGGGTGGAGACCGCCATGAGCAGTCCGGACACCAGGAACGTGGCGAGCGCGAGCAGCAGCACGTCGCCCACGGCCGTGAAGTCGATGCCCTTGCCGGGGGTGAAGTCCGTGCCGGAGAGCATGTCGGCCATGCCGCCCTGGCCCCGCTGGTGCATGGACGCCAGGACCTGCTCCTTGGTCAGGCCCGCCGGCATCCGGCGGCCGATGATCCCGGCGAAGACGAGGTCGGTCGCCCTGCCGAGGATCTTCGGCCCGACCACCGAGAGTCCGACGCTGAGCACACCGCACGCCAGCATGACGTACATGGTGGCGCGCTCGGGCTTGAACTGGGCGAGCAGCCGCTTCCCGGACCCCTTGAAGTCCATCGAGCGCTGGTCGGGGCCGCCCCCGCCCATCATGCGCATGGGCCCGGCCATCAGGCAGCCTCCGCTTCCGTGAGCTGGGAGAGCACGATCTCCCGGTAGGTCTCGTTGCCCGCCATCAGTTCGTGGTGGCGTCCGGTGCCGACGACCCGGCCCTCGTCCAGGACCACGATCCGGTCGGCGTCCCGGATGGTCGCCACGCGCTGGGCGACGATCACGACGGTCGCCTCGGCGGTCTCCCGGGCGAGCGCGGCGCGCAGGGCGGCGTCGGTCGCGTAGTCGAGCGCGGAGAACGAGTCGTCGAACAGGTAGATCTCCGGCCGCTGGACGAGGGTGCGGGCGATGGCCAGGCGCTGGCGCTGACCACCGGACACGTTGGTGCCGCCCTGGGCGATGGGGGAGTCGAGGCCGTTCTCCAGCTTCTGGACGAACTCCTTGGCCTGCGCCACCTCCAGCGCGTGCCACAGCTCCTCGTCGGTGGCGTCCGGATTGCCGTACCGCAGGTTCGTGGCGACGGTACCGCCGAACAGGTACGGCTTCTGCGGGACGAGCCCGACCGTCCTGGCCAGCAGCCGCGGCTCGACCCGGTCGACCTGCTCGCCGTTCACGAGCACCTCGCCCTCGGTGGCGTCGAACAGGCGCGGGATCAGCCCGAGCAGGGTCGACTTGCCGCTGCCGGTGGACCCGATGACGGCCGTGATCTCGCCGGGCCGGGCCACCAGGTCGATGGACCGGAGCACCGGCTCCTCGGCACCCGGGTAGCGGAACCCGGCGCCGCGGACCTCCAGATGGCCGTGCCGACGCAGTTCGGTCACCGGCGCGGTGGGTGGCACGACGCTCGACTCCGTCTCCAGCACCTCCTGGATGCGCTCGGCGCACACCTCGGCACGCGGCACCATCATGAACATGAAGGTGGCCATCATCACGGACATCACGATCTGCATGAGGTACGCGAGGAACGCCGTCAGGTCACCGATCTGCATCCCGCCGCTGTCGATGCGGTGCGCGCCGAACCAGACCACGGCGATCGACGACAGGTTCACGACCGTCATCACGAGGGGGAACATCAGCGCCAGCGTGCGGCCGGTGCCGAGGGAGACCTCGGTGAGCTCGCCGTTGGCGCCCCGGAAGCGGTCCTTCTCGTAGTCGTCGCGGACGAACGCGCGGATGACCCGGTTGCCGGAGATCTGCTCGCGCAGCACCCGGTTCACCGTGTCGAGACGGGTCTGCATGGAACGGAACAGCGGACGCAGCCGGCGCACGATCAGCGTGACGCAGACGCCCAGCACCGGGACCACGGCCACCAGGACGCCGGACAGCGGAACGTCCAGGCCGAGCGCCAGGACGATGCCGCCCACGCACATGATCGGCGCCGACACCATCAGGGTGAACGTCATCAGGGCCAGCATCTGCACCTGCTGGACGTCGTTCGTGGTGCGGGTGATCAGCGAGGGCGCGCCGAAGTGGCCCACCTCACGGGAGGAGAAGGACTGCACACGGTCGAAGATCGCCGCCCGCATGTCCCGGCCCACCGCCGAGGCGGTACGGGCGCCGAAGTAGACGGCGCCCATGTTGCAGACGACCTGGCAGAGCGAGATCCCGATCATCAGGCCGCCGAAGGCCAGGATGTAGTCCGTATCCCCCTTCACCACGCCGTTGTCGATGATGTGCGCGTTGAGGGTGGGCAGGTAGAGGGTGGCGCAGGTCTGCAGGAACTGCAGCAGCACCAGCAGGGTGATGTGTTTCTTGTACGGGCGCAGGTGGGCCCTGAGGAGTCGTATGAGCACGCGAGATCTCTCGGAGTCGTCACGGACGGCGTGGCGGTGGGTGGTGCACCACCCCCCTATCGTCGGACACCCCACCCGCGTTACCTCAACCCATTAATGGACCAAGGGCGACGTTTCGCGCGCTATGCCCGGAATGCCCCGGGGTGGGTCTGCTCCCGGACCGACACGTACTGCTGGCGCACCGCCTGGCCGACCGCCAGATCCTCGCCCGGCTCCAGCACCTGGGCCGCGGCGCCCTGCCAGGCGGGCGGGGTGCGCGGATCGAGGGCGCCCTGCGACACGCCGAGCGCCCAGGCCGCCTGCCGGGCCGCGCCGATCGCCGCGTAGTCGGCGGGCTGCGGCACCACGACCTGCGCGCCGAACAGCGCGGGCGCCACGGTCTGCACGGCGGACAGTTCCGCGGCGGCCCCGAGCAGGAAGACCCGCTGCACGTCCACCCCGCGCCCGCGCAGGACGTCCAGCGCGTCCGCGAGCCCGCACAGCATGCCCTCGAACGCGGCGCGCGCCAGGTGCTCGGGCTTCATCGACTCGCGCCGCAGCCCGGACAGGGTGCCCGCGGCGTGCGGCAGGCTGGGGGTCCGCTCGCCCTCCAGGTAGGGCAGCATGACGAGCCCGTGGGAGCCGGGCGTCGACTTCATGGCGAGGTCGGACAGCGATTCCAGGTCGGGTGCGCCGAGGAGTTCGGCGGCGCCGCGCAGGGTGCGCACGGCGTTGAGGGTGGTCACCACGGGCAGGTGCATGCCGGTGGCGTCCGCGAGTGAGGTGATCATGCCGGTCGAGTCGACCAGGGCCTCGGGGTGCACGGCCATCACGGAGCCGGAGGCGCCCAGCGAGACGACCGCGTCGCCGAGCCGGATGCCGAGGCCCAGGGCGGCGGCCATGGTCTCACCGGTGCCGGCGGAGATCAGCAGGCCCTCGGGGGTCATGCCGGCCGCCTCGGACGGGCCGAGCACGTCGGGCAGGGCGGCGGGATGGCCGAGCGCCAGCTCGACCAGGTCCGGGCGCCAGGTGCCGGTCGCCGCCGACCAGTAGCCGGTGCCCGAGGCGCCGCCGCGGTCCGTGGTCCTGCGCGCGGGCCGCCCCAGCAGCTGCCACACGAGCCAGTCGTGGGCCTGCATCAGCAGGGCGGTGCGCCGCGCGTTGTCGGGCTCGGCCTTGGCGAGCCAGCGCAGTTTGGTGACGGGCTGTCCGGCCTGCGGCACGCAGCCGACGGCCTCGGCCCAGGCCTGCCGGCCGCCGAGACCGTCGACGAGTTCGGCCGCCGCCACCTGGGCCCGCTTGTCCGCGCCGACCAGCGCGGGCCGCACGCCGGAACCCTGGCCGTCGAGCGGGACCAGCGCGTTCTGCTGGGCGGAGACCCCGATGGCCTGCACGCCCTCCAGAAGACCGCCGCCGGCCGCTTCCCCGAGGGACAGCAGCCAGGCCTGCGGATCGACGTCGGAGAGGCGGCCGCCCCCCTCGGGGCTCTCCACCGGATGCGGTGCGTACCCCTGCCGGAGTACGGCACCTGTGTCCGCGTCGCAGACGACGATACGAGTGAAATCGGACGCACTGTCCAACCCGGCGACTATCCCCATGGTGGAAATTCTGCCGTACGCAGGGGGGTGAACGCTCCTGTCCGCCGCCCCGGGCGTCGCTCAGGTGTTGCTGGTGCCCCAGTCGTCGTCCACGCTGCCGTTCGCGTTGCGCTCCCGCAGCGAGCGGACGCGGCCCGCGACCGAGTCGGGCATGCGGTCGCCGACCTTGTGGCTCATGGTGTGGATCGCCTTGCCCGCGATCTCGCGGCTCTGCTGGGCGGCGGTCTCGGCGGTGTTGCGCACCGCCGGGTTCTGCGCGAACTGCCGGGCGGCCTTCCTCAGCTGTTCGTACCGCTCCCGCCCGGCGCGCGTGCCCAGTACGTAGCCCAGGACCAGCCCGGTGACAAACGTGAGCCGATAGCGCATGGTGGCCACCCTTCCCTTTGTGTCTCGCCTGCGTCCGTGTCCGTCCCGTGCGGGGGCGCGCGGCGCGAGGTACCGATTGGCGGAGCACCCCCCTGCTTGCGCTAATGTATGTGTCGCAGCGAGCGAGCGCCCCCTGGCGGATACCCAGGGAGGTACGTTCGATGCAACGAGGCATTCCTCCGTAGCTCAATTGGCAGAGCAGCCGGCTGTTAACCGGCAGGTTACTGGTTCGAGTCCAGTCGGGGGAGCTCGGTCCTCCGTAGCTCAATTGGCAGAGCAGCCGGCTGTTAACCGGCAGGTTACTGGTTCGAGTCCAGTCGGGGGAGCTTGCAGAACGAGGACCCTCCGGGGTCCTTTTTCATGCCCGACACATGCCCGCAGGAACCGTCGCGCCCTCGGCGGAGTCTTCAAGGTCATGAGTAGCCGCCCCAGCCGAGGCAGGAGATCGTATGAGCGGCTATGCTGCGGCAGACGGCGCGCACACCTGTGCGCGGCGCGCCGTAACGGGGCGGTAGCTCAGCCGGTTAGAGCAGCGGACTCATAATCCGTCGGCCGTGGGTTCGAGTCCCACCCGCCCCACTCAGGGAACGTCGTGACCTGCGGAAACGCAGGTTTCACGCTAGCACCGTCGCGGCGAACGACATACGGCCGACACACCGAGCCCTCGTGCGATTCCCTCCATGGCCTCATTGTGACGAACCGGCTCCAGGGCGGAGCTTGCTCCTGCACCGTCAAGTGGTGTGCCGGCGGCGCCTGATCGGGGGGTCGGCAGCGGGGGACCTTCGACGACAAGGGGGCGGCGGAACGACTCCGCGACCTTGCCAACGGTCACGGACAGCAATGGCCGCCGGGGTGGATCAAGGGGCGAGGGGTTCGTCGATCCCAAGGTTCGTGCGGACGGTGATGCCGCCCCAGTCGCGATGTGTCAGGTGGAGGGCGGCAGGTGGGCAGCTCTCGAAGGTGCGGTGGAAGTCTCCACCGATGCTGAGGAAGTCGCGGAGGTCGTTGCTATGTACGGAGAGCGATACGGGCGTATGCCGGCTCCGGACCCTGAGCGGGTAGTCATCCGGATCGTGATCGATCGGATGATGGGGCAGGCCCCCCGACCCGCAGCCGCGAGCAGCCTCAAGCGCCGCTGCGGCGTAGGTCTGTGGCGTATCCGGAGCGCGAGTAGCCGGGCGGACGAGTTGCTCGGTCACCCGCGCTACTTGCTGACCTGTCGTGCGTCAGTGGCTTGATCAAGTCGATGCCTGCCAGTGGTCGGCGGGTCTGCTGCACGAATGGTTGACATCTGAACTGCCTTGCCCTGAGGGGCGGGTGGGAAGGATGTCGCTGTGACCGAGCCCTGTCCGGAAGAGTTCCGCCAGGACGTCGTGCGAGTCGCGAGGAACCGCGGCCCGGGGTGACGGTCGAGCGGGTGGCCACTGATTTCGGGGTCCACTCGATGACGTTGTGGAAGTGGATGCGCCGGGTGGACATCAATGACGGGTCCAAGCCCGGGATCTCCAGCCAGGAGAGTGCGGAACTGCGGGAAGCGCGTCGCCGGATCACGCCGTGGCCCGGCGTGGACACATCGAGGGGTGCATCCCGCACAGCGATCGCGGCTCGCAGTTCCGGTCCCGGAAGTGCGTCCGGGCCCCCGACCGGCACCGCATGGTCGGATCGACAGGGAGGGTCGGGGCAGCCGGCGGCAACGCGGCCATCGAATCCTTCTTCAGCCTGCTGCAGAAGAACGTCCTCGACCACCGGACCTGGGCCACCCGCGAGGAACTGCGGATCGCGATCGTGTCCTGGATCGAGAGGACCTACCACCGGCGCCGTCGACAAGCTGCGCTCGGCCGGCTGACACCAGTCGAATTCGAGACCGTCATGACCACACCGGCCCTCCAGGCCGCGTGACCGACCTGTCACCCGAACCTGCACCAGCCCCGAGCAACATCTGCTCATCCTTTTCGACCGCCTCCGGACAATTGGGCGCGACGGGCTGCGGTGGTGCCGCTATGCGGGCAGCGCGCCTGTGCGCGGTGGGAACGTGGTCAGTCCGGTCGAGATGGCGTGTCCTTGACAGATCCTTTGCCTATGGGTTGGATGTTGTGAAGTTTATGCATAACTTATGAACTCGGGGGCGGGTTTGGTGTTGCTGGGGTGGGCTCGTCGTGACGCTGTGAGGCGTCGAGTTCGAGGGCGACGTGAGTTGGCGGGTGTGGTGGTGACGGTGTTGCCTTTGGTGGCAACGCTGTTGGTGCTACCGGCGCAGCAGGCGACCGCCGCTGCTGCCGAGTCGGAGGCTTCACCGTTGCCTCAGGGGCAGGAGGCACTGGCGCAGGCTCGCCAGTCCGGTCAGCGGGTGGAGGTGTCGGGGGAGCGTACGGAGCGGACCACGGTGTACGCCAACCCTGATGGCTACACGTTCACGCTGGAGGAGTCCGTGGTCCCGGTGCGGGTCGCGAAGCCGTCCGGTGGATGGCAGGCACCGGATGCGACGCTGGAGAAGCGTTCCGACGGTTCGGTGGGTCCGAAGGCGGCCGCGGCGGAGATGTCGTTCTCCGGTGGCGGGCGCGCGGTGCCGCTGGCCAGCATCGCCGATCAGGGCCGGTCCCTGGCGCTGACGTGGCCGGGTGAGCTGCCGGTGCCGGCGCTGGAGGGTGCGAGCGCCGTGTATGCCGATGTGCTGCCGGGTGTCGACCTGAAGGTGACGGCGACGCCGGAGAGTTTCCAGCCGGTGTTCGTTGTCAAGACCCCTGAGGCTGCGGCTGGAGAGGAGCTGAAGAAGCTCACGTTCGGCCTGAAGACGGAGGGTCTTGAGGTCCATGAGGGTCCGTTGGGGAACCTCGCGGCTGTCGACGGCGGCGGACGTACGGTGTTCAAGGCTCCGCCCGCGCGGATGTGGGACTCGGCGGGCGCAGCATCGGCGCCGCAGACTCAGCTGGCGTTGAGAAGGGCGGCCGGTGCGGACGAGGGTGAGCCTTCCGACCCGTCGGAGTCGGCGCCCTCGGGATCGGGTGTGGAGCCGGGGCAGGGCGACACGGTGGCCCGTATGGACGTCGAGGTCGGCGAGGACAAGCTGTCGGTGGTCCCGGACGCGCGGATGCTCAACAGGACGGGCAAGTCGGCGTTTCCGGTGTTCATCGACCCGACGGTGACATGGGGCGAGTCGGAGCGCACCCTGCTGCGAAGTGACGGGTACGAGTCCTACGGGTGGGGGAACGGGGATGACGGTGAGGGCAAGGGCTCGGGCAAATGTGGCTCTTGGAACGGCTATTACTGCGGTCCGGGGTATGTGCAGAAGCTGTACTTCGAGTTCTCGCCGTCCAGCCTGAAGGGCAAGAAGGTACTGGACGCGACGTTCCGGGTGACGGAACCGTGGGCGTTCCAGTGCGATCCGCGTTTGGTGGATCTGGTGCGGACGGACAACATCTCCTCCTCCACGACATGGTCGACGCGGCCGAAGGAACTGGACTGGATGGTGGACCGGTCCGTGTCTGCGGGACGCGGGTCGATGTGCGATCCGGACTCCCCGGACGCGCCCATCGAGTTCCACGACAGTGCGGATGAGCCGGACGAGAACCTGACGCCGACGGTGCGTGATTTCGCGGCGGGGAAGTTCTCCCGGCTGACGCTGGAGGTGCGGGCGCACGATGAGTCGGACGCATCGGCGTGGAAGCGGTTCAAGGACGACGCGGTGCTGGCGGTGGACTTCGTCGGCTTGCCGGACAAGGCGACCGGGGTCGGGCTGAACGTCGACAACAAACCCATGTGTTCGACCAGTTCGACGGACCCATTGCTGGTGTCCGCGCCGACACCATCACTGATGGCGACCGCACAGACCCAGTCGGGCGGGGAGCAGGACGCCCAGCTGAGGGTGAATTTCGACATCAGTCAGAGGCGCAGTGACGGCACGTGGTCCGACACCTCGGCCGGCAACGGTGATCTGAGACCCTCCACCGGCTACGTGGGCGACGGAGTGAAGACCTCGTTGACCTGGTCAGCCCTCACCGAGGGCACCCTTTACCGGTACCAGGCGGTGGTGCGTTCCTACTACAACGGCGGCAAGGACTACCTGTCAGGACCGTCGAGCGCATCGACCACCGGCTGGTGTTACTTCAAGGTCGACCCCACCGCGCCGAAGGCACCACAGGTGAGCATCAGCTCGCCGTACACGGAATGCACGACCAACGTCTGCGCGGCCGGCGGCAGCCCCGGTCGGAGTGCGACCGTGACGTTCAAGGCTGCTGCGGGCGACACGAACAACGTGGCCTATGAGTACAGTCTGAACTCCGGATCGAACTGGGCGAGCGCGAAAAAGGTGTGCAGGATATCTCAGTACTGCCAGTCGATCTCCGAGAGTTCTCCCTTGTTCATCGGGTGGCAAGCCGTGATCACTCCTGATCACGCGGGTACCTACCACCTCGCTGTGCGTGCCCGCGACAAGGTCGGTTCCGGCCGAGCCGGTGCCTGGAAGTACTTCGACTTCGCCGTCCATGACGGGACCAGTCCGGTCGGACGTTGGCACTTCTCAGAAGCCGGGGGTGACGCGATCGACTCTTCCGTGGCAGCCGGTACGACAGGACACAACGCGACCCTCACCGGCGGTGCCACCCGGGATGACCGTGGCCGCCGTGGTCTCCTGACCCGTGACGCACAGGGACGCCTGCTGGACACACCGGTCACCGACAAGGGGCTCAGCCTCAACGGTACGACCGCGTACGCGGCGACCACCGAGAAGGTGCTCGACACGTCCTCGTCGTACACGGTTTCAGCATGGATGCGGGTCGACTCCGGTGTGTCGCACACACTGACGGTGTTGAGCCAGACACCGGAGAGCGCGAGTCCTTTCAGCCAGAAGTTCAGCCCGTTCCTGCTGTCGTACGCGGGTGGAGGGGACAACACGTGGAGCGTGCGCGTGATGGCCGGCGACGGATCATTTCATGAGGCCAAAGCACAGCAGGCCACGCCGCGGGGAGCATGGACGCATGTCGCGGCGGTGTTCGACGCGGACAACAAGAAGATCGGCCTCTACCTGAACGGCGCGTTGCAGTCCACCGTGGACTCCGGGGCCGCGTGGAAGGCGACCGGTCCGCTGCAGTTCGGCCGAGCGATGTACGCGGACAACTACGTGGACTACTTCCAGGGTGACGTCGATGAGGTCGCCACATGGCAGCGGGCCCTGACGTCGACGGAGATCGCGGACGAGGCGAAGCTGTTGACGTCGCAGAAGTCCGCTGGCGTGGAGCTGGTGGCCGACTGGTCGGCAGACCAGGGAAGCGGCATCAGCGTGCCCGACACTGCATCCGGCTACGGCCGATCGCTCACGCTGTCCGGCGGGGCGTCGCTGGATGGTGAGTCGGTCGTTCTGGACGGCGTGGACGGCGCGGCGTCGACGGCCGGACCGGTGGTGGACGACAGCGGATCGTTCACGGTCACCACACTTGTCTCGCTGGACGGGGAGAAACTCGCCGCCAAGCCCGTCGGGTACACCGCGCAGGTGCTGGGGCAGCGCACGGCTGACGGGTCGGCCTGGGGGCTGTGGTATCAGGTGACGGACAAGAAGACCGTCCTGGACGAGGACACACTCAAGGAGAAGACCGTGCCCGTCGGCCTGTGGCGCTTTGGTCGGCTCAACGCGGACGGCTCGTTCAGCGCGGTGTCGTCCGAGGACAGCGCCCTCGTGGACGGCATGGTCCGGCTGACCGGTGTCTTCGACGCCCAGGCGGGCGAGATCAGCCTCTACCTGGGGGGCAACCCGAGTGGTGACGGCGCCGCGTTCACGGCGAAGGCGGGCTCCGGTGACTTCGCGGTCGGCAAGGGATTCACCAAGAGTACGTGGCAGCACTATCTGCCGGGCCGCGTGGCGGAGGCACGTCTGTGGGCCGGTGCGATGGCCGGCTGGGAACAGGTCGGGGAATCCGTGGGCGACTGATCGATGAGGGTGGGGCAGCCGGTCTCACCGGCTGCCCCACCCTTTGAACAGGTCGGACACGACGGTCCGCGCATGGTTCGCGGGAACTTTCTACGGGACTGGGTGGGAAGAACACGATGTTGTTTGGCATGGGCGCCTCAAAGAGGGGTGGCGGCCTCGTGAGACTCGGCGCCGGCAGACTGCTGATGCAGTCGCTGGCCCTGGCACTGGTAGTGCCCGTCGGTGTGGTGCAGGTGGCCGATGCCAAGGGTGTGGAGGGACTCGGGCGGCCCGGTGTGCCGAAGTCCCGGGTGAGCAAGGTCGAGGCGTTCGATGGCCCTGGCGCGCGAAAGGCACGGGAGAAGGTCAGTCGGGACAAGAACGCCAACGCGTCCCAGGCCAAGCAAGCCCTGGCACAGCAGAAGGCGGCCTGGCCCAAGCAGGGCAAGGCGACGCTCAATCTTGCCGGTGGCAAGGCGGTCAACGCCTCACCGAGTGGCGTTTCCGTGACCATGACCTCGGCACCCGTGGCCGCCGAGAAGGACCGGGCGGGCCAGGACGGAGCCGGCGGTACGGCCCAGGTCACCGTGCTCGACCAGGACGCGGCCCGGAAGGCCGGTGTCACGGGTGTCCTGCTGACGGCCGAGGCGGAGACGGCGGGCACCGTCACCGTCGGCGTCGACTACAGCACATTCGCCTCGACGATCGGCGGTGGCTGGTCCCAGCGGCTGCGTCTGGCGCAACTGCCCGCCTGCGCGCTGACAACCCCGGACAAGACGGAATGCCGCAAGCAGACACCGCTGACCTCTGACAACGACATCGCGCACCAGTCGGTGTCGGCGAAGGTAGGCCTGGCCGGGGCCACACACGGGCTGTCCTCGCAGTTGACGCGTTCCGCCTCTGGCACCGCCGGCCCGGTGACCGTGCTGGCATTGACCGCAGCCACGGCCAGTGGCAGCGGCGGTGGCTCGGGGCCGTCCGCGGCCGGTACCGGGAACTACTCGGCCACGCCTCTGTCAGCGTCCTCTTCCTGGGAGGCCGGCGGCAACTCAGGCGCCTTCACGTGGTCGTACGCCTTCACCATGCCCCCTGCGGCTGCCGGCCCGGTGCCGCCGCTGTCGCTGTCGTACGACTCGGGCAGTGTGGACGGACGCACTGGTACGACCAACAACCAGGGCACGTCGGTCGGTGAGGGTTTCACCCTGACCGAGTCCTACATCGAGCGCAGCTACGGCTCCTGCGACGACGACGGTCATGCGGACGTCTCCGACCTGTGCTGGAAGTACGACAACGCCCGCCTGGTGCTGAACGGCAAGTCGACGCGTCTGGTCAAGGACGACGCGTCAGGCCAGTGGCGGCTGGAGGACGACAACGCCTCGAAGGTCACCCGGTCCACGGGGGCGGACAACGGTGACGACGACGGCGAGTACTGGACCGTCACCACCGGCGACGGCGTCAAGTACGTGTTCGGCCTGGACAAGCTCGACGGCGCGGACACCCAGCGCACCAACTCCACATGGACGGTACCGGTGTTCGGCGACGACTCGGGCGAACCCGGCTATGCGGGAGGCAGCACCTTCGCGGATCGGGCCCTGACGCAGGCGTGGCGCTGGAACCTCGACTACGTCGAGGACACGCACGGCAACGCGGCCACATACTGGTACGCGAAGGAATCCAACTACTACAAGAAGAACAAGGCGACCACGGCCGGCGCCTCCTACACCCGCGGCGGGTACCTGACCCAGATCGAGTACGGGCTGCGTAAGGGCGCCCTGTTCACCGACAAGGCGGACGCGAAGGTCTCCTTCGACTACGCGGAGCGCTGCACCGCCTCCGACTGCTCCAGCCTGACCAAGGACACCGCGGACAACTGGCCGGACATCCCGTTCGACGCGATCTGCTCCAAGGACGACGACGACTGCAACACCGCCGGCCCCTCGTTCTTCACCCGCAAACGCCTGACCGGCATAGACACCTCCTCCTACAACGCCACCAGCAACTACTACGACCCGGTCGACTCCTGGGCGCTCACCGAGCAGTACCTCGACGGCGGGGACATCGGTGACACCTCCGACCAGGTCCTGACACTGACGTCACTCACTCACACCGGCAAGGCGGGCGACACGAGCATCCCCCTCAAGCCGCTCTCGTTCACCTACCAGATGCGCCCCAACCGCGTGGATGCCACGGATGACATCCTGCCGCTGACCCGGCCCCGTATCTCCACTCTCACCTCGGAGACCGGAGCGATCACCACGGTGACGCTGTCCTCACCGGAGTGCGTACGCAGCCAGGTCCTGAACGCGGCGCAGGACTCCAACACACGTTCCTGCTATCCGCAGTACTGGCACATCAACGGTGCCAAGGACGCTTCGGTGGACTGGTTCCACAAGTACCGGGTCCTGGCCGTGACCGTCTCGGACCCGGCCGCGAACAACGAGGCGGTCGAGCACTCCTACGACTACAGCGGCGCAGCCTGGCACTACGCCGACGACCCGTTCACACCGAAGGACGAACGCACCTGGTCCGACTGGCGCGGATACCGGCAGGTCACCGTATGGACCGGCGCGACCAGCGTGACGCGCTCCAAGACGGTCTCCCTCTACATGCAGGGCATGGACGGGGACAAGAACAAGGACGGCACCACCAAGTCCGTTCAGTTCGCCCCGCTCTCCTCACCCAGTCTTGGCGCCGCCTCTCTCACCGACAACACCCAGTACGCAGGCCAGCTGCGCGAGCAGGTCACCTACGACGGTGACACGGCGATCTCCGCGACGGTGAACGACCCCTGGGCGAAGGAGACCGCCCGGCAGAAAGCCCCGGACGCCGCCGACATGGTGGCCCGCTATACGCGCATCGCCAAGACCAGCATGTACACGTACCTGACCGCCTCGCGGACGTGGCGCAGCAGCTCGGTCAGCACCACGTTCGACGGCTACGGCATGCCCGTCACCATCAGCGACTCCGGTCAGCAATCCACCGAGGGCGACGAAACCTGCACCCGTACCTGGTACGCCCGCAACGATGCGGTAGGCATCACCAGCCTGACCTCCCGGACCCGCACCGTCGCCCGAGCCTGTTCGCTCACGGACGCGAGCCTCAGCCTCCCGGCCACCACGACCACCAGCGGTGACGTCCTGTCGGACACAGCCACCGTCTACGACAACCCCGCGGCTGTGACATGGTCGGCAACCCAGAAGCCCACCAAGGGCGAGGTGACCTGGACAGGCCGCCCCACCGGCTACGCCACCACACCCGACGCCGACGGCGACCGGCTTGCGACCGGTTGGCAGACGATCGCCACCACCGGTTACGACACGCTCGGCCGTCCGCTGAGCATCACCGATAGCGCGGGCCACACCAATTCCACGGCCTACACCCCCACCGACGCGGGCCCCCTCACCAAGACCATCATCACCAATCCGAAGCAGTACAAGGTGGTCGCTTTCCTCGACCCGCGGCGCGGCCTGACACTGCGCAGCTACGACGCCAACCTGAAGAAGACCGAGCTGAACTACGACGCGCTCGGCCGACTCACCGAGGTCTGGCTGCCCGACCGGATCCGTGGCAGCCAGGCGGCCAACACCACGTTCACCTACCACCTGGACAACACCAAACCGTCCTGGGTCTCGACCTCGAAACTCAAGAACAGCGACACCTACAACACCAGCTACGCGCTCTTCGACTCCCTGCTTCGCCCGCTGCAGACCCAGTCGCCGACCCCGCAGGGAGGCCGTCTGCTGACCGACACCCGCTATGACACCCGCGGGCTCGCCTACGAGAGCTACGCGGACATCTTCGACACCACGAGCACGCCGAACGACACCTACACCAGAGCCGAGTACGGCGAGGCCCCTGCCCAGACGCAGACGGTGTTCGACGGCGCCGGCCGGGCGACGGCCTCCAGCCTGTATGTGTTCGGCGTCAAGAAGTGGACCACGAACACCAGCTACACCGGCGACTCCACGGCGACAACCGGCCTCGAGGGCGGCTCCGCCCAACGCACGATCGCCGACATCCGCGGGCGGACCACCGAAACCCGCCGGTACGCCGGCACCAGCCCGACCGACAGCGACTTCGGCACTAGCCCCGGCACCCCGTACACCTCCACCAAGTTCACCTACGGCCTGGACGGACGGCAAGGGACGGTCACAGGCCCGGACAACGCCAAGTGGACCTACGGCTACGACCTGTTCGGCCGTCAGACCAGCACCGTCGATCCGGACAAGGGCACCACTACCACCGAGTACAACGCCCTGGACCAGGCCATCAAGTCCACGGACTCACGCGGCACCACGGTCCTGTCCGACTACGACGAACTGGGCCGACCGACCGGCACCTGGACCGGAACGAAGACGGACGCCAACCAGCTCACCAGCCTGACGTACGACTCCGTCCTCAAGGGCATGCCTGCCTCCGCCACCCGCTACATCGGCGGTAAGGCGGGCTCCGCGTACACCCATACCGTCACCGCCTACGACAACCTCAACCGGCCCACCGGCAGCCAACTGGTCCTGCCGTCCAACGACCCGTTCGTCAAGGCGGGCACGCCATCCACTCTGGCCTTCGAGACGTACTACAACGTCGACGGCACAGTGAAGGGCACCAAGGAGCCCGCCGCGGGAGGGCTGCCATCCGAAGCCATCGACTACCGCTATGACGACCTCGGCGACCTGACTTCCTTCGGCGGAGCGACCGGCTACCTTCTCGGTGTCTCCTACTCGGCGCTCGCCCAGCCGCAGCAGTTCACCCTGGGCACTGGCGGTAGTGGCAACAAGTCCTTCTTCGTCACCAACACCTACGAGGACGGCACCGGCCGCCTGACGCGCAGCCATGTCACGGACCAGACCCACCCGTACATGCTGCAGGATCTCAACTACGCCTACGACCAGACCGGCAACGTCACCACTATCAGCGATCCCACCACCCTGGGCGGCACCTCCAGCGCCGACACCCAGTGCTTCGCATACGACGCCTACCAGCGCCTCACCGAAGCCTGGACACCCGCGTCACAGAAGTGCTCCGACCCCCGTAACGCCGCCAGCCTCTCCGGCCCGGCACCGTACTGGACCAGCTACACCTACAACACCGCCGGCCAGCGAACCAGTGAGACAGCCCACCAGGCCGGCAGCGCGACGAAAACCACCTACTGCTACACCAACACCAAGCAGCCACACACCTTGACCGGCACCACCACCAAGACCGACTGCACCAGGCCGGACCGCACCTACGACTACGACAAGACCGGCAACACCTGGCACCGCCCCGGCACCACGGCCACCCAGGAACTGAACTGGTCACCCGAAGGCAAACTCACCAAGCTCACCGAAAGCGGAAAGTCAACCGACTACGTCTACGGGGCCGATGGCACCCTCCTGACACGCGCCACCCAGAACGGCGAGCGCATCCTGTACGCCGGCGCCACGGAACTCCACCTCCGCACCAACGGCACCACCTGGGCGCAGCGCTACTACACCGCAGGCGGCATGACCGCCGCCATGCGCTCGAACGAGTCCGGCACCGACAAACTCACCTACCTCACCACCGACCACCACGGCACCTCCACCCTCACCGTCAACCCGGACACCACCCAGACCTTCACCAAGCGCTCCACCACACCGTTCGGCGCCGACCGCGGCAAACCCCTCAACGGCCCCTGGCCCGACGACAAGGGCTTCCTCGGCAAAACCCGCGACACCACCACCGGCCTCACCCACATCGGCGCTCGCGAATACGACACCACCACCGGCCAGTTCCTCAGCGTCGACCCGGTCCTCGACACCAGCGACGCCCAATCCCTCAACGGCTACAGCTACGCCGACAACAACCCCGCTTCCGGCAGCGACCCCACCGGTATGTGGCTCGACGACGGAACCGGCCACAACGAGCCCGCGCCCCCCGGCGTCGCCGCCGGCCCCGCAAGCCCCACACCTGGCTGCTACAAAGAGACCTGCGGCACGGACGTCCCGGGGATCAAGGGCGCAACAAGCAAAGCCATCGTAACGAGAACTCATGATGCCTACGACGTCGCTACTTACCTGTACACCCGCGGCCAAAAGACGGTAAGGAACCCCAGCAACACCTCGGAGGAAGAAGTCCACCGAGCGTTCCGCATGTACGACAAGCCGAATGGCGGACTTGCGGATGAAGCGGCACTCCAGCTGTGGATGTACGGCCTCTCGGAATCCGAGATTTCATACTTTCTGCACAACTACTGCCAGTTCCTTCACTGCAACAGCCCCATTGAGGCTCTGCTCACCGGACACCTGGTGGAGTCCCCGTTCCATTCATATGCCCTGCAGGACACCATCTCCGCTTCCCTGCTTGCCGGGGAGGCGTATCGCGGAAAGGGAGGTGCAGCCGAGGGGGCCGGGGGCTGCCACAGCTTCACCAGCGGCACCGAGGTGCAACTCGCCGACGGCGACTCCAAGCCCATCCAAGATGTCAAGGTCGGTGACAGAGTCACAGCAACCGACCCGGAAACCGGAAAGAGCAGCACGCGCAACGTTGTGCGCACAATCATCACCAAGGACGACAAGAGCTTCGTCACGGTCACCTTGGCCGCCTCATCAGATGGCACCCCCAAGGGGTCGGTGACTGCGACAACCACTCACCCCTTCTGGTCCCCCTCCAAGGGAGACTGGGTCAACGGTGGCGATCTCCATGCCGGACTGACCCTGCTGACCTCGGGCGGACATACCGTCAAAATCCTCTCAGTCCGCCACTTCGTAAAGCGGCAGACCACATACGACCTCACAATCAATGACGTCCACACGTACTATGTGCTGGCGGGCGAGACTCCCGTGCTCGTGCATAACTCCGGAGGCTGCCCTGATCTGGATGCGCTTTCGCAGAGTGGAATGCGTCCAGCAAAGGGGAAGACGACTCATGCAGGCCGTGAATACCAGAAGCACATGAACCGCGGCGATCTTCCTGTGGTTCCCGGCAAGGAATTGAAGACCGCCGGGCAGGATTTGTTGGACGATATTCTGACCAATCCGCAAACCACTACGTCCGCTGTCAATTCCGGCAACTTCGCGGGCGGAACGCGGTATATCATGCCGGACCCTGCTGGTGGGCGCGGGATCGGTGCGACCTTCGACGCAAATGGACAGTTCCAATACTTCGGGCGGTACTAGGCATGTTGGTAATCGAGCCGTGGGATGCAAAGGCGCGCGGCGACGCTAGTCTCGCTGACCTTCGGGGTGCGATCGCGGGGGCGTCTGTGAGTGCGGTCCGCTACGTAGTTCCGCAGGGGGAAACCTGGCCCGAAGGGCACAGGGAGGATCGTGCTCATGAAGTCGACATGGCCGTTGATCTGGTCATGAGTACCGGGGCTGCACTGTCCCTGTCCTGGGCGATGGATGGCCTCAACGAAGGGATGGCAATCGAGCTTAGGGAACCTGGAGAGTCGGACGCCGACTTGCCTGGGGACACTGTCGACGTGAGCGACCATGTCGATTGGGAGAGGTTCCTTGGGGCGGATATTGTGGAGATCAGTCCTGCCTGGCACGTTCCCAATGACGGGTGTCCTGAAATGCCGTGGGCGTATCGCCTTGGATTCTCCAATAGGTCAAGCCTGGTTATTGCTCTAGGTTCGGCTGAGGGGGAGGGGTTCACGTATATGCCTGACGAGCTGATCGTGTTCTTCGACGAGAGTCTCGCAGCCTCCTATACGATTCCGGCGAGTGATACTTCTTCGCGCGGATAGGTTGGATCGAGTCAAGGGGTTCGGTAGGCGCCTGGTGCGGTACGGCTAATAGCCGGAGCATTTACATTGCTCGGGAAAACAGATTAAACAGGCCCCGCCGGAATGATCTCCGGCGGGGCCTGGCGCCTTGTGACGGCAACGGTGACGGCAACGTCAGCGGACGACGGCTGCGGTGGGCGGGTCGTCCGGGGCGTCGGTCTGGCTGAGGATGCCCCCGAGGGTGTCGATGGCCTGGCGCTGGAGGCGGAGCCGTACGTGGGCGTAGACGCCGGCGGTGACGCCGATGTGGGCGTGGCCGAGGAGTTCCTTGATGACGACGAGGTCGACGCCTTGTTCCAGGAGCAGGGTGGCGGTCGAGTGTCGGAGGTCGTGGAAGCGGATCGTCCGGAGTCCTGCGTTGTGGAGGAGGCGGCGGAAGCGGCGGGTCAGGTTGCCGGGGTCGAGCGGCCTGCCCTTCGGGGTAGTGAAGATGAGTCCGTTGTCCGTCCAGCTCGTTCCGGCCGCCTGGCGCTCTTCCTGCTGCTCTTCCTGGTGGATCTTGAGGGAACTCAGGCATTCGGTGGGGAGGGCGATGCGCCGCTCGGAGGCCAGGGTCTTGGTATGCAAGACGGTCAGGCCCTGGCTTCGGGTGCGCTGGAGGGAGCGGTGGATGGTGGCGGTGCCGCTGTCGAGGTCGAGGTCTTCCCAGTGGAGGCCGAGGAGTTCGCCCTTGCGGAGTCCGGTGCGCAGAGCGAGTTCGTACAGGGCGTGAAGCCGGTCGCCGTTGGCCGCTTGAAGGAGTTGCCTGGCTTCGGCGGCGGTGAGGGGCTGGAAGCGCCTGGGGCGGGGCGCGGTTGTCTTGACGTTCCGGGCGACGTTGCGCGGCAGTTCGTCCTCGCGCACGGCGTGTTCCAGGGCGGACTTGAGGACCGCGTGGACGTACGTCACGGTCAGCGGTGACAGTCGCTTCTCGCAGCACTGGCCGATGGCGCAGCAGGCCCGTCGAGCAGCGTCCCGTTCCTGGGCGCAGCACTGGCAGGTGGTGCGGAGTCCATCGAGGAAGGTGCGGACGTCGCGGGTGGTGAGCCGGGCAAGTTTCTTCGCGCCGAGCCGGGGGTTGAGGTGGAGGCGGATGGCGGCGGCGTAGCGGGTGTGGGTGTTCTCCCGCAGGTGGTGAACGGCGACGCCGTCCATCCAGTACGTGAGGTAGGCGCTCACGGTGCTGTCGGCCGCTGCGACGGGGAGGCCGCGGTTGCTGGCGGCGATCTTCTCGGTGAGCTTGGTCATCGCGTCCTTCCGGGTGGTGCCGTAGACGCGGACGCGCTTGCGGGTGTTGCCGGGGGCCAGGACGTATCCGGCGGCTTCCCACCGTCCGTCCTTGCGCTGGTAGACGGTTCCGTCGCCGTTCGCACGGGTACGGGAGCGGCGGGACGAAGCGGGGCGAGACGAGGTCATCAGGCGGCTTCCTGTTCCATGCGGGTGCGGATGAAATCGGTGAGGGCGTGCGTGGGGATGCGGCGGGCGCGGCCGAGGGTGATCGAGCCGAGTTGCCCGGTGCGGAGCAGGTCGTAGACGGCGGAGCGGCCGAGCTGGAGGCGGGCCATCACCTGGGGCACCGTGAGTAGATCCAGCACCGGTGCCGCTTCCGCACGGTGGAGGGCCGTGAGCGGGGGCGAGGCCATCAGCAGCCCCCTTCGGCTGTGAACTGCCGTTCCAGTTCCCTGCGGTGCCATACGTGGGCGGCGAGGAGTGCGGCGCCGGGGCTGTAGCCCGAGTCGAGGTAGTCCCAGTGGCCGACGACGAGAGTCGTGTCCGCATGGGAATCGGGGAGGCCAGCGTGGGCGCGGGCCTGTTCGGTGCGCCAGGCGCGGCGGGCGGCGCGCAGCGCGCCGAGGGTGGTGGAGTAGCTGCGGGACTTGGTGGAGAAGTGGCCCCGGAAGCCGAGCATGTGCGCCCACTTCCAGAGCTTGAGGTGGGCGAACTCGGGCAGCCTGCCAAGGTCCCAGCAGGTGCGGATCATCTGCCGCACGTGTCGGGCGACGGCGAGTCGCGGCAACGGGCGGGCCTGGCCGGTGCCGTCGCACGTGGTGCAGGGGAGCGGGGTGCCGTGGGGCAGGAGGGTGGCGCCGCGTCCCTGGCAGGGGCGGCAGAAGAGGGCGCGGTCGAGGGTGCCGGAGGCGTCGGCGGATTTGGTGGCGTACTTGGCCACGTAGGCGGCAACCGCTTGATCGGTGAGTTCGGCGTCGGTGCCGAAGGCGGCGATCTCGCGTACGTCGAGCTGGGGGCCCCAGCCGAGTTGGCGTTCCCCGACTGCGCCCGACTCGACCGTGCTGCGGGCGCGCGGTGCGGCAGCCCGGATGGCGTCGCTGAGCACCCCGACGGTGGCATACGAGGGCGGAGGCTGAGTGCTGCCGTTGGGTCCGTCGAGGCGGATCACGGCATGGAAGTGGACCAGGCCGCGCTTCTGGTACTCAGCGACCTTGGCGAAGGACACTCGCAGGACCGCGTGGGCGGCCTTCTGGGTCAGGCCGAGTCGGGTGGCGAGCTCCCGGCGCAGGTAGGTGGTGAAGCGTGCCCACAAGGCCCCGGCGTGGGCGTTGAAGAGGACCGCACCCGCGTAGTCGTACGTCGCCGGATTCAGCGGTGTGCCGAGCAGAGGGTCAGCGGGTTCGTGGCGGGTGCCGCAGCGGCAGGGGCGGGCGTCGGGGCGGTTGTGGACGGGGCCGAAGGAGGGGGCGGTGAGGGTGGCGAAGACGCGGGGGTGGGTGCGGACGGTGTCGGGGACGTTCTTGCCGCCGGAGAGGCCGGCGCGGATGAGGTGGTAGGTGTCGGCGGCGTAGAGGCGGGAGCAGGCCGGGCAGCGGGAGGCGCGGCGGTTGCCGCACGCGGTGAGCAGGCTGCCCGTGGGCTCGTCAGACGTGGTGTAGGAGCGCAGGACCTCGCCGGTCGTGGTGTCGACGGTGGTGGTGTGGCCGGTCAGGCGGATGGGTTCGGTGCAGCCGCCGAGACGTTCGATCTGCTGCTGTGCGCGGTCGAAGTCGGGGTGGTTTGTGAGGTGGAGCAGGTCCCGTACGGCGGGGCTTGCCACGTGGCGCAGGTCCAGGGTGACCATTCGGGGCGTGTCCCTTCTGTTCGGGTGGGCTGTCCCGAGCAGCAACCAGCCAGGAGGGAAGGCGTGTTGGTGTTGCTCGGGGCATGACGAACCGAGCCCAGGGGCGGGCGAGGGGTGATGCGGGTGGTGGGGCCGGGGCTCAGAGTTGAGCGAGGGCGGCGGTGGCGACCGGCAGGGCGACGCCCATGCGCTGGCCCAACTGGGCTGCGGTGATGGGTGTGTCGTGTTCGGTGCGGTGGGTGTCCGCGATATGCCGGGCCGCGTTCAGCAGGGCGACCGGCAGAGCCGTGCCGGAAGCGGGCCGGGCCGTCTTGGCGACGGCGGTCGGAGCCGGATCGGGCTGCGGTTCCACGGCGGGGGAGGCGGCGACGACCGGGGCGGGCGTCGAGGGCGCGGATGTAGGTGCTTCGTCGGGCACCGGTTCGGAGACGGGGGTGGCGGCCTCCGGGTTCTCGGTGGGGTGGGTGGGGGTGTGGAACTGGGCGAGGAAGGCGGGGCCGACGTGGCCCCAGCCGAGCAGCAGGAGCGGGGCGACGGTGTCCAGGCAGGCGCGTCCGTAACGGCCGGTCAGCAGTGGTTCGGCGGTGTTCAGGGCGAGGGTGAGCAGGCCGCACAGGTGCAGCAGCCGGGTACCGGCCCGCAACTCCGCCTTCGGTACACCGCGCAGGGCCAGGAAGCGCAGGGCGACCAGGAGGCCGACGACCGACAGGTCCACCATCGGCGCGATCAGCGGGGCGATCGGATGCGGGACGCCGAGGCGCAGGGCGAGGGCCCAGACGTTGCCGAAGGAGAAGACGAAGGCCAGGGCCGCGATGACCGCCATGACCACGGTCACGGTGCGCCGGGTGAACCGTTCCTCCGCCATGTCCTCAACCTCCTTTCTGGCGTGGCTTTTCAGGGCTACTTGGTGAGCGACGGCAAGGGGGTCGTCGTCCGGCCGGTCGAGCGGAGAAGAGCGTCGAGGCACAGGTCCGGGTCGGCGGTCAGATGCGAGGTCTCTTCGGCGACGCGGGCCCCGTCGGCGTCGGAGACGTAGGGGGTGCGGATGCGGGTGTAGCCGGGGCGGCCCTGCATCGCCATCACCGCGACGCCGACGTAGGCGGGGTCCTGCAAGGTCACGGGGCTGGCGTCGGGCCAGTTGCGAATGTCCTCGCCGAGTGCGGCCACCGCGGCTTCCACGGTCTTCTGTGCGAACGACAGCCCGACGGGGCACACGTCGCGGATGAAGGTGGGGATGGCGTCGCCGGTGGTCTTCTGGCTGATCAGGATCACCAGGATGCCGACGCTGCGGCCCTTCTTGACCAGGTCCTCCACCAGCCGGGCGTTCTCCGCCGTCAGCGCGGCAAGACGTTTCGTCTCGGCGTCGCCGCCCTTGTACTCGCGGAAGTACGTGTGCGCCTCATCGATGATCAGGACCGTGAGCGGCCACTCCGGTGACGGGCCGACGTGCCACATGTTCTTCACGCCCAGCACGTCCCGGATGGTCGCAGAACGCCGCTTGCGCAGCTCCACCAGCCGCTTGAACAGCACGTTCGCTTCATCGAGGTCGTCCCCGCAGAACGCGAACATCCGCTTGACCAGGTCGGCGTAATCGCCCTCCGAGGCCCGCGACACCTTCCCGTCCGCCGTCACGATCTGCACAGCAGCCGACGGCGCGAAGTCGCACACGAACTTGTTGACCCCCGACGTCTTGCCCGCACCCGGGACGCCGGCCACAGTCACCCCGGGCACGTTGGCCAGGGACACGCACACCCGGGCGGCGTACTCGTCCACGCCAAGCTCCCAGCGCGTCAGATCCGCAGGTGGGCGGCCGGTGGGCCGATGGCGGGTGGGCGTGGTGAGCGGGTCGGAGCGCACGCCCCGGATCACCACCTTGCCGGGGCCGTCCGGTAGCACTGACACCCTGGTGCACCGCCAGGCATCGGCCAGGAACCGCGCCGCCTTCTGGTACTCCTCCAACCCGACCCGCGGCAGCGTGCTCGCCCGCACGATCACCCCAAACTGGTCGGGCCTGACCTTGATCTTCGGAGTCAGCACCCGGGGCGTGGGAGCGGCACCGTCCTTCTGCGCGGTGATCTGTGCCAGCAGGCTCGGGGTCTTGTCGGTGACCGTCAGCCCGGCCATCCGCGCGAGGCGCATCCAGCCCCAGCGGACCCGCAGGGCCTGCCGCATGCTGGCCCGTGTGCCCTTGTCGGCACGCACGTAGCGGACCACTGTCACCAGCAGCCACACACCGACGAGCGTCGTAGCGATCGGCAGCGCGTACGAGACGTATCCCGCCACGGTTTCCACGTCATACCCCCTCTTCGTGTATCAGGCGCAGCACGTCGCCGAGGTCGAGGCGAGCCGCGTGCTCCGGGCTCACGTCGAGCAGATCGAGCAGGTCGAGCACCGCCGCCGAGGCGGCGAACGTGGCCTTGCCCTCGGTGTTCGGCAGGGGCCGGAGTGCGAAGAACTCCCGTTCCGGCACGTGGTGTTCGAGGCAGATCACTGGGCCGCCTCCACCGTCACCAGCTCCAGGCGGGCGGCACGGTAGGCGACGCCATCGGAGAGCTGACCGTTGAAGATCCGCGCCCACGGGGTGGCGAACAGCTCCACTGGCCGCACCATTGCCCCCGGCTTGAGCCCGGCCGCCAGGCCCGTCTCCGGAACGGTGATCTTCAGGACTTCGGCGCGGCCGTCCTCCATGAGCATCACGGTCACCGTGTACAGCGACGCGCCGGTCTCCCGGTCGGTGGCGACCTCCCCGGTCTGCTGGTCCTTGATCTTCAGCGCCGGGTCGGTGCCCGCGATGCACACCGCCGACGGCAGCAGGGCAACACGGATACGGGTCATGGCCATGCCATCACATCCTTGTTCAATGGAGCGCTTGATCGACTCGCCATGACCATAGCGGCACACTCGCTACACCCGCAACACTCGATTCGTATCGATACACCGATACGGCTGAGACGCAGAGGACGCCCGGGTGTGCCGCGAGTACCGACGCCGCTACCCTCGTGCCATGAAGCTGCCCCTGGGAGAGGACTCCCGGCCGCCGTACGTCCAGGCCGCCGACGTCCTGCGCGCCGCCATCCACGACGGCGAGCTGCGCCCAGGCGAGCGGCTCCCCGCCGCACGCGAGCTGCAACGCCGCTTCGGCATCGCCAGCTCCACAGTCCAAAACGCCCTGCGGCTCCTCAAGGACGAAGGACTGATCTACTCCGTCCTGGGCCGAGGCAGCTACGTACGCGCGCAGGAAGCGCCGGCCGAAGCGGAGACGGAGGCCGCAGGGGGCGACGAGACCGACTCCGGCGAATCCGATCCCGTGTACACAGGTCTCGGCGACCTCCGGCGCGGCTGGCAGACCGCCGACAGTCCCGCTGACGATCCACGCCCCCCGTACGTGCGGACCGCGGACGAGCTCCGCAAGCAGATTCAGGACGGTCGGCTCGCGCCGGGGGCCAAGCTCCCGTCCGCCCGCGACCTGCAAGCCCAGTACGGCATCGCCAACTCCACCGCGCAGAACGCCCTGCGGGTCCTCAAGGAGGAGGGGCTGATCTACTCCGTGCAGGGCCGGGGCGTCTTCGTCCGCCAGCTCAGCCCGCGCGATCAGTTCCTCAAGCGCTACAACGAGGGGCTGGAGGAGATGGCGGCGCAGCGCCGGGCGGACGAGGAAGTGGTGCGGCTCAGCGGCAAGAGCGACGACGAGGTAGCCGCCGAACTCGAAGCCGCCGAGGAACGGTTCACCAAGGCGAGCGCTGAGTTCGAAGCCGCCACCGCCCACCGCAACGCCATGCGCGCCGTCATGGAGCAACGCAAGCGCCTCAGCGGCAACTACACGCCCGAAGAGCAGGCCGCCAGCGTCCAGCGCCTATACAACCGGCTGAACGAAGGCAGACGCCGACGCTGAACCTGCCGCACCCGGGGGAGCCGCAGGACGCGTAGCACGGGGAGTGTTGTTCAGAGTTTCTTTACTTGATCAAGGCGGCCCGCTGACGCGGCCCGCGCGCGCTCCGGCCCTGCGGGGCCGCCGCCCGCTCCTGTCTCCGCCCCGCTTGCCGTCGGCCCCGCCGGTCCGGGCGCGCAACAGTCGTACAGCGAACCACCCTGGGGCTCTGCCCCAGACCCCGGCCCTTCCTCCGAGGGGCAGGGGGCCGACTTACGGGTGCGGCTTCGTCGTGGTGAGTGGTCGCGGGGCGCGGGTGGCGTCCCTCGCCGTCCGGTCACCGGAGGCGTACCAGGAACCCCCGGGGGCCGCCAAGGCCGAGCGCAAGCGTCACGGGGTGAGCCTTGGCGGCCCCCGGGGAACCCTGGTACGGCGAAGCTGCCCGACCGACGAGGGACCCCACCCGCTCAGGCCCCCGGTCCTGCCGGAGTCCGGCCCGCCGCAAGGTGGGGCACCTTTGTGGGCGGGTGCCTGTCGGATCACCCCGGTTGATGTGCCGGCCGGGCGTACCGTGGAGTGGGAGGTGGTGAGTTGATGACCACGGAGCTGGCTGACAACGTCCGCAAGTACCGGCGTCGCGCAGGGATGAGCCAGGAGGAACTGGCCCACGCCGCAGGCGTATCGCCGGGCACCGTGCGCAAGGCCGAGCAGGGCGGCACCATCCGTATGGAGACCTTGCACACGCTTGCCCGCGCGCTGGGGGTGACCACGGCCGCGCTGATGGCCTCGGATGCACCGGAGCCCGTCGGGCGGGCCGAGGAGCCGAACCGGGTCAACCTGATCCAGCTCCGCGCCGCGCTCACGCCCGCCGTCGGGCTCGTGGACCAGGACGCCGAAGCCGTGGCCGAGGAACCGAACCTGCGCATCTTCCGGCGGACGCTGCAAGACGCGCGGGTGCTGTACTTCTCCGACAGCTACAAGAGCGTCGCGACTCAACTGCCGGGCCTGCTGCGTGATGCCGCACAAGCCGTCGCCTACTACGACAGTGGGGACGAGCACCGGCAGGCCCTGCTGGCCCGCGCCGAGGCGCTGCGTCTGGCCGGCACCTACCTCACCCAGGTACGGCAGTACGACATCGCGTACGCCGCTGTGCGATGCGCCATCATGGACGCCCGCCAGGCCGGAGACCTGCTTGCGGCGGGCTCCGGTGTCGGCTGCATGTGCTGGCTGCTGGTGAGGCAGGGCAGGTTGGACGAGGCGGAACAGGTCGCCGCCCGGAGCATGGACGCGGTGGAGCCGAAGATCACCGGGGCCGAGCCGGACCACTACGCGGTGTGGGGCGGGCTGGCGATGGAAGCTGCCGCCGCAGCCGCGAGGAACAACCGTCCCGACGAGGCGAAGGAGTACCGTCAAGCTGCCCGGGTTGCGGCAACCGCGGTCGGGACGGCGCATCGCAACGTCTCCCGGCACTGGTCCGTCTTCGGCCCGGTCACCGTCGCGGTCAAGGCCCTCGAAGACTCCCTGGTCATCGGCGACGCCCGCGCGGTGGTGCGCAAGGCAGGCGAGCAGGAGGAGCTGTCGCCCAAGGCATGGAAGCGCTTGGGCAGGCCCAGCACCAACGACGGGAACCGCTTCACCCTCGACGTGGCGCGCGCCCACACCCGGACCGGCGACCTGTCCGCCGCCATGGACGAGTTGACCCGTGCCAGGGAAGCCGCACCACAGTGGCTGCGGCACCAGAACGGGGCCGCCGAGACCATGCAGGAGATCCTCGGCAAGCGCAAGCGGACCCTCACGACGGAGATGCGCGAAATGGCCGACTACCTGGGCGTTGTCGGGTAGCTGCCACGCAGCGTGGCAGTTCGTGAACCAGGAGTCTCGAACTGCCATAGCTACCGCCTGGGGTGTCGATCCGTCAGTGCCTACGGTCAGTGCGTCCACCGTCAGTGACCCAGGCCGGGGGTGCCCAGTGACCAAGCCCAGGAGCGATGCCGACCGCATGCGTCGCAGAGAGCTGTACGACGCCGCGTCGGGTCGGGGAGGTCCCCGCTTACTGCCGTGGACCAGCCCGGAGGGGAAGCCCTGCTACCTGAGCAGCGACGGCCGGGGCTACCTCTCCACCCTCGCCGACAGCATCGAGACGGTACAGCTCAGCATGGGCCAGGAACTGCTGGAATACGCCCGCGACGCCACGGCACCCAGCGCGAAAACCCTGTCGGCGACCGAATACCGCTGGCTGGCCTGCCGGTTGACCGAAGCCCTGGCGGACGCGCTCAGGGTCGCGGACTCGCGCGGGCAGCGCATCCCGGATCAGGAAGAGGCAGCCGAGGATGCCTGACTCTCCGAACGCCAGCGCACCAGTACGCAACGCCGCTCGGGGGCGCTACCGCTTCCGCGAGTACCACGTGACCACCGCCCCCGACCCCATGGCCCTGCCAGCGTTCGAGGCGGTCTGCGTCACCGGCGAAGAGCGCAACTGCGGCGCCACCTCGGGCACACTGCACACCCCGGACGAACTGACCCGTTGGATCGCCGGACACTGCGCCCAGAGCGGCCATGAGTTGTACGAGCAGACCGCCCGTGCCCTCGTCCGCGCCGAACCCGGGGCATGGCAGTAGAGTCCCGCTGCACCGACACCACGCCAGCGCAATCGCGTGCCCCGAGCCGTTGACGGCAGTAGCGACGGCAACGCCCACGGATTTCCCCGCACATCCACGGACTCCAGCGGAACGCAAATCACGCGCTGACCTGCGAAGAAGCAGGTAGAGGGGTACCGCGTAGCACACGTACTATGTACTTGCTGGTCAGACGCCGGTACTCGTTCACAATTCAGGACCAAACTGCGGGGTTCCGCTTGGGGGTAAGAATGGTGACCACCTTGGCGGGGAAGATTTCCACGGTAGTGAATACTCCCTGGACGAGATCACTGAGTTCGTGAATGGGCATACGGGTGATGGGAATCCGGCGATGGGTAGACCTTCGGCGGCAGAGGTAGAAACCACGTTGAGGTAAGCTGGGCCCCGTCAGATCGAAGGGCAGAATTCATCGCGATTCGACCATGATGGAGTTCGCGTCATCGTGAACTGGGATATGCCATGGAAATCGACGGCCTACTACCCCGGAAGGTGATGTCATGTCGGAAGTTCAAGCCCGTGAGTGGCTTGGTCGCCACCTGGGAGTCGCTGAAGCAGACCAACTTGATCGGACTGTGGTCAGTGTGGCCCCTGCTCGATCGTTGGGCCTGGTCGCGCTGCTACTTGGTTGGTACGAGCACGTGACGCGGATGGAGAGGGAGCTCGACCTCCCCGATTCCGACAGGTCCGTCTGGGGTGCGCATGACTTGATTGCGGCCGATTCCCTGCGAGATTTCATCGCCAGAGGGTTGGAGAGCATCCCGGAGGGAGGGGCGAGAAATTACCTCGTCGCCCTCGATGAGGCGGATTCGAGATTTCTCTCCTACACGGAAGTTGACGAACTGGGCGCCCTCCTTCGGCTTAATGGTGGTGAGTCTAAGGTCCGTGGATGGTGGTGGACGCGCATTCCGTGCTCTGGGCCGATCCGTAGAGATCTAGATCGGTTCTCCGCGTCGTTCTAGAAATCAATTAAGCCCCCTCCTTGGGTGGCCAGGAAACGCCAGAGTGCCCCACCAGCGACTGTTGCTGGTGGGGCACTTGGGGCTCTTGACGGCATTAGTTGACGGCAACGTCAGCGGACAGGGGCTCCGACGAGGGGTGGTTCGTCGCCGTCGTCGGGCTTGCCGGTGATCTCGGCGGGGTTTCGGAGCGCGTGGCCGAGGAGGTCGATGGCGTCGCGTTGGAGGCGGAGCCGGACGTGGGCATAGACCGTGGCGGTGACGCCGATGTGGGCGTGGCCCAACAGCTCCTTGATCACGACGAGTTCCACTCCCTGCTCCAGGAGGAGGGCCGCCGTCGAGTGGCGGAGGTCGTTGAACCGGATGCGGCGGAGTCTGGCCTGGCGGAGCAGGGTGTTGAAGTGCCGGGTGAGGGTGGACCCCTCGACCGGAGCGCCGTCCGGGCGGGTGAAGACAAAGCCGCTATCCTTCCAGCCCGTCCCCGCTGCCTCGCGTTCCTGGAGTTGTCGGTCGCGGTGCTGTTTGAGAGAGCACAGGCACGGCGTCGGTAGGGCGATGCGCCGTTCGGAGCTCTTGGTCTTGGTCGGGAGGGCGGTCAGGCCGCCGGAGTTGGTGCGCTGGAGGGTGCGTCGGATGCTGGCGGTTCCGCCGGCCAGGTCGAGGTCTTCCCAGCGCAGGCCGAGGAGTTCGCCCTTGCGGAGCCCGGTGTGCAGAGCGAGTTCGAACAGCGGCTGCAATCGGTGACCGCTGGCGGCGGTCAGGAACTCGCGCGCTTCCGCGGCGGTGAGGGGGTCGAAGCGGCGGGGCCGTGGTGTGCCGGTGCGGACGTTGCGGGCGACGTTGCGCGGGATCTCCTCCTCGCGCACGGCGTGCTCCAGAGCGGACTTGAGTACGGAGTGGATGTAGGCCAGGGTCAGCGGCGAAAGCCGCTTGGAGCAGCACGTTCCGGCGGCGCAGCAGATGGGTTGGTCGCGGGCGGCGTCGAGGCCGCGCGTGCAGCACTGGCAGGTGGTGCGCAACTGGTTGAGCCAGGTGCGCACATCCTTGGCGGTGAGCTTGGCGAGCTTCTTCCGCCGGGTCTGCTGCACCTTCAGGTGACAGGCTCGGTCACGCGGCCAGGGTGGCCGGTGGCATGACGGTTTCGTATTCGACGGGGGTCAGGCGGCCGAGTGAGGCTTGTCTGCGGCGTCGGTGGTAGGTCCGTTCGATCCAGGTCACGATCGCGATCCGCAGTTCCTCACGGGTGGCCAAGGCGCGACGGTCGAGGACGTTCTTCTGCAGCAGGCTGAAAAAGGACTCCATGGCCGCGTTGTCGCCTGCGGCCCCGACCCGACCCATCGAGCCGACCATCCGGTGCCGGCCGAGCGCCCGGACGAATCTTCCTGCGCGGAATTGAGATCCGCGGTCGCTGTGCAGGATGCACCCGTCGACGTCCCCGCGCCTGGCCACGGCGTTGTCCAGGGCGGTCACCGCCAGACGGGACTTCATCCGCGCGTCGATCGAGTAGCCCACGATCCTGTTGCTGAACGCGTCCTTGATCGCGCAGAGGTACAACTTCCCCTCTCCGGTCCGGTGTTCGGTGATGTCGTTGAGCCACAGCCGGTTCGGGCCGGGCGCGGTGAAATCCCGGCGGACCAGGTCGTCATGGACCGGCGGGCCTGCCTTCTTGGTCCGGCCGCGCTTCTTGCCGAACACGCTCCACCAGCGGTTGTCCCGGCAGATCCGCCACGCCGTCCGGTCGGCCATGCGCGTCCCTTGGCCGCGGGCCTCGTCGGCCAGGAAGCGGTAGCCGAACTCCGGGTCGTCACGGTGCGCGTCGAACAGCGCGTTCGCGCGATACGCCCCCTCGAGCGCGGTGTGCGCCACCGGACAGTCGAGCCACCGGTAGTAGGGCTGTCTGGCGAGCTTCAGCACCCGGCACGTCACCGCGACGGGCACCCCGTCCCCAGCGAGCTCCTTCACGAGCGGGTAGATCCTTTTCCCGGCAGGTTCGCCTGGGACAGGTAGGCCGCCGCCCGGCGCAGGACCTCGTTCTCCTGCTCCAGCAGCTTGATCCGCCGACGCGCTTCCCGCAGCTCCGCACTCTCCTGGGTGGTCGTGCCGGGCTTCGTCCCCTCGTCGATGTCCGCGCGGCGCATCCACTTCCACAGCGTCATCGCGTGGACGCCGAAGTCGGCGGCCGCCTGCTCCACGGTGACGCCTGGGCCGCGATTCCTCGCAACCCGCACGACGTCCTGGCGGAACTCTTCCGGATAGGGCTTGGGCACAGCGACATCCTTCCCACCTGTCCTACAGGGCAAGCCAGATCAGATGTCACCCGATCGTGCGGCAGACCCTTCCTCCACCAGATGAAGAGAGTTGGCAGTGATACATCCACGACGCTCACGGGGAGCCGTTGTGGCAGGCCGGCGGCGTGCGTTCCGCACGCTGTGTCTGAGCTTGCTGCCCGGTGCGCTCGTGTTGGGTCTGCTGGGCCCCGCACCCAGCCCCGCCAGAGCCGACGACCCCGCGCCCGACAGCGGTAGCAGCACCCCCCTTCCGGATACCGAGCGGGCCAAGGTGGTGCGCCTGTGGGAGTCGGGCGGGCCGGGTATGAGGGCTGCCGCGGAGGTGGCTCTCATAGGAGGAGACGACGACGTCAGGACATTTCTGGCGCAGTCTTCCGATCTCCAGTTTCAGGACGACCGCGTCGCGACCGCGCAGGTCGCCAGCATCGGCGGCCTCAGCCTTCAGGATGCCGCGCGCAAGGCCCTCGACAGCAACTCGTCGGACGCCCTGAAGGCGTTTCTGAAGGACGGGTGGAAGGCGCCGCTGCTCCAGGACCAGCGGGTGCGCATCGCACAGATCATCGACGTGGGTGGCCCCGAAGTCCAGAAGGCGGGACGCGCCGCGCTCGACAGCAACTCACCCGACGACATCAGCGCCTTCCTCGCCGACGGGCAGTTCGACCGGCGTGAGCAGGACGAGCGCGTCCAGGTCGCCCAGATCCTCAGCGGGGCCGGCACGAACGTGGTGGCGGCGGGCCGGATCGCGCTGAACGGCTCGCCGGAGGACGTCCACGAGTTCCTCCAGGTCGGCCAGTACGTGGCCCGCGCCCATGACCAGGAACACGCCACGATCGCGCAGCTCGCCGACCAGGCGGCGAAGGCGGGCAGGCTGGCCGGGCAGCAGACCCAGGCCGCCAAGGACGCCTCCGCCCGTGCGGTGAAGGCGGCCAAGCTCGCCAAGGCTGACGCGCAGAAGGCCGCCGAGCAGACCCAGGCCGCGCAGAAGGACACCCAGCACGCGGCGGCCGCAGCCGCCCGAGCCGCATCAGCCGCCCAGCAGGCCGCCGACGCGGCGCAGACAGCCATCACCGCCGCTCAGGCCGCCACCAACGCCGCCCGTGTCGCCGCCAACGCCGCCGCCGCGGCGGCCTCAGCCGCGTCCGGTGCGGCCGAGGCCGCCTCCCGCGCCCGGGACGCCGCCGCCAACGCCGCCATCCACGCGGATCAGGCAGGCACCGCGCGCAAGGCGGCCCAGGACGCGCGGGACGCCGCTGCGGGCGCCCACGCCGCCGCCACGGCCGCCGATTCGGCTCGCACCGCTGCGGCTTCGGCCGCCGACGCCGCGAAGGAGGCCAGCGGCGCAGGCAGCGACGCCGACAACGCCGCGGACGCGGCCGACCAGGCGAACGCCCTGGCCGACCAGGCCGGAGCTCACTCCGCCCAGGCACAGAACGCCGCGGCTGCCGCGCACCGTCACGCCCGCGAGGCGGCCCGGGCCGCGGACGCCGCAGTCGCCCTGGCCAACGAGGCGGCGTCCGCCGCCACGGAAGCCCGCGACGCCGCGAACGACGCGGCCACCCACGCGGAGAACGCGGCCAAGGCAGCCGACGACGCCGCCGCCCACGCGGGACAGGCGGCGACCGCCGCCAAGCAGTCCGCAGCGCACGCCAAAGAAGCGAAAAAGGATGCCGACGCCGCGAGCGCCGCGGTCTCCAAGGCTCAGAAGGTCCACGACCTCGCCGTCCGTATCGACGCCGAGCAGTTGACCGCGCGGACCAACGAGTCCATCGCCCAGGCCAGGGACCTCAAAGCCCAGGAGGACCAGCGCACCGCTGCGCAGCAGGCAGCCGTCCAGCAGGCGAAGGACCTTCAGGCCCAGGCGGACAAGCTCGCCGATCAGGCCACCCAGCCCGGCGCCGACCCGACGAAGATCGCTCCCGAGATCCGGAAGGTGGCCCTGGCAACAGCCAGGACCGGGCGCCCGTGGAGCCAGTCCGCAGCCCTCGTAGCCCTGGCCGGCTCCGACACGGACATCACTGCCTACATCCGCACCGGCCGCCAAGACGCCACAGGCCAAGACGACCGCGAGGACGCCGGACGCCTCGCGGTAGTCGCCGGCTCTCCTGACGTCCGGTCTGCTGCCGCCAAGGCTCTGCAGGGTGACGACGCAACAGCCAGTGCTTTCCTTGCTGTTGGCCAGTACGAAGCCATGAAGCAGGACATGCGCCTCGTCGTCGCCCGGACCATCGCAAGCGCCGGCCCGATCGAACAGCAGGCCGGCCGCGCCGTACTGGACGTCGGCACAACGGATGCCCTGCGCCAGTTCATCACCACGGGCGACACGCAGGCGCGCGTCCAGGACGAACGCGTCCGCGCCGCCCAACTCGCCGACCCCGGCAACCACAGCACCGGCCCACAGGTGAAAGCGGCGGCCCGCATCGCCCTGGAAGGCCCCTCCGGCCTGCTCCACGCCTTCATCACCGTGGGTCAGTACAAGGCCCAGCGGCAGGACCAGCTCACCGCCACCCACGAGACTCAGATCCAGCAACTGATCGCCCAGGCTGCGGGTGTGGCCGCCACCGCGCAGAAGAACGCGGCCGAAGCAGGCAACGCCGCGGCCACCGCCGCCAAGGCCTCGACCGACGCCGCCGGATACGCCAAACAAGCCCAACAGGCCGCCAAGGACGCCCAGAAATGCGCGGCCCAGGCCGACAGCTACGCCACGCAGGCTGAACAGTCCGCCAAAGACGCCGCAGCCTCGGCCAACACCGCCCGCAACGCCCAACTGAACGCCGAGAACGCAGCAGCCGCAGCGATCACCTCCGCGACCCAAGCCGAGTACTCAGCCAGCTCGGCGCGTGACTCCGCCGACTCTGCCTGGACCGCAGCCCAAAACGCCAGGGCTTCAGCCACCGCTGCGGGCAAAGACGCCGTCGCCGCGAAACAAGCGGCCACCGACGCCTACCACACCGTAGTCCTCAAGCAGCAGCAGGAGGCGGAGCAGTGGCGGCAGTGGTACGAAGAGCAGAAGAAGCAGAGCCAGCAGGATGACGACGGGGGCTGGATACCGGGCTGGCTCAAGGACGCCGCCAACACAGTCGGCACCTACACTGCCGCAATCATCAGCAACTCGGATATCTGGACAGGTCTGGGCGAGACCGGGCTCAGCGTCCTGAGCATCGGCGTCGGCGTCAGCGGCGACATAGCCGGCGGCGTACTCTGCATCACCGGAATCGGCTGCCTGGCCGGTGCCCCAGCGATCGTCGCCAGCACGACCCTGGTGGTCGGCGGGGCCTTCGGCGCCGCAGACGGCATCGATCGCTTCAGCGACGGCCTTGGACAAGCCCTCCGCGAAGCGGAAGGTGCATCAGGCGGTGGAGGCACCTCCAAGGGGGCGGAGGCAGGAGCACTGGGGAATCGAAGAGAAGACTATGTAGCAGACCTGATTGGGGGCAAGGTCGCTAAGAATGCCAAGGGGCAAGACATCAAGATCGTCATGCCTAATGTAGGATCCAGTGGTCTAGATGTGATAGGGCCGAACGGCGAATACGTTTACGTGGGCGGAGGAGCGAAAGCGGCCGATCCTGCGAAGTTCGGAAAGGCGCTCAAAATCAACAAGTATGCCGCTGACGAGGCGGGCGTCCCAGCCATCTACTACTTGGACGCGGCCAATACGCCCGAGTCGGCAATCAACCAAGCGCGCAAAGTGTTTGGTCCCGACAACGTTCATCTTTTCAACCTGCCGAAGGGGTGACAGTGGGAGACGGATTTATTCGCTGGTACCGTGAGGCGGGTGCCGAGTCGGTCTTTTCCGATCAGGTGACTGCATTCAATCAGCACGGCGTGACTCTCGAGCACCCCACGACCAAGGTCGCCACGGTGGTCAACGTCGACGGCGATGACGTTCCCGTCGATTTTGATGTACTCGACCAACTCGTTGGGCTCAGGCTTCCGTCCATCAGCATCAATTGGTGGATCACGGCGGATGTCAATGTCGTTGACTCGTATGCATGTGAACCGCTTGGCTGCGAAGTCCAGACATTCTGGGTGGATGGCTTGAGGCTTGAACAGATCAAGGCGTTCAGTTCTGCCGTCATGTCGACCGTGTCTCGAGTGTCGACACCTACCCGCGCGCTTGTGTGCGACTATCGCGGAATCACCGACGCCGATGACTGGGATTCAGTAGTCCTGTACGGTGGTGTGGAAATTCCAGGGTATGTCGACCTGTTGCTTCTGGGTGAAGAGCCTTCGCAGCGGATCCTTTCAAATTCGACACGGCTGCGGGGTGCAGTGGCGGGAGACTCCCTGACGAGAGTGACAGCGACCTGACTGCGTACCAGGTGAAGTTCCGCGAAGCGTGACGAACGAGGCCCCTGAGCTGTTGGTTGGGATATCTGATATCTAATCCAACAGTTACTCGGGTCTCGTTCGTCATTACGACGTCTGGGCCGGCCGTGTTCGGGCCAGTGGCCTTCGACTCGATGGTCTCCCGCCTGGTTGGCCAGTTGGCGTCGGGCGGCAAGCGGATTTTGGCCGCGCTCCGCAGCGCCCGCGCCGAAGTGCGCGCACCCGTATGGCGGTTGGCCGGGGATGCGGCGTCGGACGCACGTGAGCAGGTGCTCGTGGACCTCGAGGCATCCTCGTCCTGGCGCACTCCAGGAAGCATGACGCCGCCGCGACCTGGAAGGAGACGTTCGGGCACCACCCGCTGATGGGATTCGTCGACCACGGCCGCGGCGGGCCTGGCGAGCCGGTCGGGGGCTGCTGCGGCCCACTCGGCGGACGGCCCGCTGGTCCCGGATGTCACTCGACCGTGACGTTCGGATCTGCACTGCTTGTGGGACCGACGAAGCCGTTCGGGAAGCCACCGAACAGACGCCAGTTCCACCGGCCGTTCAACGACAGGGACGTCTTCGCGACTAACCTCGGTTTCACGCCTAGCACTGCCGAGGCGCCCCCACGCCCTCCACGCCGAACCCCCGCAGGATCCCTCGTTCGGCCCCCGCCCCGTAGCCCCTCAAGGTGTACGCCCCTGCCTGGGTCGGGGAGTTGACCGGGGTGTTCAGGAGCCGCGGCGTGTGATGCGGCCGCAGGCCAGGAAGCCGGCGGTGGCGACCAGTACGTAGGCCGGGATGAGCAGCGCCGCGTGCGGTGTCGTCTGCTCCGCGGACCAGCCCGCGGCACGGTCGGTGCCCTGCAGCGCGATCCGGTTCACCGTCAGGAAGGTGAGGTGAGCTCCGATCGCGGTCCACAACGGCGCGCCTGCCCGTGCGGTTCTCGCAGCGGCGAGCATCAGTCCGAACACGGTCAGCAGGATGAGGTAGTCGACCGGGTTCTGCCCGTCCGGGGCCGGTCCCACCGGCCCCGGTTCCTCGCCGATCAGCCGCGCCACTCCGGCATGCACCAGCGAGGCGACTCCCGGTACCGGCAGGAAGACCGCCGTCGTGCCCAGGGCAGAGGCGGTGGCGCCGAAGCGCTCGTGCAGCGAGGTCCAGGTGTAGCCGCGCAGGGTCGCTTCCTCCGGCAGGGCTTCGAGCAGGAGGGCGACCGCGGTGTTGGAGAGGAGGAATCCGGCGAGGGACGCGAGGTCGGGCCGCCCCCAACGCAGCATGCCGCCGGCCGTGCCCGCGCCCAGAACGAGCGCCGCCGCCGCGGCCGTGACCCCCGCACCGGTGAGGAACGCTCGCGCACTGCGGGCCGCACTGCCGAATCCGAGGGAGCCGGGGCGTGCGAGGCGGACGATCAGCGGTACGGCCAGCGCGGTGACGAACGCCGCCGGGATCAGCCGTGCGGGCAGGCCGTCGACACCGGCGGCATG
This sequence comes from Streptomyces sp. NPDC048664, assembly GCF_040650555.1. Classification (NCBI taxonomy): domain Bacteria; kingdom Bacillati; phylum Actinomycetota; class Actinomycetes; order Kitasatosporales; family Streptomycetaceae; genus Streptomyces; species Streptomyces sp. NPDC048664. Next base: position 140,693 of record NZ_JBEZHK010000005.1, on the reverse strand, counting down.
CGCCAGGGCAGGGCCGAGTGCGGTGCCCGTGCCGAGTGCCACGGCCATGACCAGGCCACCGCCCAGTGCCCGGGCCAGGGCCCCGTACCGTGCGGGTGCGGGTGCCGAGGTTGGCGCGCGGAGACGAAGGACGGACACGATCCCTCCCGGTTCGGGGCTTGTCGAGGAGCACGGGGCACTCCCGGGCGCCGCCGCCTGGGCTCCGCCTCGGGACCTGTCCAGTCTCGGCCGCCGGTTCCGCCGTGTTCTCGTAGAGGAGGATGAACCGCCCGTCATCCTTTGATGGAGCGTGCCAATGCTGTGCGTACGCGAAGGAGCCAGGCTGTCGTGAGACTCGTGGGGGACAAGGAGGTGCCGCCCATGACCTCGGGCACCCCGAGGAGGCTCTGGCCATTGTCCGCCAGAACGTCGAGCAGATGCGGCACGGGCCGTTCTGACCGTGCCTGTGGCGGCCGGCCGTACTCAGGGGCGGTTGAGTACGCGTGCTCTGGGCGGTGCTGCGGTGGACCGGCAGGCTCGTCGTATGAGAACAGCACTGTGGAAGCCCGTGTCCGAGACGGCGGCGCTCGTCGCCCTGGCCGCGCTGGCGGTCGGGGCGTGGGCCGGCTGGATGGGCTGGGATCAGCGGCGTGACGCGCACCCCGACGGGACGACGACCGGCCCGTACGGGGCGTGGCAGATCGCCGGACTGGTACTGACGCTGCTGGTCCCGGTGTGCTGGGCGGCGTGGCGCCGGCATGTCGTGGCCGCCGTGGCCGGTACCACGGCCGGGCTGACAGCCGCCGCCTTCTACGACTGGTCGGACGACTCCAGCGGCCTCTTCGTCATCGGGGTCGGGCTGGTCATGCTGGGCTGCCTCGCCGCGACCGGCGTCGTCTGCGCGGTGGTCGCCTCCGTGCGGCGGAGCCGATGAGGGGGCGGGGTCGTCAGATGTGAGGGTCGCTCGACGGCCGCGGCGTGCGGTGGTCCGTTCGCTGACGGCGGTGGCGACCGGGGGTGCGTGGTGACGCGTCGGGGCGGCGCCCGGGTCGGGTGCCGCCCCGACGCGAGGGTGTCAGTGGCGTCGGGTCACAGGACGACGACGGCCGTCTGGTCGGCGGTGCTGTAGCCGTCACGGTCGAAGTAGTAGACGGCGACCTTGACCTTGTCCCCCTTGGCGAGGTGCGTCCCTCCCACCGGGTGCAGGGTCACCTTCGTGGTGTGGTCGCCGTAGTCGCAGACGAGCTTGTTCTCCCTGAGGATGCCCGCGGCGACGGCTCCGTCCGTCTTGCCGCCGATGGCCGTCGCGTTGGCCACGAGCTCCGTGCCCAGGTCCGGGTCGCAGGAGTAGGTGAGCTGCACCTGCACGTCCGGGCTCTGGAGCGACACGCGGTTGATGGTGAGCGCGTTCGCCTTGGCCGCGGCCGAGGGCGCGGTCGCCAGGACGCCCGCGCCGACGGTGAGAGCGGTGAGCGTGGTGACGGCGAGGCGGCGCCGCAGCGTGGTCGACTTCTTCATGGGTTTTCCTTCCCCCCTGCGTGGTCGCCCTTGGTCTGAGGTGTGGAGATGTCTCCAACGGGGCGGGCGGCCACGGCGGTTGATCGATGTGCGAGAGGGGGAGGATATGTGATCTTCACAAGATATGGGTAAATGTGTGCCCTTGCGAACCGGTTCGAACCGGCCCCGCGCGTTCACGCCGTCGGGCGGCACTCCGGGACGTGATGCGTGACCCACCCGGGGACCGCGGGTTCGCCGTGGGCGTCGGACGGGTCGAGGGTGAGGGTGCGCAGACAGGTCTGGGGGTCGATGTGGGCGACGACCAGGCGGCCGTGGGCGTCCAGGGCGGTGGCCGGGGTGTGCACGAAGGGGCCGCCTCCGAGGGGCGTCCAGCGCGTGTGGACCGGGGTGCCGTCCAGGGGCTGGACGCACAGGCTCAGGCCCCCCTCGTCCGTGCGCTGGACCAGGGCGACCTGGCCGGAGGGCAGCACGGTGTGGGCGAGGGGGCCGAAGCCCGGTGTGGTGGCGACGAGGTCGGGCTGGGTGGTCCAGGCGCCGTCCGGCCGGTCCTGGTGGTGGGCGACGAGCCAGCCGGTGCCGGGTTGGCGGGAGAACATCAGCAGACGGCCGTCCGGCTGCTCGACCAGGGTCGCGGGGGCCGCGGGAGCCGGGAGCTGGGTGCCGTAATCACGGACGAAGTCCACACCGGGGGCGGACTGGTGCCAGCGCAGCATGCCCATGTCCCGGTTGCTGCTGGTGGCGTACAGCTCGACGCTGCCGTCGCGCCGGGTGAGCGCGGACAGGCCCTCCAGGACCCCGCCCTTGAGGTCGCTCCACGGCCCCCACTCACCGTCGGTGAACAGGCGCCCGCTGAGCCCGGAGCCGTAGTTGCGCAGGGCGAGGTGAACGCCCTTGCCCGAGGCGGTGAGCACCGGCATGCCCAGGGAGCGGCGGCGGGCCTCGTGCGGCGCGGAGGCGGCGTAGGGGCTACGGAGGTCGGTCCAGGTGCCGAACGGGCCGCTCGCGCCGTCCTGGGTGAGGTGCATGAGGTCGCGCTGCTGGTGCTCGGGGGAGGGGCCGACCGCTGCCCGCATCCCGAGGACGTGGATACGGCCGTCCGCGTCGCGCGTCACGTCGAGGCGGGGCAGGAAGCGTCCGTCGCCGTCCGGGACGCGACCGAGCGGCGCCGGACCCGACCAGCTGTCGCCGCCCGGCCGGTCCTGGGTCCACACCACCGGCCGGCCGCCGAGCACGGTGAACGCGGCCAGCCGGCCGTCGGCCAGCTGCTGGAGCCAGCTGGTGCTGGTCTGCCAGCGGTAGTTGGTGCTCTGCCCGTAGAAGCGGTTGTACGCCCGGTCGCCCAGCGGCCTGTCCCCGCACAGCCCCGGCGGCTGCTCGCAGTCGTGGCCGTCCTCACCGCCGTAGACCGTCAGGTAGGAGAACTTGCGGGCTGCCTGCTGGGGGCTGAGGGTGCGGGGGCGCAGCTTGTTGCAGTACCCGACGTAGCTCTCGACGGCCGCCGGCCGCCGCCGCCCGGACTTCTCGTGCCTCTCCAGCGCCGCCATGGCGAACAGCGCCGTGGCGGTGTGGTCGGGGTTGTCGCAGTAGGTGATGCCGCCGCTCGCCTTGTCGACGGCGGTCCACTGCGGGTCGGGGTCCATGATGCGCACGACGGACGGCTCGTGGCGCCGCAGCACCTCGGCCAGCACGTCGATGACGGCGTCCCGGGTCAGCGACTGGCCGTCCTCGCGGGCGGGGAGAGGGCTGGAGGTCGGACGCAGGGTGGCGATCCTGGCGCTGGACTTCCGCCACAGGGCCGCGAGGTTCGCCTCCGGGGCGCCTCGACCGGTGCGCAGGTTGAGGAAGATCAGGGTGATGCGGCCGTCCTCGAGGGTGCTGATCTCCGCTGTCAGGTCGCCGATCCGCGTGGTGGAACGCTCCCAGGGCGCCCGGCGGTCACCCGTGACCATGAAGGCGTAGGCGGCGCGGATGCCGTGCTGGCGGGCGGCGGTGTAGCCGGGGAAGTCCGGCGTCGCGTCCTTGCGGGCCGGATCGTCCATGGCCAGGTTGACGCCGTCCGCCTCGCCCGTGGTCAGGTAGACGCTGACCTGGGGTGTTCCGGCCTCCACGGCCTCCCACAGGTCCGGTGTCATGAAGTACAGATCGTCGTCGGTGTGGGCGCAGATCTGGACATGGGGTGCCACGCCTGTGGGCGGGCGCCGGCCCGGGAGCGAGACGGCGGAGAGGCGATTGAACAGACGCATGGCCTGGGGGACCTTCCACAACGGGTAGAGCGGGGAGAGACGTACGGGGATCCGGCGGCCCGGATCAGAGCTGGGCGAGGCCGTGCTTCAGGCGCCGCCCCAGCGGGCGTTCCACGAAGCGGTGCACCAGCCAGGCGGCCGCCAGCATGCCGGTGACCACCAGGGCGAGCAGCGCGTAGGTGGGCATGCGGCCGTCCAGGAGGGAGAACAGCTCGCGGCCGATGACCTGGTGCAGCAGGTACAGCGGGTAGGTGAGGGCGCCCGCGTAGCTCAGCCATCGCCATCTGATGAAGGAGAGGTCCTTGGTGGCGACGAGCGCCATGACCCCGAAGCTCGCGGCGATGATGAGGACCACCGGCCAGGACGGGACCGCGTGGCCCATGTACGTGGCGGTGTTCTTCCACGTGTTCAGCGCGAAGGGCAGCGAGGAGCAGAAGCACAGCAGGACCACGCCCCACAGCATCAGGTTCGGGCGGAACCGGTGCATGAGGTAGAGCGCGATGCCGGCGATGAAGTACCAGCTGTCGTCCGGCATGATCAGCACCCTGATCGGATCGTCGACCGGGGCCCGGGCGTAGAGCACGCTGGCCGCCGCCCAGACGCAGGCGAACAGCAGCACACGGCGGTAGGTCAGGCCCCACCAGGCGACGACGGCGAACAGCAGATAGAACCGCAGCTCCGCGAAGAGCGACCAGTAGGCACCGTCCACGTGCTCGACGCCGAACGCTTCCTGAAGCATCGTCAGGTTGGTGAGGACGTCGCTCCAGCGCGGCCTGGAGGCGCCGCCGGGAATCACCGCGACGGTCACCGTGGTGGCGACGACCGCGAACCAGTAGGCCGGATACAGCCGCACCACCCGCGAGACGAAGAACTCCCGCAGCGACTTGCCCCAGCAGCTCATGCAGATGACGAAGCCGCTGATCAGGAAGAAGAGCTGGACGCCCAGCCAGCCGTAGGCGGCGAACGGGAAGGCCGTCGGGAAGACCGCCTTGACGTCCGTGTGCCAGCCGCCGCCGCGGGCCATGTAGTGGTACGACAGCACGGCGAGCGCGGCGATCAGCCGCAGCGCGTCCAACAGGTAGATGCGTCGGGGGCGTTCACCGGCGGCCCGGCCGGTCCGGGCGGCCCGGTCCTCCCGCGGCTCCCGGACCTCACGCGTCCCGCCGTCATGGATGTTCTGGTCAAGCACGTCCCTGGTCCCCGCTCCGCTCGAAGCCCTGCCCGCCGGATCGCTCGAACCGCGAGGGCACCGGGAAGTACGCGTTGAGGAAGGCCCTCAGCACGCGGTCCTGTTCGTCGGTGGGGACCTCGGCGTCCGCGGACTCGCCGATGCAGAACACGCTGTGGCTGCGGCTGGCCAGCAGGCGGCTCAGACGGGTGTGGTGGTCGTAGCGGCCGACGTTGATGAAGGTGCTGGAGATGGTGGAGGGCTGCGCCCGGCCGGTCAGGTAGCCGTAGTGGTGGTGCAGCGAGGACGGCACGGACAGGTCGGTGTTCGCCCGGAAGGTCCCGGACGCCGTGGCGGCGACCTCCGTCGCGTACGCCTCCTCGATCTCGGCGAGCACACTGCGCCGCAGCGGGTGCGGGGTGTGCAGGAAGCCGTGGGTCGCCGTGCGCGCGAAGTCCCGCTGCAGCAGAGCCCGGTTGTTCTTGGCGGCGGCGAAGTAGCCCTCGTCCTCCGGGGACGGCGGCACGGGCGGGATCGCGGTCGGCGACCAGAAGCAGCGGCTGTTGCCGCCCGCGGTGAAGAAGGCCTGCGGGGTGACGGGGCGGCCCAGGAAGACGTCGTCGTTGAAGTAGAGGAAGTGCTCCGACAGGCCCTCGATTCGGTGCAGTTGGCTCTCGATGGCGTGGGAGTTGAACGTCGGCAGCCAGCTCGGGTCGCGGAAGATGTCGCGGTGGCTGACGACCTTGATGCCCGGCTGGGTCGTGTCCAGCCAGTGGGGGGTCTGGTCGTCGGTGACGAGGTAGATGTCGCGCACCCAGGGGGCGTACATCGCGAGCGAGCGCAGCGAGAAGCGCAGCTCGTCGCGGTTGCGGAACCGCACGTCGCCGCTGTCGGCCGCCTCGGACGCCTCGTCGAGGATGCCCGCGGCCTTCTTCGCGGTGTCGCGCCGCTCACGCCAGGCGGGGTCCGTGTCGTCGACCCAGGTGTAGACGACGTCGACGGGGAAGTCGATGTCCCCCATGAGGCGTTCGGTGAACGCAGCCGCCGTGGGATGCTCGCGCTCGCCGACGCGCAGTCGCGCGGTGGGCTTCAGGTCGGGCAGGCAGGGCCCGACCAGGGTGGTGCCGCGGGGCGCCCTGCGCCAGCCGGGCAGTTCGTCGCTCTCGTCGTTCTCGGCCCAGAACTCGATCTGGCAGCCGTAGGCGGGGCCGTAGCGCAGGGTGCGGCTCTGCGTGGTCACCGGCTTGAACACCCGCAGTCCCATCACCTCGCCGACCGTCCGCAGCCGTTCGGCCAGCACCGCGCCGGGCGCCACGCCCTTGGGCGTGATCAGCTCGGCGTAGACGGGCTTGGCGTGGAGCTCGGTGGCCAGCGCGTCGAGCACTCGCTCGCGGTGCTCCACCTCGACGGCGAGACGGTGGGTGGCGGAGCCGTCGCGCAGCATCAGGTAGGGCACGTCGTGCGCGGTCAGCGCGTCGGTCACGACGTCGAGGTTCAGCTCCGCCATGCGTGCGGCGGGGATGTCGTCCCGCACCTCGGCGAGCCGGCCGGCGCTGCGGACGAGGCCGCCCGTCCGGTCCTGCGCCTGGAGCAGGACCTCCCGGGCCTTCTGCTCGTCGGTGGAGGCCGCGAGCAGGGTGACGGGGGCGGCGACGTTGAAGTGGCGGCTTCCCCCGAAGGCGGCCCGGCGGGCCATGCGGTCCGCGCGGTCCGTGCCGCGGGCGGCCGAGCCCCGGCGGGCCGTCAGCCGGGTGAAGAGGTCCTCCCACTGCGCGGTGATCCGCTGTGCCGAGAACCTGTCCCGGACACCGGTGCGCCCGGCCTCGCCGTAGGAGCGGCGCAGCGCGTCGTCGGCCATCAGCCGGGACATGGCCTCGGCGAGGGCCTCCTTGTCCCCGGCGGGCACGAGCAGGCCGTCGACGCCGTGGCGGATGATCTCCGCGGGGCCGGTGACGATGTCGTACGCGACGATGGGCAGTCCGGCGGCCATCATCTCCAGCAGGACGAGCGGGAACGCCTCGTTGCGGGAGGGCAGCACGGCCAGGCCGGCCTTGGCCCACTCGCTGGTCATCTGGTCGCTCTGGCCCAGCAGGTGGACCCGGTCGTGCAGGTTCAGCCCGTCGACCATGCGGCGCAGGCGCACCTCCTGCGGCCCGTCGCCGAAGACGCGCATGGTCCAGTCGGGGTGCTCCTCGGCCAGGGACGCGAACGCCTCGATGGCATGGTCGAGCTGCTTCTCCGGCGTCATGCGGGCGGCCAGCACGATCGTCTTGTTCGTGAGGTCCGAGCGCGGCCGGAAGCCGTCCGGGACGGCGTTGGGTATCGCGGCCAGGACCGGCGCGGTCGCGCCGAGGGAGTCGGCGAACCACTCGCTGGTGCGTTCGGTCAGCGAGACCAGCGCGTCGACGGCGGGCGCGTACATCAGCAGGGGCTCGCCGGTGACCCCGCGCAGCTGGGAGGCGCGGTGCTCCTGGTGGACGGTGACGACGTCCCAGGGCACCAGTTCGGCCGCGGCGGCCATGAGCGCCGGAGTCGTGGTGATCAGCACGTCGGTGTCCAGGGTCGACAGGGCCGACGTCATCTCGATGTCGGAGAGCCGGTCGAACGTGGACTCCCACTCGGGCTTGATGATCTCGCTCGGGAGCGAGGTCAGGACGGCGCAGGTCGTCTCGTCCAGGGTGCTGGCGCGCACCGGCCGGCCGACCTCGCCGGTGCGGTCCACGAGGTAGCGGCGCGGCACCGCGCGGCCTGCTTCGAAGAAGGGCTCGTCGCGGGTCTTGAAGACGCTGAGCACCTCCACCTCGTGGCGTCCCGCGAGGTGGGCCGCCTGGGTGTAGACGGCCATCTCCGTTCCGCCCATCCCGTCCGCCCAGGTGAGCAGAAAGGTGATCTTCATCGGGTGCCGTCCTCGATCGTGGTGATGATGGTGCAGTTCACGGTGGCCTTGCCGGCTCCGGTGAGGTGGGGGTGGACGCGCAGCAGCGTGCCGTCCTCCAGGGCGAGCGTGCGGAACGTGGTGCGCAGGACCTTGTGCGGGTTCCTGACGTCGGTCAGCCGGCGGCCGATGTCCAGGGTCGTACGGCCGTGCCGCAGCCGCAGGTCCCAGCGCTGCGCCGCCTTCCTGCCCTCGGCCATGGCCCCGGTCATGGCGGAGAACGGCACGTCGAAGGTGAAGCGGTCGCCCTGCCAGTCGGTCCAGACCGGGACGGCGGCGCCCCCGGCCCGGGGGACCGCCTCGGCGGTGAAGGACGCGGGCGGGACGGCGGTCGCGATCAGCCGGCCGCGGACGGTGACACGGTCCCAGCGCACGGTGAAGCCCGTCAGCTCGGCCTGGGCGCGGGGCGCGGTGACCTTGAGCATGGCGAGGCCGTCGAGCGAGCGCATGACCCGGAACACGGCGCCGGAGCCGCCGCTCGGGCTGGAGGCGAGCGTGGGCCCGGTCGAGACGGGGGCGGGCGGGGCCAGGACGGCGAACCGCCGCGCGGTGCCCGAGCGGTGCACGAGGACGACGGTCAGCTGCCACAGGCCGTCGCCCACGTCGAGGCCGGGGCGCTCGGGTCCGTCATGGCGGGGGTGGCGCAGCGCGGTGGTGGCCGTCAGCAGGGTGGGGCCCTCCCACTGGGGCTCCACCTCCAGGGGCACCCGGCGTGACTCGTTGCGCCGCTCCACCTGGAGATACGCCTCTTCCGGCGCCTCGGCGCCGGGGGGCAGGGGGACCGCGATGTTCAGCGTCCCGCCGCCGATCACCGAGAGGTGGATCGGGCGCAGGCTCGGCCGGCCGCGCCCCGAGCCGCCGAACGCGGGGACGGTGCGCAGCTGCTCCATGCCGCGGCGGGCCCGTCCGGCGGTACGGCGGGCGCTCGCCGCGATCGTCACGGCGTGGGACAACAGGGCTTGGCTCATGACGCTCGGTCACCTCGGGCCGGGGCGGGATGGGATGCGACGGGCGGCCGGACGGGTCGCGTCCGCACCGGACGGACACTTGTCGGCCAGCCAGCAGGACCGCATTCCGTTGCCCCGCGTTCCCTTTCTCGTGTGTGAGCCCCGTTACTCCTCGTGGAGGGAACCTGTCCGTTTTCTGTGACATCTCCCAGCCGTGAAGGTCCCTACGACCGGTGGCGCCGCGATCCACGCGCCCTCAAGGGGCCGGTGAACCGGGGGAGATGACCATGGCTTCAACTGCACCAGGGGGGACGACCGTGACCCAGCCGCTGCCCAGCAACACCGTTGCCGAAGCGGCCGCGGGCAAGCGCTCGGTCAACGTGGAGGGCGCCGCCCTCGTCAAGGCCTACCGTGCGCTGATGCCGAACCGGCTGCGTCGTGGGATCGCCCGCCGCTACTCGCCCGAGGGGCGGCGCCGGCTCAAGGCCGTGATGAGCGGTTCGTTCATGACGGCGGAGGTGCGCCGCGCCCGGCGCTCGGGGCTCGCCCAACTGCACCGCTCCCGGATCACGGCCGCCGGTGCCGTCGTGGCGTGGGCGCAGGGCCGTGCGCGGATGGCGCTGTGCCTGGACGACCTGTCCCCGCACCTGGTCCGGGCGGCCAACCTGTCCCGGGTGACGGGCGCTCTGGAACGCTCGGGCGTCGACTACTTCTGCGTACGCGGCCTGGAGCGCCATGTGCCCGTCGTCGGCGTCCGTGCCGCTGACCGGTCGCGGGCCGTGCGCGCGCTCCAGGAGCTGTCGCGTGAGGTTCCGGCGTATCTGCTGACCCTCGGCGAGGGCGGCACCCGCGTCCTTCCCGCCTACCACGCGCACGCCTGGCGCTCCGTCGCCAAGGCGCCGGCGCTGAGCCTGTTCTGGTTCCACACGGAGCCGAGCGGCCGCCTGGTGCTGGGTCCCGAGCAGGCCTGCGAGGTCGAGTTCTGGGACGCGGAGGACGGTGTGCTGAGGGCGCCGCGGCGCAACGCGGTCAGCGAGTCCATCCCCCTGGACGCCCCCGAGGTGCGCACCCCGGCGTCCGCCTTCGCGACTCCGGCCGTACCGGAACGCCCCACCGCCACCGCCACCGTGCGCACGCGTGAGGAGTTCACGGCGCTGCTCCCCGGGGACGTCACCTTCCCCGTGGACGCGGTGTACACCTGGGTCGACGGCAGCGACCCGGCGTGGCTGCGCCGCCGGGCGTCGGTGTCGAGCGACGGACTGCACGCGGAGGCCGCCAACGCGGGCCGCTACGCCAACCACGACGAGCTGCGCTACTCGATCCGCTCCCTGTGCATGAACGCCCCGTGGATCCGCACCGTCTACCTCGTCACCGACGACCAGACCCCGGCCTGGCTGGACACCAGCCAGCCGGGCATCGAGGTCGTCAGCCACCGGGACATCTTCAGCCGGGGCGAGCACCTGCCCACGTTCAACTCGCACGCGATCGAGAGCCAGCTCCACCACATCGACGGCCTGTCCGAGCACTTCCTCTACTTCAACGACGACGTGTTCCTCGGCAAGGAGGCCCACCCCGAGGACTTCTTCCTGGCCAGCGGCCTGAGCAAGTTCTTCCCCTCGCCCGCGCTGGTGCCGCTCGGCCCCCGCGACCAGGAGGACCCGCCGGTCGCCCTCGCGGGCAAGAACAACAGGGCCCTGGTCCAGGAGCGCTTCGGCACGACGCTGGTGCAGAAGATGCGCCACGTCCCGCACGCCCTGCGGCGCACCGTCCTGGAGGAGATCGAGCGGGAGTACCCCGAACAGCACCGGGCGACGGCCGGGGCCCGCTTCCGGGGGCCGGACGACGTGTCCGTCGCCTCGTCCCTCTACCACTACCACGCGTTCCACACCCAGCGGGCGGTGCCCTCGGACCTGTCGTACGTCTACATCGACGTGTCGCTGCCCAACGCGGCGAACCGGATGGACCGGCTGCTGCTGCACCGCGACAGGAAGGTCTTCTGCCTCAACGACACCCTGTCCACGGAGGCGGACTTCGACCGCTGCGACCGCGTGCTGAGGACCTTCCTGGACGACTACTTCCCCGTCCCGAGCAGGTTCGAGAAGGACGCCTGAGTCCCCGCCGGGTGTGCCGGGCGCCCGAGGGGGCTTCCGGTACGCCCGCTCGGGCGCGGCCCGGCGCCGCGGTTCACCGCGCCCCTTCGGGGGCGCGCCCTCAGCCCGCCCCGGCAGTGCGCTTGTTGTCCATGGCCGCCTGGTCCTTCTGCGCCTTGGCGACCAGGCGGTTCTCCTCCGGCGGGTAGGAGTCGAACAGTTTGCCGAGCGCGCCCATGCGGCCCTGGAAGTCGGTGCCCCACTGGTCGGCGACCGAGCCGACCCAGGTCTCGCAGCCGATGAGGTTGTTGACGGCCGTGATGGCGGCGCGGATGGAGGAGACGGATGTCTCGATCTTGTTCATGTCCTGTCGGCAGAGATAGCCGAGCTTGTCTTCGTCGGGTATGCCCATGGTCCGTTCCCCGTTGCTTGAGGCGTTGCGCGTCGCGTACGCGACGCGTCACATGATGCCGATCTGGAGCAGGTGGTTCGTGTGGCCGCCCAGCACGAGCTTCCCCGCTCCGTAGGTGATGGACGAGGGCAGGTCGCACGGCAGGTTCTTCGCGTCCACCGGATGCGTGAACAGGCAGTCCTCCGGGTTCTCCGTGTCCTTCGACCTCAGGTGGCGGGCCACCAGCTCCGCCCGCCCCGCGTGCAGATGCAGGACGTACGTCCCCGCGTCGTCGTACGCGTCGGTGTAGATGCCGTCGGCCCCGTCCGCGGTGAAGGAACCGACCCGCAGGTCGGCGGGACTCCCCTGAAGCCCGGCGACGGACCGGGGCAGGGCGAGAGGGGCGACCGAGCCGTCGGCGTGGATCGCGATGATCTCGCCGGGCGTGACCGTCCCCGAGTTCGGCGGGCCGCTGCCCACGTAGATCGACCCGCCCGGGCCGACCGTGGCGAGGTCGGAGGTGGGGAACAGGTGCCGGGACCTGCGCTCGTCGGCCGGGACCTGGTACACGCGCTTGGCGAGCTTGCCGGTGAGCGACCACACCGTGTGGGCGTCGATCACGATCAACTCGCCGTCCGGGCGCACCCCGACGGCGGTCACGGCACCGTCGGAGAACCGAGGGCCGGTGGCGCCCGCGAGCGCGCTGACGTGTCCGGCGCGGTCCAGCTTCTCGACGGTGTCGTCCTGGCCGAAGACCAGGGAGCCGTCCGGCAGCGCCACCAGGCCGGAGGCGTCGCGCAGCCCGCTGTGCGAGGACTTCACCGTACGGTCTCTCGCCACACGCTGTATGCCGTCGCCGCTGCGCAGCACGTAGACGCTGCCGTCCGACGCCGTGGTCAACCCGTCGAAGTCGTCGCCGAGGTCGAGGGCGCCGGAGTGCGCGCGGTCCAGCAGCACCGCCGCCTGCCCCTTGCCCGGCGCCTCCCAGGCGCCGTCACCGCCGCCGTCGTTGCAGGCGGTGGCGCCGGCGAGCAGGCCGAGGGCGGACAGCAGCAGAAGCCCGCGACGCGCGCGGCCACCACCGCGTCCACCGGACGCCGGACCCCTGGACCTTGACACTTTCGGCACTCCCATGCCCCTATAGGTTCCCTCGGTTGAAGCTGTTGGCCATGTCCTGGTCGACATGGTCGGGCAGGTAGCCCCACCGCTGCTTGACGTCGTGACTCCACCACGCGTAGAAGTCCTTGGCGTCGTTCGTGTCCTTGCGGAACTGGATGTTCCCGTCGGCCCACTCCGGGTGCTCCGGTGGCGGCGCTATCTTGTGCGCGCGCAGCAGGCCCTGGACGATCGGCACGCTCATGAAGGCGGCCTGGTCGTACCCCTCGTGCGCGAACGCGGCCGCGTCCGTCGCCTGCGTGTTGGTCGTGAACTTCGAGTCGCCGTAGGGGATTCCGGCCCAGATGGCCGCCTGGATGGCGTTCGGCAGGATGCTGCTCGTCGGGTTCGGGATGGCGGCGGCACCGCTGGCCACGATGTTGAACCAGAGCAGCCGCTGGGTGTTCTCCGCGTCGACCAGGGCGTCCGCGTCCAGCTTGACCGCCTTGCCGGCGGCGAACGCCGTGCCGCGCAGCTCCGCGAAGTCGCTCAGGCGGCCGGTGTTGGACTTGTCGTCCAGGCCGCTCTGCGCCGACAGGCTGATCTGCGCGTCGATCGCCTGCATGACGTTTCCGGCCTCGTCCTTGTTCTGCATGATCTCGCTGAGGAAGTCCCGGGCCTGGTCGTGGCCCACGGTGATCACGCCGTTCTTGGCGTAGGCCGACATGCCCGGCGTGCCCGAGGAGTCCGCGAAGTCCGGCACGTACGCCTGGAAGACCGTCGACAGGGCCTTCGTGATGCCCTTGTTGACCGGGTACTGCTCCCGGTCGTAGTCGTCCTTGGTCTTCTCCTTGTTGTACTCGGCGGTGCCCGCGTTGATCAGGTTGGCGGCCGCCTCCGCCGACGCGTCGGGGTGGTGCTGCCGGTCCAGCGTCGCCGCGCGGATGACGGCCGCGGGGAACTTCGCGTCGTCGAACGAGTCCGGGCCGGGGGTGGCCCACTTGTCGCTGACGAGGGCCGCGGCGTGCTGCGGGCCTTCCTTCCCGGTGACCAGCAGGCGGGAGGCGTCCGCGTTCTCGCTGACCCGCTGCATCAGGGCGATGGACGGGTCGTTGGCGTCGATGGCCGCGATGTCGCGCGCGTGGTCCATCGGGGTGCCGCCGTGGCGGTAGTCGACGTCGATGCCGAGCGACTTGTACCAGGCGTCGTCGGCTCCCACATAGCTGCCGACGAAGCCGTTCGGGTCCTTCTCGTAGTCGGGCCGCATCTCGTTCTTCTGGCGCCAGTCCAGCATCGCGCCACCCACCGCCGACAGCACGTTCGGGTCCCACTTGTCGCCGTCGGGGCCGTACTTGAAGAGCATGCCGACGGACCACATGTCGCCGCCCTGCGGCTTCGTCAGCGCGTCCACGGCGTTCGCCGGCAGGGTGATCCTGCCCGCCTGGGCGAGGCTGGTGGCGGCCTGGACGCCCTGGCTGAAGCGGGCGACGATCTGCTGGGACTCCTTGGAGAGCACCTCGCCGTCGTGCGTGCCGTCCTGTCCGTGCAGGATCCGCGCGGCGCGGGCGGCCTGGGTCATGCCGCCGTTCGCCATGAACGCCTGGAGGTAGGCCGCGTCGTCCTTGTGGTCGGACAGCGACTGGGAGATCTCGTTGATCGTCTCGCGCGAGGCGGGGTCGTCCGGGTCGTCCATGGCGCTCTTGAGGTACTGCGCCTCCTGCTGCGCCTCGTACGTGGTGTTGATCTTCGAGACGTCCCAGGGCACGTTGATCATGTCCTTGTGCGGGTCGTTCGGATCCACCAGTCGCGGGCCGTGCAGCAGGGTCAGCGCCTCGTCGGCCCGCTTGGCCATGTCCCGCGCGTCGTCGTGGACCTGCGTCACCTGACGGGTCAGCATGCCCTGGTTGAGGGTGCCGCCCCACTGGCCGAACAGCTTCTGGATGTTCGGTGACTCGCGGGCCAGGGTGTCCGCCAGGGCCTGCAGCTTGTCGGCGAGCAGGCGCACACGATGCGGGTTGAGCCCCGCGAACTCAGACATGCCGTATCTCTCCCCCGTTCGGTGGCACATCGGCGACGTCAGGGTCGGTGGCCACGCCACCGGGGCGGCCACGGCACCATCAGGGGCGCCCGGACCTGACCGTACCGCACGCCACCGACAGCACAGCGGCTTCCATGCGCAACCTTTACGACACGCGTCACACCGGTGGCGGGGCGGTCCGGGAGCGAGCCCGGTTCGTTTCGTGGAAGGGGGCCCGGGGCAATGTCGAAGCAGCGTCGTCCCGGTCCGCGGACCGAGGGAGGGGGAGCGCTGTGCCGGAGCGGGCGCGCGCCATCGACCACGTACGGACGGCCGACGGCAGGCTGTTACGGGTCGAGTGCACGGGGGATCCGCGCGGCCGCCCGGTGTTCCTGCTGCACGGCATGCCCGGCAGCCGGGTCGGGCCGCGTCCCCGCTCGATGTTCCTCTACCAGCGCGGCGCCTGGCTCATCAGCTACGACCGCCCCGGCTACGGCGGCTCCGACCGGCGGCCCGGCCGCAGGGTCGTGGACGTCGTCCAGGACGTGACCGACGTCGCCGACGCGCTCGACGTGGACCGGTTCGCGGTGGCGGGCCGCTCCGGCGGCGCCCCGCACGCCCTCGCCTGCGCCGCCCTGCTGCCGCACCGGGTGACACGGGCGGCCGCGATGGTGGGCCTCGCGCCCCGTGACGCGGAGGGCCTCGACTGGTTCGAGGGGATGGCGCCGTCGAACGTCAGCGAGTTCCGCAGAGCCGGCCGTGACCCCGAGGGGTTCGCGGCCCGTCTCATCCCGCGCTCGGCCGCGATCCGCAGCGACCCCGCCCGTCTGCTGGACGAACTGCGCGGCGAACTGACCGACGCCGACCGGCTGATCGTCTCGGACAACGGCATCCGCACGGGCCTGCTGCACAACTACCGTGAGGCGCTGCGCACCTCGGCCTACGGCTGGATCGACGACGTGCTCGCCCTGTGCCGCCCCTGGGGCTTCGACCCCGCCGACATCCGGGTGCCGGTCCTGCTGTGGCACGGCGAACTGGACGTGTTCACCCCGGCCGCCCACTCCTCGTGGCTGGCGGC
Source organism: Streptomyces sp. NPDC048664 (assembly GCF_040650555.1). Lineage (NCBI taxonomy): Bacteria > Bacillati > Actinomycetota > Actinomycetes > Kitasatosporales > Streptomycetaceae > Streptomyces > Streptomyces sp. NPDC048664. The sequence goes on along the minus strand of NZ_JBEZHK010000005.1, from coordinate 125,232 downwards.
CCGCATCCCGAGCGCCACCGCCGTGCTCGATCCGTCGGCCGCCCACTTCGCGGCGTTCAGCGCCCTGCCGACGGTCCTGGGCTGGCTGCTCACGGACCCCGCGGCGGCGTAGGCTCACACCGCCAGCGGCTCCAGGTCCCGGTACACCCTGCGGTCCTGGCTGGCCAGCCGGGTGATGCCGTTGTCGTCGCCGAGCAGCAGCCGCAGTTCGGTCACCGCCTCGTCGTGCAGGGTCCGCCCCTCCTCCTCCCGGCCGAGCGCGATGAGCGTCAGCGCCAGGTTGGTGACCACGGCGAGCGTCTCCGGGTGGTGCGGGCCGAGCACCGTGCGCAGCGCGGCGGCGGCCTGGTCCTCCAGCTCCCGCGCCTCCTCCAGCCGGCCCGTCTCGGCGAGCGTGTTGGCGTAGTTGACGCCCGTGAACAGCGTGTGCGGGTGCTGCTCGCCGAGCACCTCCCGCATGCGCGGCAGCACCTGGAGGAACACGGCCTCGGCCTCCTCGGTGTCGCCGCAGCCCCAGTGGAAGATGCCGAGGTTGTTCAACGCGGCCTGGGTGTAGGGGTGGGCCTCGCCCGGCACCTTCATGTACGCCGACAGCGCCTCCAGGGCCACCTCGCGGGCCGCCTCCCGCTCGTCGGCGGCGTACAGGTCGGCCGCCATGTTGAGGTCGCAGGCCAGCGTGTCGGGGTTCGGGGCCTCGTACTGGGCGCGGTACTGGGCGCGGGTGGCCGTCGTCAGCCGGCGCGCGTCCTCGAACTGGCCCGCCCGGCGCAGGGACACCGCGAGGGACTTGGCGCAGGACAGCGTGCCGGGGAAGCTCTTGCCGAGGATCCGCTTGTGCGCCTCGTAGGTCCGGGACAGCAGCGACACCGACTCGTCGTAGCGGCCCACCTCGCGCAGGTCCCGGCCGAGGGAGGCGGCGGAGGACAGCGTGTAGATGTGGTCCGGGCCCAGCACCTCCATGCGGCGGTCCAGGACGTCCTGGTCCAGGGCGCGGGCCTCGCCGTAGCGGCCGACCATGCGCAGGGCGAGGGCGAGGTTGTTGGCGGCGTTCAGGGTGCGCGGATGGGACTCGTGGAAGATCTGGCTGAAGCCCTCGTGCGCCTCGCGGGCCAGCTCCACCGCGTTGCGGTAGTCGCCGAGCGCGGCCAGGTCGCTGGAGAGGCTGGAGGTGGTGACGTAGGTGTGCGGGTGGTCGGCGCCGAGCACCGACCGCTGCCGGGCCAGGAGTTCCTCGTCGATCTCCCGCGCCTCGATGTAACGCCCCTGCGAGCGCTGGATGTTGGCGAGCTGGCAGCGCAGGTACAGATACTGCACGTCGTCCTCGCCCAGCAGGTCCTTCCAGTCGGAGAGGAGTTCCTCCGCGAGCTGCATGGCGCGCGCGAAGTCACCGCGCTTCCAGCGGTAGCGCACCCGGTCGATCATCAGCCGCCGGGTCTCGGGCTCCATGCTGCCGCGGGCGTCCGAGGCGTCCAGGTGGGGCCAGATCAGGTCGAACCGGGACCAGGTCGCCGGGTCGTCGATGGGTTCGTCCTCGTCGGGGCGGGCGCCGGCGAGGACGGTGTGCACGACCCGGCGGGTCTCCTCCTGCTGCTGCGGCGAGAGCTGGGAGCGGATGACGGCCTGCACCAGCCGGTGCACCTGGATGCTGGTGCCCATCGAATCGATCTTGGCGAGGGCGAACCGGCCGATCTCCCGGATGACCCGCCCGAGGACGAGCTTCTCCTGCAGGGCGGGGTCGTACGGCTTGAGCGCGTCGATCATCTCCTTGCTGTACAGCAGTTGCGCCGCGATCGGTTCGGCGGCCATGAACGCGCACAGCTCCAGCAGCCGTACCGAGGCGGGCGAGCGCTCCCGCAGGCGCGCGATGGAGATGTTCCAGGTCGCGGCGACGGGCTGCGGGTAGTCGGCGGGCTGGTTGAGGGCGAGGACGTCGGCGGTCTGGCGGTCGAGCTGCTCCAGGTAGTCGTCGATGGGCATCGCGGTCTCGGCGAGCCAGGCCGCGGCCTGGGCGACGGCGAGCGGCAGGTCGCCCACGGCGGTCGCCACCCGGTCGGCGTCCGCGGCGCTCAGGCTGCCCGCGCGGCGCATCAGGTGCTCGACGCTCTCCTCGCGCAGGAACACGTCGATGGGCAGCGAGGGCCCCTGCTGGGCCCAGGCCTGGTTGCGGGAGGTGATCAGGATGTGGCCGCCGCCGCCCCGGGGGAAGTACGCCTTGAGCTCCTCGGGGTCGTCCGCGTTGTCGAAGACGAGGATCCAGCGGCCCGGCGTGCCCCGCCCCAGCCGCTGGAGGGCCTCCTGGCAGGCCTGGGAGATGTCGTCGCCGACGGGCGCGCCGAGCCGGGTGGCGAGTTCGGCCAGCGAGGCCACCACGTTGTCGGCGTGCTCGGCCGAGATCCACCACACCAGGTCGTAGTCGGCCATGAAGCGGTGCACGTACTCGTTGGCCAGCTGTGTCTTGCCCACGCCGCCGAGCCCGAACAGGGCCTGGGACTGGGGCAGCGGCAGGACGACGGACATGCTGCCGCCGCCGAGCTGGTCGCGCAGCCGCTCCAGGACCAGGCTGCGGCCGGTGAAGGTGACGTTGCGCTGCGGCGCGTTCCAGATCCGCGGCACGCTGCCCGGGAAGCGCGGGGCGCCGGCACCGGGGTCGAGCGGCTGGGCGGGCAGTTCGAGGGCGCGCAGCACGCCGGCGACGCAGTGCGCCTCGTCCAGGCGGTGCAGGTCGACCGGGTTGTGCTCCAGGTGGGAGGAGTGCAGCCGGGCGTCGTCGACGCGCAGCGGCGCGAACGGGACGGCCGCCCCGCCCGCCGAGGTGTCCGCGAGGGCCCGCCAGGTGTCCTGGGCGTGCCGCGAGTTGAGGAACGGTGTGGACAGCAGGACCAGGACCCGGCTGCCGGGCCCGGGCCGCTCCATCGGCGCGGTGGACACGTCGCGCAGCAGGACGCTGCACCCGGAGCGGATCAGGACCGACTCCATCCACTCGGCCCACATGCGGTTCTCCGCCACGTACACGATGACCACCTCGGCCACCTTCGCCATCGGCCGCCGCCGTACGTAGGCGTCCTTGCAGCGCAGTCGCACCGACTCGGGGACGGTCGGCAGCTGGGTGATCTCACCGTCGGACACCACGGCGGTGAGCCGCTCGAACGCGGACAGGAGGGAGTTGGCCAGGCCCTTCTCGTCGCTGACGGTGGCCAGGGTCTCCTCGTACGCGTAGTAGGGGCGGTAGGGGATCTCCACGGCGCCCCAGTACCGGGTCAGCTCCTCGCCGGCGAGGTCCTTGGGCAGCCCGTCGAACTTGAGGCGGGCCAGCGCCCGCCCCGCGTCGACCTTCTCCTTCTCGCCCTCGTCGATCCGCATGGGGACGGGCAGCACCCGGATGTCGTGCGGGTGGTAGCCCTCCTCCACGCTGCGCGCCACGGCGGCGGCACCCTCCATCGACTGGTCGCTGAGGGTGAAGCAGTCCACCAGCACGTCGGGCATCTGCATGGTGCAGATGTCGGCGCTGTCGGACAGGCCGGTGCGGCTGTCGATGAGGACGTAGTCGTAGTTCGCCTTCATGTCGTCGCGCAGCGCGTCCAGGAACTGGCCGCCGCCCAGGCGTTCGTAGAAGTTGTCCCACTCGAAGGAGGACACGGTCGCCGAGTACGCCCGGTCCTGGCGTCCGGCGGACAGGAAGTCCAGGCCCCCGCCGTCGGGGAAGATCCAGCCGAGCCGTTCGGGGTGCAGGGACACGGCGTGCCGCTGGACGCGCGCGTAGGCGCGGTGCCAGTCGCCGGTGCGCGGAGCGCCGGTGGTGGCGGCCCAGTGGAACTCGGTGATGATGTCGATGACACCGGTGGTGGAGGCCAGGACGTCCGTGTCCAGGAACGGGTGGAAGAACCGGTGCAGGCCGGGTGCCTCCAGGTCCCAGTCCACGGCGAGGACGCGTTTGCCGTTCGCGGCGAGGATCCACGCCGTGTTCGCCAGGGCCATGGTGCGCCCGGTGCCGCCCTTGTACGAGTAGAAGGTGATGATGCGTCCGTCAGGAGCCGCCGTCATGCTTCTCCTCCATCGTGGTGTCCCGCGCGGGCGGGTGGGTCGAGGGCGTCGGACCCGTCAGGCGCGGCCGCGGGACGTGCGGTCCGGGTACCGGGTGCGGTGTGGCGTGCTTGAAGAACTGCTTGGTGGCGTGCGCCACGACCTTCGGCAGCACGTCGGTGAACGCGGTGAGCGTGGGCACGCCGTTGACGGCGATACGGCAGTCGGTGCGGCGCCCGCGGTCCAGGGTGAGCGGCAGCGTCCGCTCCAGCTTCGCCGTGAGCCGCTTGCCCTCCTCGCTCTGCGACTGCCCGTCGCTGCGGTCCCAGGGGACGATGGCGTTGATCCAGGGACGGGTGTTGGTGTCGAACACCGAGAGCCTGCGGCAGCGTTCCTCGTCGCCGAGCGCCCACGGGTCGATCAGCAGGATGCCGGGCCGTCCCGGCGGCTTGTCGTCCTCCGGCCCGGCGAGCGGTTCGGGCCCGGTGTCCTCGTCGTCGAAGGAGGCGACGGTGACCCGGTAGTCCAGGGAGCGGATCAACTCCTCGGCGAGGGACGGCAGGGAACGGGCCGCCTCCTGCGGGTAGGGGTTCCAGTCGTGCGGGTGCTCGCCGTAGGGGCGCGGGTCGCGGTGCTCGGGCAGGGAGTGGCGGGTGGGCGCGGCGACGGTGAGATGGATGCTGCGTGTGCTCTGGCCGCGCGGCTTGAACGCGCTGGGCGTGTTCTCGTAGCGGCGCGGCTGGCTCGGGGGCAGCGGTGAGTCGTGGGCGACCTGGACGATGCGCCGGGCCAGCTGCATCACCGTCTCCTCGTACTCGTCGCGCAGCCGGTTCAGCTTGATCAGGCTGAAGATGCCCTCGTCCGCGTAGCGCCGCCCGAACGCGGCGTGGTCCACGTGGATGTGGCGCACGGACTCGGGGAGCTGGTCGTAGTCGACATGCGCCCACAGCGCCGGGACGATGGCGGGCAGGCTGCCCGCCCCGGCCGCCCGGGCGCGGAGTATCCGCTCGTTGAAGGCGAACCACTCGCGCCCGCACATCTCGCTGGTGAAGTAGCGGGGCGAGAACAGCGGCACGAACACCCGGCAGATCGCGAGGTGTTCGGCGAGCGTCTCGGGCCAGCCGTCGCCCGAGTGCATCTCCCGGTCCATGAAGCCCGCGGACGCGCCGGCGGGCAGGTCGGTGAGGTGCATGATGTTGTCGCACAGGTCCTTGTACAGCACGTACACCCAGTGGTCGGGGTCGCCGCGGGTCGAGCCCCAGGTCGGTGTGTGCGCGTAACTCAGGAAGAAGTAGGGCCTGGTGTCGGACAGCCAGCCACGTCCTGGGTAATCCACACGACCCCCCGCCCGACGACCGGTACGCACACCCGTGGCACGTCACCCGTCCGGCGGGAAGTGCGCGCACCGCCCCGCCGGGAGTAATCAAATGTGCCCGACGACCCGCCGTAACACGGTGCGTCTTTCGGGCCATTCATCGTCGGATTCCGGTCATCGCGTCGCGCGCGTGGTCGACGGCGTCCCTGAGGCCCACCAGGGTCACGGGCCGGCCGGCCAGTTCGGCGGTGGCGAGCCGCTCGGGCGGCAACGCCGCGCCGATCTCGGCGAAGTCGCCGTCGTCCAGGGCGAGATCCTCGTAGGTGACCCAGTTCCCCGCGGTGCCCACGACGCAGTGGTACGCCCGTCGGGGCGGGGGCGGATCGCCGCGGTACTCGGCCAGATGGAAGGCGCTGCACGCCGCGAACCCCACGCGCAGCAGCAGCACCTGGGCGTCCGCCTCGTACAGCCGGGCCAGCGGTGAGCGTTCGCCGAGATGGCAGTGGGGGTGGTGGCCGTCCATCAGCTCGGCGGCGCGCGGGCCGAGCGCCGCGAAGGAGGTCTGGGGGTGCCCGCTGCGCACCGCGCCCGGCGTGGTGCGGACCCGCTCGGCGAGGACCCCCATCGACGGGCAGGGGGTGGTGGCCGGGTCGAAGGGCGGCATCGCGGCGCGGAACGCGGCCGCTTCGCGCTCCGTCAGGCCCGCGACGCGCTCCAGGTGGGCGGTGGAGGTGGTCGAGTTCTCGGGCGTGAAGGCGGGCACCACGAGGGTGCCGTCCGGGCCGAGCGCCCCGAGGAGCGCGTCACGCACGTCGGCCGCGCGCAGGCCGCTGCCGCTCAGGGAGGAGTGGGCCAGCAGCGTGCCGCCCCGGCGGACGCCCAGGGCGGCGAGGGCGTCGCCGAGCGCGCGGGCGTCAGCCATGCGCTGCCGTGTCCACCGGGAGCACCGACCCTCCCAGGCGCGGCAGTTCGCGGGCGAACTCCCGCGCCGAGAAGTCCAGGGCCAGCCCCAGCGCCCCGTGCCCGTGGCTGCCCACACGCAGTCCCGCGCCCGGCGGCAGGGGAGTGACGGTGGTGACGTCCAGAGTGTCGGGGCCCTCGCGCCAGTCGGGGGTGCGGGCGTCCAGCAGGGCGTACGCGGAGCGCAGGCGGGTGCGGAAGGCGTCCAGCGCGTCCGCCGGCAGCGGGGCGGGCAGGGGCATCGGGTAGGAGTCGCGGCGCAGCGGGTCGGCGTCGTCCACGAGGACGGGCGGGGTGCCCTCGGCGGTCTCGACGTACGCCAGCGGGCGCCAGGATCCGGGCGCCGTGTCGGGACCGCTGCGGATCTGGAAGCCGTCCTCGCCGACCGTGAGGTCCACGGGCCCGGGGGCGGGCAGGGTGACGGTGCCCAGGGTGGGGAGGTGGAGGTCGGGAGAGGGGTGGTCCCAGGCCAGGCTCGCGGCCTTCCCCGCCCGTACGGCGCAGGCGGCCACGAGTGCCATGAACAGGGCGCCCCCGCCGTCGACCAGCCCGAGGCTGCTGAGCACGGGCAGCAGATACGGGTGTCCGAGGACCGTGTTGACGGCCGGCCGGGCCCCCGGGTCGGCGTCCAGCTCCTCCAGCAGGCGCCACGCGTCCTTGCCGCCGGGCCGCGCGACCAGCCGGTGGAACTGGGCGGCGACCAGACGCCGCGCCAACTCGACCTGGGAATACCGGCGTTCGTCACCCGACCCGTCCCCCGCCCCGTCACCAGATCCGTCACCGGATCCGCCATGGGAGCCGTCACGGGACCCGTCGTGGGATTCCTCGCCAGGCCGCGGTTCCGCACGCGGCCGGGACCCGGGCGCCCCGCCGCGACGCTCGGCCACGCCCTCGACGAAGGCCCGCAGGTCCGCGCAGAACACGCTCGGGTTGTCGAACCCGCGCGTGCCGCTGTAGCGGTGGGCGTAGAGCCCGCCCCCGCAGGACTCCACGACCGGGCAGGTCCGGCAGGTCGCGCTGACCCCGTCGATGCCGAGCTGCCGGGCCCGTACCCCCGGGTGCGCGGCGAGCTCCGCGAAGCCGTGCCGGAAGACGTCGTAGCCGGTCTCGGCGGCGCCCTCGAACGCGGTCTTGAGGGAGTCGGCCTGCTCGAAGGTGCCGTCGGTCTCCACCACCGCCAGGTCGGACGGCGCGAGCCCGAGCGCCTCCGTCAGGCTGGGGCCGCCGCTCAGGGTGCTGTGCACCGACTCGAAGATCCGCACCGGCATGCCCCGGCCCCGCTCCGCCCAGCGGTCGTACACCGCAAGCAGCCAGTCGGCGTAGGGCACCCGCGAGCCCTCGGGCCTGGGCGGCGGGTTGTCCCAGGTGGAGTGGGGCAGCAGGTAGTCGATGCGCGGCGGGTCGAGGGCGGCCAGCGCGTCGTGCACGGCGACCGGGTCGTTCGCCACGTCCACGGTGCACAGCAGCCCGGCGAACAGATGGCGGTCGCGGGGCGCGCGCAGCAGGTCCACAGCCCGCAGGACCCGGTCGTAGCTGCTGCGGCCCGCGCGGTCCAGGCGGTGGCGGTCGTTCGCCGCGCGGTCGCCGTCCAGGCTGATCCCGACCTTGACGCCGAACTGGCGGAACACGTCGAGATGGCGCGGTCCGAGCTGCAGGCCGTTGGTGTGGATCCGCAGATCGAGTGCGGTCACGGGGGTGAGCGCGGTGGTGAGCGTCTCGCAGACGGCGCGCAGCCGGGTGGGGCCGGCGAGGAGGGGTTCGCCGCCGTGGAGGATCACCGAGACGTTGGGCAGCTCGCGCTCTCTCGCGTAGGCCGCCAACCGGTGGGCGACCTGCTGCACGGTGTCCGGGGAGATGACCCTGGGCCGTCGGCTCCAGCTCTGGTCGGCGTGCTCGTAGACATAGCAGTGGTCGCATGCCAGGTCGCAACGCGAGTGCACCTTGAGGACCAGTTGCTGTAGCGCGGGCGCGGTCGTCACCGCTGACACGGTAGTCGGTCCAAAGGGCTGGGCCGAGGCAACTCACCAGTTGGTGGGGCGAGTTTGACGGATCCGAAAGGCCCAGCACTTCGGTGCGCGCCCGGGTCGCGTGGTGCGCGGGGCCGGGGACGCGGGTCGGGGCTCTGGAATACGCGTGCGGTGCGCGTACTCAGATCGAGGAGTTGAAGGTGGCCTTGGCGGGGGCCTGCGCGCGCGCCGGGCTGCCGGCGTCCTGGGGGCGGGCTGCGGCGGCGGAGAGCGGCGTGTGCTGCTGGGGCTCCCGACGGGTGGGGGCCATACCGCTCGTCTTAACCTGAAGGATCATGACGGCCTCGTTCTGGTCTGTTCGTCGAATCGTCGAATCCGCGGGGGTGGATCGGCGGCCTCCTGTCACAGAGGTCGCTGCCACACAGTGGGTGCTGCGAGGGTGATTCGACGTGTGGCGCGAGAGACAGCCCGGCCCGAACAGGGGTTGTTGCGCGACCTATGTCGGGTCTGATAGCGAAACATACACCAGGCGACTCCGGTCGGCCGCTCGGAAGTCCCGTCCAGGCCCTGGAACTACTCCGGCCGGACGCCGCACGATGGAGGCCCTCGACCACATGAGGTGCCGACGTGACCGTCACGGGACCGAGCACGACCACGGGTGACACGGTTCTTCCTCCTCTGTACGTCGCCAACGACCGGCGTGCGTTGGCCCGGCAGGGTGAAACCCTGCGCGCCGTCCGCACCCAGCTGACCTTCCTGATGCTCGCCACGGCCGCGGCGGCGCTGGCCGAGCACCTGCGCAGCCACTTCGCGTCCTGGGTGGCCGCCGCCCTGTACGCCCTGACCACCGTCATCGGGCTGCACACCGCCCGCCGCCGCGCCCGCGCCCACTGGCAGGCCCACCGGGCGGCCGCCGAGACCCTCAAGTCGCTCGCCTGGCAGTACATGGTGCACGGCGGGCCCTTCCACTCCGGGGTCGGCAACCCGGACGCCGTCTTCGCGGAGCGGCTGGAGGAGCGGCTGCGGGAGCTGCGCAAGGTCGGCTGGCAGGACATCCGGGACGACGCGGACGGGGCCGGGGGCGCAGGGGCCGGGAGCGGCGGTGCCGGCGGCGCGGGGCAGATCACCCCCGGCATGCGGGCGGTCCGCGCCAAGTCGTTCGCCGCGCGGCGCGACATCTACCTCAGGGACCGGGTGCTCGAACAACTGGTCTGGTACGGCAACCGGGCCGCCCAGTCCCATCGCGCCTCCGTCCGCTGGTCCTCCCTCACGGCCGCGCTGACGACCCTCGGGCTGCTGGCCGCCGCGCTCCGGGCCGTCGGGGTGCTCGGGAACTGGGACTTCGCCGGGCTGCTGAGCGCGGGCGCGGCGGCGGCCGTCGCCTGGCAGGAGGTCCGCAGGCACCGCCCGCTGACGTACGCGCACTCGCTCATCGAACAGGACCTGGAGACACTGCGGGTGGCCATGGGCACGACGGTCACCGAGGGGCAGTGGGCGGAGGCGGTGGCGGAGGCCGAGCGGCTGGTGAGCCCCCAGCACACCGACTGGCTGGTGCGCTTCGGGTCCTGAGCGGGCGTCCCTGGTGGCGTCGGCCCTTACTCCCGGGCGACTACTCCCGGGCGACGCCGGGGCTCCACAGCACCGTCACCGGCACGCCCGTGCGGCGGGCGTAGGCCACCACCTCGGCGGTGCCGCCCCGGCCCCGGGCCGGATGCCCGTCCCAGACGGCCACCAGCCGGTCCGCGTGGTCCACGATCCAGCGGCCCGCGGCGTCGTAGGCGTCCTCGTGCGTGCGCTCCCACGGCAGGTCGACACGGGCGGCGCACGACGTGAGCAGCCTGCGGTACGACGCCCTGACCTCCTCGCCGCCCAGATGGGCCTCGTAGTCCATCCCGGGGATGACGGCGGTCAACGGGACGCCGCGGTCCAGGGCGAGCCCGGCGAAGAGCTGGTCCGCGCCGGCGGCCAGAGAGCTGAGCGCCCCGGAGGTCGAGGCCGCGCACAGTTCGGCGGTCATGCCGCGGCGTACGAGGGGAAGCACCGCTTGGGGGAGCCTGCGGTGCCCGGTGACGCCGATGACGCTGGTGCGAGACACGACAATCACGTCCCCCGGTGCGTGGCCGACCGCTTCGCTGCGCCTTCACCGTAACCGCGCGGCGGTCCGCGACGCGAGACGCGCCGCAGCGGCGGGCGGCGTGAACCGGCCTTCCCGCACGCCGCCTACGCGGCCAGGGGGTTGAGCACCAGGGGCTGGATCCTCCCCTCCAGCATCTCCCCCAGCCCCTGCACGGCGCAGATGTCGGGCCGCTCGGCGATGTGCACGGGCATGCCGGTGGCCTGGCGGAGCATCTGGTCCAGGCCGGGCAGCAGCGCGCTGCCGCCCACCATCATGATCCCGCGGTCGGCGAGGTCGGCCACCAGGTCCGGCGGGCAGTCCCGCAGCACCTTGCCGATACCGTCGAGCACGGCCGTCAGCGGAGTCTGGATGGCGTCCCGTACGGCGGCCGTGTCCACCCGCACCGAGCGGGCCAGCCCGGTCGCCACGTCCCGGCCCTGGATCTCGGTGGACACGGGCCCGTGCGGACTGAGCCCGTTGTCGGAGAGGGCGATCTGCAGCGGCCGCACGGACTGGCTCGGCAGCATCAGCGCGTGCGCGTGCCGCAGATGCTGCACGATCGCGTGGTCGACGGCCTCACCGCCCACCGGCACCCGTTCGGCGGTCACGATGTTGCCCAGGGACAGCACGGCGATCTGGGTGGCGGCCGCCCCGCACACCATGATCATGGACGCCTCGGGCTGCTCGACCGGGAGCCCGCACCCCACGGCGGCGGCCACCAGCGTGTCGACCAGCTCCACCCGCCGTGCCCCGAGCCCCACCAGGGTCTCGATGGCGGCGCGTTCGGCCAGCGGATCGGCGTCGTGCGGGGTGCAGGCGGCGGCCCGCAGCCGGGGCTTGCGGCGCAGGCGCCTGCGCAGCTTCTCGCCCAGGAGCTGGCGCAGCATCCGCTGGGCCATGTCGATGTCGACCACGGTCCCCCCGGACACCGGCCGCGTCACCCGAATGTACGAAGGCGTCCGTCCCGTCATCTTCTCGGCGAGTTCCCCGACCGCTATCAGCGCACCGGTCCGGGTGTTCACGGCCGCGGCGCTGGGCTGGTCCACGACCAGCCCCTCACCCTTGACGTAGACACGGGTCCGGGCCGCCCCCAGGTCGACGGCGAAGTGGCAGCGGCGCAGCTGGTCCAGACTGACGGTCATGGCGGCAACCTTCCGAGAACAGACCGCGGGTGGCCGCCGGGAGGCGGTCCTTTCCACCTCCATCGTGTGCCGAGAAGGCAGGCCGCGCCTGTCGGGGTGGGCCAGCGGGGGTGGGCCGGCTCAGCCCGCGGCCCCGCCCGCGACGCCCCGCACGACCCCCAGTTCCACCAGGTCCTGGGGTCGCAGACGCAACTGGTCCGCCGTCGCCCGCACCTGCTCGGGCGGACGCTTGAGGATGGCGGCGGCCAGTTCGGGCGCGATGACCGAGAAGTAGCTGTCCGGAGCGGCCCAGGTGTTGCCGGGCGCGGCCAGCGCGAGCGCCCCGCCGGAGCCGCCCTCGCCGATCACCAGCGAGGTCAGGGGTGTGCGGGCGGCGGCGACCGCGCCGAACAGGTCCGCGATGGCGGCGCCCGCGCCCTGCCGTTCCGCCTCGGCGTCGTTGGCGGCGCCCGGGGTGTCCACCAGGGTCAGCACGGGCAGGGAGAGGGCGTCCGCCAGCCGTATCAGCCGGGCGGCCGTGCGGTATCCCGCGGGGCGGGTCGCGGTGCCGGTCTGGGCCGCGTACGCGATGGTTCGGCCGCCGTGGCTGCCCAGCCCGCACAGCATGCCCGCGTCCCTGCCGCCGCAGCGGTCACCGCTGAGCACGGTGCGGCGGGTGAAGTAGGCGTCGAGGTAGGCCTGGGCGCGGGGGCGCCGCGGATCGCGCGCGCGACGTACCGCGTCCCAGCCGGTGGCCGGCGGCTCGGTCGGGCCGAGCGCACCGGGCACGGGCGCCGGTTCGCGCGAGGGCGCCGTCGCCAGCGCCAGCCAGAGTCCCAGTTCCGCGCGCAGCCGCTCGGGCCGCACCACCGCGTCGACCGTGCCCGCGGCGACCTGTGCCTCGGCCGTGTACGCCGCCGGGTCCGCGTCGGGCGGGCGCACCCGGGAGCCCGCGAAGCCGACCTGGACGCCCGGCAGGGCGAGCACCACGTCGGCCCCCGCGCCCAGCGTGGCCCAGCCGCCACCGGTCGTCGGGTCGCGCAGCACCGCCAGCTGGGGCAGCCCGGCGGCCCGGGTGAGCGCCGACTGCCGTGCCACCCGCTGGAGTTGCGTCAGCGCGAGCATGCCCTCCTGCATCCGGCTGCCGCCCGTCGCCACCAATGACACCACCGGCAGCCGGTGTTCACGGGCGTACGTGTGCGCCGCCACCAGCCGGTCGCCGGTGCGCTCGCCGAGCGAGCCGCCGAGGAAGCCGAACTCGAACGCGATCAGCACCGCCGGGGTGCCGGCGACGTCCGCGCGCACGCACACAACCGACTCGTCCTCGCCGGTGCGCGCGGCGGCGCGGGCGCGCGAGGCGTCGTAGCCGGTCCAGCCGAGGGGCCCGTCGGGCCCGGACTCCCTTGCGGGGATGGCGAGTTCGTGGAAGTCGTCGGTGACGAGGGCGAGTGCCTCCCGTGCGGTGGCGCGCTCAGGCATCGCCCTGGGCCCCGTCCTGGCCGAGCACCCGCTTCATGACCTTGCCCATGTCGTTGCGCGGCAGCGCGTCGAGATGCCGTACGACGCGGGGGCGCTTGTGCGGGGCGAGCAGGCGGGACACATGCCCGGCGAGCTCGTCCAGGCCGGGCGGGGCGCCGGGGTCGGCGGGCACCACCCAGGCGACGATCCGCTCGCCCAGATCCTCGTCGGGCTCCCCGGTGACGGCGGCCTCCCGCACCCCCGGGTGGTCGAGCAGCGCGTTCTCGATCTCGCCCGCCCCGATCTTGTAACCGCCGCTCTTGATGAGGTCGGTGGCCTTGCGCCCCACGAGGCGCACCTGTCCGTCGCCCTCCCGCACCGCCATGTCGCCGGTGCGGAACCAGCCGTCGCCGGTGAACGCGGCGGCGGTGGCGTCGGGCCGGTTCAGATATCCGGTGAACAGGTGCGGGCCGCGCACCTGGATCTCGCCGACCGTCTCCCCGTCCCATGCCGCGAGCGGCGTACCGTCCTCCTCCACCAGCCGCAGCTCCACCCCGGGCAGCGGCACGCCGACCGTGCCCGGGCGCGGCTCGCCGTCCACGCGCACGCTCGTGTTCATCAGCGTCTCGGTCATCCCGTACCGCTCGACGACCCGGCGGCCGGTGGCCGAGGCGATCCGCTCGTGGTCGTGCACCGGGAGCGCGGCGGAGCCGGAGACCAGCAGCCGGGCGCCGGCCAGCGCCTTCACCAACTCCGGCTCGGTGGGCAGGGCCTCGGCGATGCGGTGGTACATCGTGGGCACCCCGAACAGCATGGTGGCCCCGGCGCCCAGCTCCCGCGCCACCCCGTCCGTGCTGAAGCGGCCCAGGTGCCGCACGCTGCCGCCGCGCCGCAGCGGGCCGAGGGTGCCGAGCACCAGGCCGTGCACATGGAACAGCGGCAGCCCGTGCACGAGGACGTCGTCCCCGCTCCACCGCCAGGCCTCCGCGAGCGCGTCGAGCGTGACGGCCAGGGCCCGGCGGGGGATCACGGCGCCCTTGGGCGGCCCGGTCGTCCCGGAGGTGTACACGATGAGGGCGGGGGCCTCGTCGTCCCCGGCGGCGGGCGCGTACGCCTCCCTGGCCCGCACGTCCACGTCGAGCCGCTCCAGCGCGCCCACCGCGTCGGGAAGCCGGTCGCCGGGGGCGGCGAGCACCGCCGCCGGGGCGCTGTCGCGCAGGACGTGCCCGAGTTCGCGCTCCCCTGACCTCGGGTTGAGCGGGACGACGGGCACCCCGGCGGTCAGCGCGGCGACCACCGCGACGGCGGTCTCCAGGCCGGGCGTGGCCCACAGGGCGATCCGGCCGGCCCCGGCGATCCGCTCGGCGAGCGCACCCGCCGCCGCGGCCAGCTCGCCGTAGGTCAGGGCCCGCTCGCCGAAGCGCAGCGCGGGCCGTGGCCCGGCCGAGGGGTCGGACAGGGCCGGAAAGAGGGAGGACACCCGGCTGCTCCTTGCGTCGAAGAGGTCCGCTGCCAAGACCGTTCCTACCTCTCCGGCCTCACGACGAGCGAAACCCGCCCGCGGAGTGACACGGACCTCACCGGCGCGGCGGCCGGAACAAATGCCCGCGCGCCCCGCGACGCCCCGTTGTTACCCTGCCCGCGAACGAGCCACCGAACATGTGTCCACGACAGGAGACCGCACGTGTCCCCCACCCCCGCCCCCCGCGTCGCGCTCGTCACCTGCCGCCCCGGTCCGGACGTCGCCCAGGACGCCGATCTGCCGGTGCTCGCGGACGAGTTGAGGGCGGCCGGGGCGGACGCGGAGGCGGCGTACTGGGACGACGCGGACGTCGACTGGGCGGCGTACGACCTGGCGGTGATCCGCTCGACCTGGGACTACAGCTGGCGGGCGGCGGAGTTCACGGCCTGGGCCGAGCGGTGCGGGAGGGCCACCCGGCTGGCCAACCCGGCCGAGGTCGTGCGCTGGAACACCGACAAGCGGTACCTCGGCGACCTCGCGGCGGCGGGCGTCGCCACCGTCCCCACCCGCTACCAGGCCCCGGGCGACCCGGTGGACCTGCCCACCGGCCACGAGTACGTCGTCAAGCCCACCTCGGGCGCGGGCGCCCGCTACGCGGCCCGGTACATGCCGGCGGAGCGCGAGGCCGCCGTACGCCACATCGAGCGGATGCACGCCGAGGGGCTGACGGCGATGGTGCAGCCGTACCTGACCGGGATCGACGTCCACGGGGAGCGGGCGCTGCTGTACGTCGACGGCCGCCTGGCGCACGCCAGCCGCAAGGGCGCCGTCCTCACACCCGGCACGGCCTACGACGAGGCGAAGACGCCCCACCCGAGCCTGGAGGCGTGGCGGCCCACGTCGGCGGAGACGGCCGTGGCCGAACAGGCCCTGCTGGCCGTTCCGGGCGCGCGGGACCTCCTCTACGCCCGCGTCGACCTGGTGGACGGCCCGGACGGCCGGCCGTGCGTGATGGAGCTGGAGCTGGTCGAGCCGAACCTGTTCCTCTTCCTGCACCCGTCCTCGGTGCGGTTGGTGGCCGACGCGATCCTCAGGGCCGCCGCCCGCTGACCCCCGTCCGCTGCACCAGACCCCAGGTGAACTCCGCCGCGCACGCGTGCCGTTCGCCGGTGCGGTCCGGGGCGGTGAAGGACAGGCCCCAGCGGGTGGGGGCGGTGCCCTCCAGGGGGCGGGCGGGGGCGAAGGCGCGGGCCACCTCGTCCACCGTGGCCGACCAGGGGGTGAGGTCCTCCACGGTGCGCAGCGCGGGCGCGGGGGCGCCCGGCGCGCGGACGAGCCACTCGTTCCACACCGCCCCGTCGGGCGCGAGCAGGATCTCGAAGCGCAGGTCGGGCCAGAGCGGCACGGGCCACCGCAGGGCCCGGCAGTCCAGGTCCCCGATCCGGCGCGGCTCGGCCGACTCGGGCTCGCCCAGGACGGACCGGTAGCGGGAGGCGGCGGCCCGGGAGCGCGGGGAGTGCAGCATGGCCTGCCAGCGGCGGTTGGCCTCGCGCATCCCGGCGACGGAGACCCCCAGCTCATGCCGTGCGGCCTCCACCAGCTCCGGGTTGTGGTCGGCCATGCGGCGCAGCAGGACCAGCTGGAAGTCCAGGGGCGTGAAGGGTCCGGCGGGGCGCTTCGCGGGGGGCATGCGGCCCATCCTCGCGCATGCCCCCCGCCCGGACAGCACACCTCATGCCGCGGCAGGCGACGTTCGCCCCGTCGCGGCACTAGCCCCCCGCCGACACACCCCCCGCCGCCCGGCCCAGCACCGTCAGCGACACCTCGCCCGGTCCTGCGGGTGTCGTGCCGTCCGCGAGGACCGCCAGGGCCAGCACGTTCTCCCCGCGGGGCGCCAGCACCCCGTTCGGTAGGACGAACGTGTGCTGCGGGCCCACGTCGTTCACGTACTGGCCCATGTTCCAGCCGTTGACGAAGATCTGGACCCGGTAGGCCCGTGCCGGGTCGTCCGCCAGGGTCAGGCCGAGCGAGGCGTCCGTGCCGGCGTCGATCCCCAGCCGGAACCGGGTCCGGTACCAGACCACCCCCTGCCCCCGGTCCGTGCGCGGCAGCGCCACCGGCGCCCACTCCCCGTCCCCGAACCCGGGCAGATGCCATCCGTGCCGCTCGCCGTACAGGCCGCCGTTGTTGAGCGGCCCCCGCACCGGGTCGGGCGCGCCCGCGCCCTGGATCCGCCAGCGCACCTCGGGCGCGGCCCCGTCGAAGGAGACGGAGACCAGCCCGCGCCCCGCCTTGTGCGCGTCGTTCGCCTTGCCGTCCATGTCGTGCTGCATCCGGCGCACCAGGACCGACAGCACATGCGGGCCGCCGCCCGTGCCCTTCGGCACCGCGAACGTCGCCGTCGCCGTCCACGTCCCCTTGCGCACCGTCCCGCGGTCCGGCACCGGCATCCGGTGCGTGCCCAGCGGTCTGCCGTCCAGCCACGGCATCAACAGGCCCTGGGTGCCGGTCGCGTAGGAGAGGGACACCGAGCGCGGCGTGCCCGCGAAGCGGCCCCGGTACCAGACGTCCCCGTAGTGGAACCCGTAGTCGTCGGCCAGCAGGACCGGCGCCCCGTGCGGCACCTTCGTCGTGCTGTACGTCGAGGTCCGGTCCGCGGGCGTCCAGGCGGAGTCGTCGAAGCCGGGCGCCGACTCCGGATTCTCCGCCCTGCGGCGCCACGAGGTCAGCGCGGGCAGGGTGACCCGGCCGACCCCCGGCAGCGGGGAGGAGGCCCGCAGGCCGCCGGACGGGGTGGGCCTCGCCGGGACCGCCCGCCCGTTCCAGCTGACCTCCGTCACCCCGCGCGGCCCCCACACCTCCAGGTCCGCCGCCTCGACGGTGTCACCGGTCAGCCGGACGGCCGCGTCGGCGACCTCGGCGCCGCGCACCAGCGCGGGCCCGAGGGCCAGCACCGTCCCGGACGGTGTCCGATGCCACCACAGGCGCCCGGACGTCTCATCGTCGGCGAGCAGCACCAGCAGGGGGCGTGCGGCGCCCCCGCCCTCCACCCGTACGCGGGTGAGTCCGCCGAGCCGTGCCGACACCCGCAGCACGCCGTCCGCGTACGCGCACGTGGCCCGGCCCTCCAGCACGGTCGCGGTCGGCTCGGTCGCGCACTCCAGCACGGTCTCGGTCGCCTCCCCCGAACGGCCCGTGAACACGGCGACGTCCTGCCGCCCGATCCCGGCCCGCAGCATGGGCTGGGCGGAGGAGTGGCGCAGCGTCCGCGCCCCGAGCCGGACCCCGGCGACCAGCAGCCGCGCGTCATGCCCGGGCACCGGCACCCGCACCCGGGCCCCGCCCGCCAGCGGCACCTCCGCCACCAGGTCCCCGCCGGTGTCGTTGCGCAGCATGTACACCTGCGCGGGTGAGTCCGCGTCGCGCAGGTGATAGGCCTTCACGCCCCGCCCGGCCTCGACGTCCTGTGCCCGGTCGAGCTTCGCCAGCTCCGGGAAGGTCTGCAGCAGGTAGCCGAGCTGACGCATCGGCAGCAGCTTGGCGGTCGGCTGCCGCGCCTCGTCGATCGCCGCCCCGTAGTCGTACGACGTGTAGACGACCGGCGCGGGCAGCCAGCCCCACGAGGTGCCGCCGAAGGTCATGTAGACGCTGTGGACCTTGATGCCGTTGGCGAGGTTGGTCAGATAGAAGCGCCGCTCGTACGCCGCGTCCCGGGTGCGCCGGGACTGCGCGTACCCCTTCCCGTCGAACTCGGCCCCGCCCCACGGATCGAACCACCCGCCCCCGAACTCGGCCAGGAAGCCGGGGGTGTCCGGGCTGGCGGTCGAACCGCCCTTCGGCCCGCCTGGCCCGAAGTACCCCCAGTCCGGCGGCGTTTCGGAGGGCGAGGGATAGCCGTCGAACGCGTACAGCCAGTGGCCCTTCTCGCCCCCGGTGTCGAAGGTGCCGGACGTCCAGTGGCCGTTCCTGCCCTTGTCGTTGTGGAACAGGGGCACGTCCACGCCGTCCGCCCGCACCTTGCGGTACAGATGGGCCATGTAGGCGCGGCCCGTGTCCTCGGTGACATGGTCCGCGTACTCGTTCTCCACCTGGTAGAGCAGCACCGTGCCGCCGCCGCGCGTGTACAGGTGCCGCACCGCGATCCGGTTCACGGCGGTCAGCCACTCGTCCACGTGCCCCAGATAGGTCGGGTCGGCGGTGCGCGCCCTGCCCGGGGTGGCCGTCAGCCAGCCGGGGAAGCCGCCCGCGTCGACCTCGGCGTTGATGTACGGTCCCGGGCGCAGGATGACGTACAGGCCCGTCTCGGCGGCGGTGCGCAGGAACAGGTCCAGGTCGCGGACGCCCGTGAAGTCGTAGGAGCCGGGGGCGGGTGAGTGGTAGTTCCAGGAGACGTAGACGCTGACGGTGTTGTAGCCGTGGGCGCGCATC
Organism: Streptomyces sp. NPDC048664; assembly: GCF_040650555.1. NCBI lineage: Bacteria > Bacillati > Actinomycetota > Actinomycetes > Kitasatosporales > Streptomycetaceae > Streptomyces > Streptomyces sp. NPDC048664. The sequence goes on along the minus strand of NZ_JBEZHK010000005.1, from coordinate 106,385 downwards.
TTCTGCAGCACGTCCCGCCACAGCGCCGGGCTCGGCAGCCGGAACGGGTGCATCTCGCCCGACCACAGCACCACCCGCTCGCCGTCTACCAGCATCGAGTACCGGTCGAAGCCGACGGTGTGCGCGCGCCCGTCCGGACCCGGTGGCCCCGGCGCGGGCCCCATGGGTGGTGAGGCGGCGGCGCACGGCTCACCGCTTGCGGCGAGCGAGAGGCCGAGTGCGGCGGTGCCGACGATCGTGCTGAAGGTACGTCTGCTCAACACCAAGGGAGTCTCCTCCGGGAGCGGCGGGCGCGGCCCTGTGCCCGCCGGCGGTGCCGTCGGCGGGGGCGCGTGACGATCTCTGCACGGCCGGTATACCCCTGCGCCTGTGATCCGCATCCCGCCCGGGGAGTGGTGTGGGCTGTTCGGAGGGCGGCCAGGATGCGTAACAGAAAGTCAGCTTTGCAGCTTGTATGACTCCGTTACGTCCGGGCTGCCGATCCGGTGGCGTAGGAGAGGAAGTCGGTCCAGGCCGTGGTGGTGAGGGCGAGCTGGGGGCCCTGGGTGTTCTTGGAGTCGCGGACGTGGATGGTGGCGGGGCAGGCGGCCACCTCGACGCAGTCGCCCTCGCTGCCGCTGCTGTAGCTGGACTTGTGCCAGCCAAGGGCGACCTCGATGCAGTCGTCGCCCTCAGAGCCGCTGTAGCTGGACTTGTACCAGTCGAGGGCGACTTCGACGCAGTTGTCACCCTGGGAGCCGCTGTAGGTGCTCTTGAACCAGGCCAGTCGGGACGTGCTCATGGCGCTCCTCGCATCTGGTCAATCGGGTGCGCCCCGCTGCCGGGCGGGGCGCGGTGAGATCAGGCCGTGTGGGTGGTGGCGTAGGAGAGGAAGTCGGTCCAGGCCGTGGTGGTGAGGGCGAGCTGGGGGCCCTGGGTGTTCTTGGAGTCGCGGACGTGGATGGTGGTGGGGCAGGTGGCCACCTCGACGCAGTCGCCCTGACTGCCGCTGCTGTAACTGGACTTGCGCCACGCGAGGGCGATCTCGATGCAGTTGTCGCCCTCGGAACCGCTGTAGCTGCTCTTGAACCAGGCCAGTCGGGACGTGCTCATAGCGCTCCTCGCATCTGCTCAAGCAGGCCCCTGGAGTACTCGGGAGTCAAAGCCTGCGAGCGCAGTTTTGCATACCGCTGCTGGAGCACGCTGATCTCTTTGAGGCCGGTGATGAGGCGGCCGTTCTTCTGGCCCTCCGAGTAGCCGTACCACTGGTTCTCCGGGGTCTCCAGCAGGGCGATGGGGCCGTCCAGTCCCGCGTGTTCGGGCTGCCGCAACGGCATGATCTGCACTTCCACGTTCCAGTGCCGGTCGATCACTTCGAGGATGTGGTCGCACAGTTCCCGGGTGACCTCCGTACCGCCGGTGTGCCGGTCCAGGACGGCCTGCTCGATGATGAAGCTGAACGCGCACGGCGGGTTCCTCCTGGTCGACAGCAGTTCCTGCCGCGCGAGGCGCGCGACGATCCGGTCGTTGAGTTCGTCCTCGGCCGGAACCGGCGGCACGTTCATGGACACGGCTCGTGCGTACGCCCTCGTCTGCAGCAGCCCCGGAACCGCCCGGCACTCGTAGTTGTAGAGGCTGATCGCCTCCTTCTCCAGTCGCGCCCACTGCGCGAACCACGCCGCCAGGCCGGGCTGCCGTCCCAGATGGGGCGCCGACCTGCGCAAGGCCCCCGTGTTCCCGGTCAGCGCCTCCGAGCGTTCCACGAGCACGGGGTCCGGCATCCGCCTGCCCTGTTCGACCGATGCCGTCGTGTGCTTGGAGAACTGCACCAGATCGGCGAACTCCGCCCGGGTGAAACCCGAGTGTTCGCGCAGAGCCTGGAGTACCGCCCCGAACATCCGCATACTGTCCGAGGACTCCGGCTCCCCACCCTTCTTCATGCCGTCGACCGCCATGGTCACCTCCCGCGCACATCGTTACGAGCTGTGACGAGTACTGTCCAGGGGGTAGCCGCGTACGCTTGCCGAGCGTACGCGGTGTCTGCCTGGTGACGGGGCCGTCGAGCCGCCAGATTGGGGCCATGGACGCTCCTCTCGCCCCACAACCCCCGCTCACCGTACGTGCGTTCGTGCAGCGCTTCAGCTCCACTCCGCGCGGTGCACGACTGGCCCGGCATCTCGCCCTGAACCAGCTGCACCTGTGGGGCATCCCGCACCGCACGGACGCCTCCGACGCCGTCGCCGTGATCGTGGCCGAGCTGGCCGCCAACGCGGTCACCCATGGCCGGGTGCCGGGGAGGGACTTCGAGCTGCGGCTCTCCCTGGTGACGGGCAGCGTCCGCATCGAGGTCAGCGACACGCACGACGGGCCGCCGAGGCCCCCCGCACCCGGTGCCGTGCCGCAGCCGGACGTGCTGGACGACTCGGGGCGCGGCTATGTGCTCGTGGACGCGCTCGCCGCCCGCTGGGAGGCGCGGGACCGGGAGCCATGGCCAGGAAAGACGGTGTTGGCCGAAGTCGACGTACCGCGCTGGCTGTCGCTGGAGAAGGCGCTCGAAAAGCGGAACTGATCAATTTCCACATGCAAAGGCAGGGTGGTGACGGCACTGTGCCGTCACCACCCCGCATCGCGCTGCGGACCCCGTCAGTAAGGACCGTTCACGTTGTCGATCGAGCCGTAGCGGTGCCACGCGTAGTTGCACGCGGCGGTGATGTTCGCGACGGGCTCGTAGATGTCCCAGGACGTGCCCGTGACGTGGTAGCTCTTGAAGGTGGGGTCGATCACCTGGAGCAGGCCCTTGGAGGGTATGCCCGCGGCGGCGTTGGAGTCCCAGAGGTTGATGGCCTTCGGGTTGCCGGAGGACTCACGGATCACGTTGCGGTAGATGCCGTTGTAGGAGCCCGGGATGCCCTTCTTCGCCATGACGGCCAGGGAGGTGCGGATCCAGCCGTCGAGGTTGTTGGCGTAGCCGCCGTTGAGGGCGGTCACGAGGCCCACGGAGGTCGGGGCCGCGACGGTGACCGCCTTGACCGGAGCCTTGACCGGGGCCGGCGCGGCGGCGGCCGGCTTGGTGCCGGCGGGCAGGGCCAGGACCTGACCGGGGTAGATCCGGTAGGGGGCGGTCAGCTTGTTCGCCGTGGCGAGGGCCTGCCAGCCGCCCTGGATCTTCAGGGTGCGGGCGATGGAGGCCAGGTGGTCGCCTCGTACGACGGTGTACGTGGCCGGAGCGGCGGGCTTGGTGGCGCTCGGGGCTGCGACGGGGGCGGCGGCGTGGGCCGAACCCAGTCCGACCGTGCAGGCCAGGGCGAACGCGCCGACGGTGGCGGCGCCACCGGCGGTCAGGCGGCGCGTCAGGGACGTGCGCTTGGCGGCATGAGAGGGCATGGTGCGGTCCTTTTTCAGGGAATACAGGGCCCGCAGTCGCCGGTTCCCATCGGCAAACGGCATCGCGCTTTTGAAGTGCGGTGTCCTGCGGCGAAGTCATTGTTAGCCGCGAGGAATAAATCGACAATTCCCCTCTTTACTAAGCGCGCTAGTTGCCCTTCCCGGTAAGCCTTGGCTGCGCATCGCGGGAATTCTGGCGCCTAAGGGGCGCGTAAAGCACTAGGGGACTTCGTAAGTGAACTGCGTCACGCGTCTTGCGTCACGCCGCCTAATGTTTTAAAGCGGAACTACAGAAAAGATAGGTATTTAGCGTTTCAAAACGGACATTTAAGTATTCGTTATGCATGCGAACCGGACATTAGGGAGAGGGGTAGGTCGGGACGCGCCGTCAGCCGACCTGGTTGTAGAGCGCGCCGGCCGCGGGCCAGCTGCTGGGCTCGGGCGTCACCGCCGGTTCCGGCTGGGTGCGGCCGCGGACCTGGGCGGCGGTGAGGCCCCCGGCCGCGGGCACACCGGGACGGCTCTGCGGCGGCACGGGGGTGAGACCGCCCGGCATACCGGGCTGGGGGTACTGCGGCGGGTACTGCTGCTGGGCGTACTGCGGGGGAAGCTGGGGCACGGCCTGGAGCCCGGCGGCGGGGGCGGGAGTGAAGGCGGGCGGGGGCGGCGGGACGACCGCGGCGGCGGGCGGGACCGGGACCGGGAAGGGGGCCGGGGTCGGGACGGGTGCGGCGATGGCCGGAACCGGGGCCGGGAAGGGGGCCGGAGCCGGGGCGGCCGGCATGGGTGCCGGTGCCGGGGGCTGAGCGGGTGCGGCGGCGGCCGGGACCGGGAAGGGGGCCGGGGTCGGCATCGAGGTCTGGGCGGGTAGGGCGGCCGGAGCGGGGGCCGGCCCCTGGGCGGCCGCGGGTGCGGCCACCGGAGCAGGGGCCTGGGCCGGGAGCGGGGCCGGAGCCGCGGGCGGCATCGCCGGGGGCGCCGGGGCTGCCGAGGCCTGGGCGGCGAGCCCCGCCATCCCCGCCCCGTTCGTCCGGTTGATCAGCCGGTCCACGGCCGCCGTGCCCGAGCTGTAGCCGGTCCCGGCGGTCCCGGCGGTCCCGGCGGTCCCGGCGGGCTCGCTGGTCCCGGTGCCCGGCTCGGGCACGGCGGCTCCCCTCCTGGTCCCGTAGAGCACCTGCTCCATGGCGGACACCAGGCGACGTACGTCCACCTCGGGGCGCACCACGAGCCGCAGGAAGCGGCTGGATGAACCGATCTTGTTGCCGCAGTCGCGGACGAGGATCCGGTGCTCGCCGAGCAGCCGGTCGCGCACCACGGTGCCCTCGGCGCCCACGGGGAGGCGCACGAAGAGGAAGTTGCCCTGCGAGGGGTAGACCGTCAGACCGGGCAGCTGGGCCAGCTGCCGTGCCATGTCCAGCCGGTCCCGCCGGACCAGGCGCAGGCTCTCCTGGTACTCGGCGCCGTGCTCCTTCAACATGAACACCACGTGCTCCGCGAAGGAGTTGAGGTTCCACTTGGGCAGCATCGAGCGCACACGCCCGGCGAGGGCCGGGCTGGCCACCAGATAGCCGAAGCGGATGCCGTGCAGCCCGAAGCTCTTGCCGAGGCTGCGCAGCACGATCACGTTCGGCCGCAGCATCGCGTCCTGGACGACGCTGGGCTCGTCCTCGGCGTCGGCGAACTCCAGGAACGACTCGTCGATCACGATCAGGTCGAGGTCCGCGAGGGCGTCCATGAACTCGACGAGCGCCTGGCGGTGGGTGAAGCCGCCGTCGGGGTTGTTCGGATTGCAGACGACGGCGACACGCGTGCCGCGCTTGCGGATGAACTCGGCGTACCGGGCGAGGTCGAGGGCGAAGCCGCTCGACTCCTGGAGCGGGAACATGTCGACCCGCTTGCCGGTCTCCATGGGCTGGTCCGTCCAGCGGCCGAAGGTGGGGACGGGGACGGCGAGGGACTCGTGGACGAGGAGGTGGTCGATCCAGGTGATCAGCTCGGTGGAGCCGTTGCCCATGGCCACGCACTGCGGCGGAAGCTGGAGCAGGGCGCACAGCTCGGCGGTGATCGTGTCGGCGGGGCTCGGGTAGTACGTGGCGATGTCGCGCAGTCGGGCCGCCATGTCCTCGAACATGGCGGGGGTGGGGAAGTAGGGGTTGCACGGGACGCGGAAGTCCACGGGGCCCGTTCCGTCGACACTCTCCCGCACCAGCGCGGCCATCGAGGGGCTGTGCCCCGCCGCGCCACGGAACAGCGAGGTGACGTTGTCGGGCATGGAACCTCCGTGTGCTGGGGGCCCGCGCGAGCGGGGGCGCTGGCCGCACAGTCATACGGAGGGGGAGAGATGAGTGTTCAACGTTGACACTTTCAACGCACCACGCCGCGTTAAACGGTTCAACACACAACTTTCACAGCAGTCTCTAGGAACGCCACCGGGAGGGAACTTAGTCTCTCCGCGTCATGGACTACTGCCTCCCGTGCCGACGGCACCTCAACGGCGCGCTCGCCTGCCCGGGGTGCGGCACACCCGTCGAAGAGATACGCGGGCCCGCGCCCGTCGACGTCGACGTGGACACCGATGCCGTCGCCGACGACCTCGACGACCGGGAGGCGCGGGAGGACCGGCCGGGGTCGAGGTCCGCGCGACGCAACCGCAAGGCGGCGGCCCACCGGCGCAGGCGGCGCCGGGTGCTGTTCGCGGGAGCGGGCCTGCTGCTGGCGGCCGGCGCCCTGAGCCTGGCCGAACTCGGCGTGGAGGCGCCCGGGATCACCCCCCGCGCCGCCGCCGACGGGGGAGAGGTGGTGGACGCGTCCACGCCGTCGCCGACGCGACCCACCGATGTGGCACGGGTGTTGGCCGCCACTCCGAAGGCGTCGTCCAGCGCGGGGAAGAAGAAGGCGAAGGACGACAGGAAGGACACGTCCACGCCCACCCCGTCGGCGGCCACGAGCACCCCGCCCCGCTCCGACCCGCCCCACACGCCGTCCGCGACGACGAGGCCGCCGAGCGCCCCACCGCCGTCGTCCCCCTCCACCGCACCCCCGAGCCACCCCCACCCGTCCCCGACCCGGACGTGCCAGCGCTTCCTGTGGTGGTGCACGTAGCTCGGAGTACCGCCTAGCGCGCGACGTCCAGCATGCGGAGCAGGAGGTCCCGCAGGGACAGGCGTTCGTCGGGGGACAGGCCTGCCAGGGGCTCGCGCGCGAAGTTCAGTGAGTCCCGCAGGCCGCAGGCCACCTGGCGGCCCTCCTCCGTCGCCGCCGCGACCTTCACCCGCCGGTCCGCCGGGTCGGGGCGGCGCTCCACCAGGCCCCGTGCCTCCAGCCGGTCCACTATCCCGGTGACGTTGGACGGCTCGCACTTCAGCTTCTGCGCCAGCCGCCGCATCGGCAGCGGCTCCAGGGACAGCAGGCTCAGCAGCCGCGCCTGTGCGCCCGTCAGCGCCCGCTCCGCCGCCGCGTCCTCGTAGTCCGCGTAGAAACGGGCCACGACATCGCCGATGAGGTCGACGATCTCCACGGTCAGCGGGTCGGGGTGGCGGGTCTTCTCGGGTGTGGCCATGGGCCCCAGGGTACCCGTTTACTTGACAGCCTGAAATATTCAGGCGCATGGTTGTTTCAGGTACTGAAGTAATCCCGTCCCGCACGTGAGGAAGAGTCCATGTCCGACACCACCCCCGCCCTCCCCGCCGTCAGCCGCGAATGGCACCTGCTCAGCCGCCCGGTCGGCTGGCCCAAGCCCGAGGACTTCAGCCTCGTCGAGGCGGAGGTACCCCAGCCGGGTGAGGGCCAGGTGCTGGTGCGGAACATGCACGTCTCCGTCGACCCCTACATGCGCGGCCGGATGAGCGACGCCAAGTCCTACGTCCCGCCGTTCGCGCTGAACAAGCCGATGCAGGGCGGCGCCGTCGGCGAGGTCGTCGCCTCCCGCGCCGAGGGCGTCGCCGTCGGCGACCACGTCCTGCACCCGCTCGGCTGGCGCGAGTACGCCGCCGTGGACGCCGAGCACGTCGTGCGGGTCGACCCCGAGGTCGCGCCGCTGTCCGCCTACCTCGGCGTGCTCGGGATGACCGGGCTCACCGCCTACGCCGGTCTGCTGCGCACCGCCTCCTTCAAGGAGGGCGACTCCGTCTTCGTGTCGGGCGCGGCCGGCGCGGTCGGCAGCCAGGTCGGGCAGATCGCGAAGCTCAAGGGCGCCTCGCGGGTCATCGGCTCCGCCGGCTCCGACGAGAAGGTCAAGCTGCTGGTCGAGGAGTACGGCTTCGACGCCGCCTTCAACTACAAGAACGGCCCCGTGAGCCGCCAGCTGCGCGAGGCCGCCCCCGACGGCATCGACGTGTACTTCGACAACGTCGGCGGCGACCACCTGGAGGCCGCTCTCGGCTCCCTCAACAACAACGGCCGGATCGCCGTGTGCGGCATGATCTCCGTCTACAACAACACCGAGCCCGCGCCCGGCCCCCGCAACCTCACCCGGCTGATCCAGACCCGTGGCCGCATGGAGGGCTTCATCGTCACCGACCACTACGACCTCCAGGCGGAGTTCGTCCGCGAGGTCGGGCCGTGGGTGCGCTCGGGCGAGCTGAAGTACCGCGAGACCGTGGTCGAGGGCATCGAGAACAACCTGGAGGCGTTCCTCGGCGTTCTGCGGGGCGACAACACCGGGAAGATGATCGTCACGTACTGACCCGCACGGAGGAAGGCCGCACCCCACCTGCGCTGGGGTGCGGCCTTCCGGTCATGCGTCCGTGCGGTGGAATCCCCTACAGGTCCTGGCAGACCGCGTACGTCTGGAATCCCGCGCCCAGCACGGTGACCGTGGCGCTGGTCTGCCATCCGGTGGCCGGGCCGTACTGAGGACCGGCGCCCGTGACGATCGGCGCGTCCCGGGTGACGTTGATCGTGGCGACGGGCCCGAGGGTGTCGTAGCCGCCGCCGGTCGCGACATCGCCGGCGCTGCACGTGGCGGTCGAGGTGCCGAGGACGCCGACGAGCGGGGCGACCTGCGGGCCCCTGACGACGTAGGTGGACGCCGTCGTGCCCTGGACGCCCGGCGCACCCTGCGCGCCCTGCGCGCCCTGGGTTCCGACGCCCTGGGGGCCCTGGGTTCCGGGAGCACCCTGGGCGCCCTGCGCACCCTGGGTCCCGACACCCTGTGCGCCCTGGGCTCCCTGGAGGCCCGGGCCTCCCTGCGCGCCCTGCGCGCCCTGGGAACCCTGTGCGCCCTGCGTGCCGACGCCCTGCGCACCCTGCGAACCCTGGGCTCCCTGCGCACCCTGTGCGCCCTGGGTTCCGATGCCCGCGGCGCCCTGGGAGCCCTGGGAGCCCTGCGCGCCCTGGGACCCGGGGGTGCCGGGAGTGCCCTGGGCGCCCTGTGCGCCCTGGTTGCCCTGCGTGCCGGGTGCGCCCTGGCTGCCCGGCGTGCCCGGTGCGCCCTGGGCGCCGGGAGTGCCCGGCGCTCCCTGGCTGCCCTGCGCGCCGACACCGCCGCCGGCGCCCTGCGTGCCCTGGGTGCCCTGGCTGCCCTGGCTGCCCTGGGCGCCGGGGATGCCCATGGCGCCCTGTGAGCCCTGGGCTCCCTGGGCCCCGAATCCGGTGGAGCCCTGGGGACCCTGGGTGCCCGGCGTGCCCTGGCTGCCCTGGGCGCCCTGGGTGCCCTGCGCCCCCTGCGTGCCGGTGCTCGAACCCTGCGCGCCCTGGGCGCCCTGGGTGCCCTGCGGACCCTGCGTGCCGGCACCGGTGGCGCCCTGGCTGCCCTGCGGACCCTGGCTGCCCTGGGCGCCCTGCGGCCCCTGGGGGCCCCGGTCACCGTGGTCGCCCCTCGGCCCCTGGGGACCGCGCGGACCGTGGTCGCCCCTGGGCCCCTGAGGACCGTGGTCGCCCCTCGTTCCCCGAGGACCACGCGGACCCTGCTCGCCTCGCTCCCCCCGCGTGCCGTGGCCGTGGCGGTGGTCGCGGTCGCGTCCGTGGACCGTCGTGGCGCCGTTCGGCCCCGGCAGCCCCAGGGTGTGCTGGGTACCCGCGCGCTCGACCGCGTCGGCGATGGCCATCGTGCTGGGGATGACGTTGAGCACCGCAGCCAGGGTGCCCGCCGAAACCATGGTGATGGCTCTCACCCGGTTACGGCCGATGGTTCTCCGGTTCACCAGAAATCCTTCCGTGGAAAGGCAGTTGAGGTGGGCCATGGCCCCGGTACCGATGCGGGCCGAGGAGCCCGCGTAGTCGCCGCGAAGGACATGCGCTGGACGCGCGCCGGGCATGAGGTTCGCTATTGGCGCGTTTGTGCGGCGCTCGTAGTCAATTACGGACGCCGTCATTGTTCACGGACGGTGACCAAAAGACCCTCCGCGGCCCGCGCCAGGTAGATAAGATCACCCGGGCGGCGGTGCGGACCGTGGACAAGGAGGGTGAGCAGAGGGTCGATTGGGCGCGGAATCGAACTGCGTGTCAGGAGAAGGAAGCCGTGATCGCTTCTTCTATGGTGACGACATGCGTGGAATTCTGCTGGCCGGCGGCACCGGCTCACGGCTGTGGCCGCTGACCCGTTCCGTCTCCAAACAGCTGCTGCCGGTGTTCGACAAACCGATGGTCTACTACCCCCTCTCCACCCTCGTGCTGGCGGGTGTGAGCGACATCCTCGTGATCACGACCCCCGGGGACCAGGAGCAGTTCCGCGCGCTCCTCGGCGACGGCGGCCAGCTCGGCCTGCGCATCGAGTACGCGACCCAGGAGCGCCCGGAGGGCATCGCGCAGGCGTTCGTCCTGGGCGCGGGGTTCATCGGGGGCGAGTCGGTCGCGCTGATCCTCGGCGACAACATCTTCCACGGCTCGGGTCTGAGCGCCCTGCTGGCGCGGGAGGACGGGCTGCGCGGCGGCCATGTCTTCGCCTACCAGGTCGCGAACCCCTCGGCCTACGGCGTGGTCGAGTTCGACGCGCAGGGCCGGGCGCTGTCCATCGAGGAGAAGCCCGCCCGCCCGAGGTCCCGGTACGCCGTGCCCGGACTGTACTTCTACGACCACCGGGTCGTGGACATCGCCCGCGGGCTGCGGCCCAGCGCCCGCGGCGAACTGGAGATCACCGACCTCAACCGCGTCTACCTGGACGCCGGTGAACTGCGCGTCACCCGGCTCGACCGGGGCACCGCCTGGCTGGACACCGGGACGTTCGCGTCCATGGTCCAGGCGTCGGAGTTCGTCCGGGTCATCGAGGAGCGCCAGGGCCTCAAGATCGGCTGTGTGGAGGAGGCGGCCTGGCGGGCCGGCCGGATCGACGACGAGCAGCTGCGCGCCCTGGCCGAGCCGCTCCTGAAGAGCGGATACGGGCAGTACCTGCTGGGGCTGCTGGACGACGAGGGGGTGCCGGCCGTCGTCACCCCGCGCGACGGCGGGCCCCGGGCGCGGCCCGTCGCCGCCGGGTGAGGGGTCGTGAAGAACCTGTGAGGGAAGGATGCGTGACAGGTGAGACCGCTTGGTATCGAGGGGGCCTGGGTGGACACTCCCCGGGTGTTCGCGGACCGGAGGGGCCGTTTCCATGAGTGGTTCAAGGCGGACCTGTTCCGCGAGATGACCGGTCACGCCATGCGCCTGGAGCAGGCGAACTGCTCCCGGTCCACGCGCGGCACCCTCAGGGGCGTCCACTACGCGGCGGTCCCACCGGGCCAGGCCAAGTACGTGACGTGCGTCGGCGGGGCGGTGCTCGACGTGGTGGTCGACATCCGCACCGGCTCCCCGACGTTCGGCGGGTGGGAGGCGGTGCGCCTGGACGACCGCGACCACCGGGCGCTCTACCTCTCGGAAGGGCTCGGGCACGCCTTCATGGCGCTGGAGGAGGGTTCCACCGTCGTCTACCTCTGCTCCGAGGGATACGCGCCGCAAAGGGAGTTCGGGATTAACCCGCTCGATCCGAAGCTGGCGATCGAATGGCCCGCGGACATCGCCCCGGAACTCTCCGACAAGGACGCCGCGGCGCCCACCCTCGCGGAAGCACACCTTGGAGGGCTGCTGCCCTCCTACGAGGAATGCACCGGATATCGGCGGCGGCTGCGGTCCGGAGTGCGGGCCGGAATTCAGGGAGAATCATGCGTGTCCTTGTGACCGGCGGGGCCGGTTTCATCGGTTCGGAATTCGTCCGCAGGTGGCTGCACGCGGATCCGGCGGCCCACCTCACCGTCCTCGACGAACTCACGTATTCGGGGGTCCAGGAGAATCTCGCGCCCGTGGCGCACCACCCCGGATACCGCTTCGTGCGCGGCGACATCTGCGATCCCGACGTCGTCGACCAGGTGATGGCGCATCAGGACGCCGTGGTCCACTTCGCGGCCGAGTCGCACGTGGACCGGTCGATCGAGGGCGCCGGCCCCTTCGTACGGACCAACGTCGTCGGCACCCAGGTCCTGCTGGACGCGGCGCTGCGCCACCGCGTGGGCCGGTTCCTCCAGGTCTCGACGGACGAGGTGTACGGCTCGATCAGCGAGGGCTCCTGGACGGAGGACTGGCCGCTCGCGCCCAACTCCCCGTACTCCGCGACGAAGAGCGCCGCCGACCTCCTCGTGCGGTCCTACCACCGCACCCACGGCATGGACGTCGTCGTCACCCGGTGCACCAACAACTACGGGCCGTACCAGTTCCCCGAGAAGGTCATCCCGCTGTTCATCACCCACCTGATCGACGGCAGGAATGTGCCCCTGTACGGCGACGGCCGCCACATCCGCGACTGGCTTCACGTCTCCGACCACTGCCACGGCATCGAACTCGCCCTGCGCGGCGGAAGGCCCGGGGAGACCTATCACATCGGCGGCGGCACCGAGGTCAGCAACCACAAGCTCACCGGGCTGCTCCTGGACGCGGTCGGCGCCGGCTGGGACCAGGTCACCCACGTGGCCGACCGCAAGGGCCACGACCTGCGCTACTCGCTCGACGACAGCAAGATCCGCGAGCAGCTCGGCTACGCGCCGAAGGTCCCGTTCGCGGAGGGGCTGGCCGCCACGGTCGCCTGGTACCGGGACAACCGCTCCTGGTGGGAGCCGCTCAAGGCGAGGGCCGAGCTGACGTGACGCCCTGGCTGGTGACCGGCGCGGGCGGGATGCTCGGCCGGGACGTCCTCGCCGAACTCGCCGCCGACCCGGACGCCGAGGTGAGCGGCCGGACCCGCGACGGCCTGGACATCACCGACCCGGACGCCGTGCGCGCCGCCGTCGCGGGACACCGCGTGGTCGTCAACTGCGCGGCCTGGACGGACGTCGACGGCGCCGAGACGGCGGAGGACGCCGCGAGCGCCGTCAACGGCACCGGCGTACGGCATCTCGCCCGCGCCTGCGCCCGCGCGGGGGCCGTCCTGCTGCACGTCTCCACCGACTACGTCCTGCCCGGCGACGCGGAGCCCGCCGGGCACCCGTACGCCGAGGACGCGCCGACCGGGCCGCGCAACGCGTACGGCCGGGGGAAGCTGCTGGGGGAGCGGGCGGTGGCCGAACTGCTCCCGGACACCGGCTACACGGTGCGCACCGCCTGGCTCTACGGCGCGCACGGCCGCAACTTCGTCGCCACCATGCTCGACCTGGCCTGCCGGCGCGCGACGCTCGACGTCGTCCACGACCAGCACGGGCAGCCCACCTGGTCCCGGGAGCTGGCCCGGCAACTGGCCGCGCTCGGCCGGGCCGCACTGGCCGGGCGGGCGCCCGCGGGCGTCTACCACGGCACGGCGGGCGGCCGTACGACCTGGTACGGGCTGGCCCGTGAGACCTACCGGCTCAGCGGGCTCGACCCGCGGCGGATCCGCCCCGTCACCACGGACGCCTTCCCCAGGCCCGCCGCGCGACCGGCGTTCGGAGTGCTGGGGCACGGCGGCTGGACCCGCGCCGGGGTGCCCTGCCAGCCGAGCTGGCAGGACCAACTGGCGGCGGCCCTGCGCACCCCCCGCTTCACGGAACTGGCCTCCACGGCCCGCGAGGCGTCGACCACGCCGGCGTAGAGCTCCGCGTGCAGGACCGGGATCCGGGCCGGCGGCACACGGATGTGCGGTCTCAGTGGGCGCACAGGCAGAACGGGTGGCCCGCCGGGTCCGCGTAGATCCGCCAGTTGGTGCCCGGGCGTACCTGGTCCGTCCGCTCCAGCACCGTCGCGCCGAGGGCGAGCGCCCGCTTCTCCTCGCCGTCGAGGTCGTCCACGTCGAAGTCCAGATGGATCTGCTGCGGGCGCTCCTGGCCGGGCCACTCGGGCGGCCGGTAGCCGTCCACCCGCTGGCAGGCCAGCGGGGTCCCCTCGAACCCGTGCACCTCGACCCAGCCGTGGTCCGCGGGGTCCGCGACCACCCGGCCGCCCAGCAGCTCCGCGTAGAACTCGGCGAGCCGCACCGGGTCGGCGCAGTCCAGTGCGACCGCCTGCAGCTTTCGAATCACTTTCGACACCCCTCGCTCTCGGCCCGCTTCCGCGACGCCCCCTCGTACGGGAGGGGTCGTACCCGCCACCGCGACGGTCATGCGCGGTGCCACGACGGGCGGGTCAGCCGCCCTGGCCGGCGCTCCCGATCGGGCCGACCTTCACCGGGGAGCCGGAGCCGTCCGTGACGGGCAGCGTGGCGGCGCCCGGCCAGGCGAGGGAGACCGTCCTCGTCTCGTTCGGCGGGGTCACCAGCAGCCCCGTGACGCGGACGCCGGAGCCGCCCGAGGTGTTGTTCGGGTAGGTGATGCCGAAGGACACCGACTGCCCGGGCCTGAGGACCGCCGAGCCGCCCTTCTCGCCGGTGCGCTTCGCGGACAGCGAGCCCGCGCTGGTCTTCAGGTCGACGCCTGCGTAGCCGGACAGCGAGCAGGTGCCGCCGCCGCGGTTCTTCAGCGTCACCGCCACCGAGCGATCGGTGTCGCCGCCGATGGTGTTGTCCATCGCGGTGATCTGCAGCTGGTCGGTGTGGCACCCGGCGGTCCCGGAGCTCTTGCCGGAGCCGGTGCCCGCACCGGCGGCCGTGCCCTGCGCCCCGGAGCTCTTCCCGGCCGTGTTCTGCGCGCCGGAGTTCGTCCCGGCCGAGCCCTGCGCGCCGCCGCCCTGGGCCGAACCGCCCGAGCCCGGACCGCCGTCCAAGGAGGACCCGGCGGGCGCGGAGGACGGGGCGCTCTGCCCGGTGCTCGGGCTGGGGTCGTTGCTCTGGCAGGCCGTGAGCGACAGACCCGCGGCGACGGCCAGGGCGGCGAAGGTGAGCTTGTGAACGCGCATCGGTTCTTCCTCGGTGTCGGTGGGGGTGCCGGCCCGCACGAGCGAGCGTTTCCGACCGGCAAGAGCCGCGCGGCCCGGCACCCCGTTGCGCCCGACCGCCCCCTAATACATGCCTGTTACAAGAGAGACGGGGAGCGGGGCGCGGCACCGCCGGGCACGGCGTCCGCTGGTACGGACCCGTGACCCGGCGGGCCTTGACGCCCTCAGACCAGCAGGGGACCGCCGCAGCGTGTCGCGCCCTCCTTCATGGCGATGAGGTTCGCCACCACGTAGGAGATGTCGTTCGAGGAGTGCCACTCCGTCGGGAAGTACGTGACGAGGCGTGAACTCTGGAACCGCGCCGTGATCTCGGGGACGAAGGTCCGGTACTGGTCGTCGGTGTAGTACCAGAAGGAGTTCTCGTTGTAGAACGCCACGTGGGTGGGGTCCTGGTAGGCGCCGCGGCCGTCGGAGCTGGGGGTCATCGTCAGCAGCATGCCGCCGGGGGCCAGCAGCCGGTACAGCTCGTTGATCAGCGGCACCTTCGCGGGCACGTGCTCCAGGAAGTCCACCGCGCGGATCAGGCCGACGGAGCCGTCCGGCAGGTCCAGCCGGTCGGGCAGTGTGGCGACGATGTCCACGCCGTCGCCCGGGTACTGGTCCACACCGAGGTAGCCCGGCGGCTTGCGGTGGGCCGCGCCGAGGTCCAGCGCCATCAGACCGTGGCGCTGGGTCCAGGCGAGGGCGTTGGCCTCGATGTACTTGTCGTACAGGGCGACCGTCTCGCGCTGGATGTGCGCGTTGATCTCCGCGTCGCGCTGGGTGTTCTGCGCGTGCATGCGCTGGAGGTAGAGGCAGCGCTCGATGTGGTGGAAGTCGCCCGCCTGGAAGAGGCGGCACATCATGTCCTGGTCGTCCAGGACGACGCGCGTGGCGTCGTAGCCGCCGACCTTCGTGTAGGCGTCCTTGCGGAACGCGCGCACGTGGTTGGGCGCGTACCAGATGTACGCGACGTTGTGCGGCGTCGGCGCCATCGACTTGGCGGCGAGCAGCCGGCGGCCGTCGACCAGCACCTCCTCGTAGGTCCAGCCGTGCGTCTCGTTGAACCGGGAGTCGTCCCGCCCGCCGTCCTCGGTGATCTGGGCGGTGTTGCTGTAGACGAAGACGACGTCGGGGTGCTCGTCGAAGGCGCGGCCCACCTCGGCCAGGCAGTCCCGGGCCAGCAGGTCGTCGTGGTCGAGCTCCACGAGGATCTCGCCGCGGGCCAGTTCGCACGCCCGGCGCTTGGCCGCGCCGACCCCCCGCACCTCGTCCGCGATCTCCACCCGGACCCGCTCGTCGGCCCGCTCGGGCCGCCACCGGGCGCCGTTGTTGAGCAGGACGATCCACTCCCAGTCAGGGCAGGACTGCGCCTGGAGCGTGGCGAGGCACTCGTCCAGGAAGCGGGGGCGGTGGCTGGGGGTGAAGACGGAGAACCTGGGGGTCGCGGCGTTCGTCTCGGTCGAGGTCATCTGGGGCTACCTGCCTGAGTTCTCGGTGGTCCGGCCGCTGTCGCGGTCGCTGTCGTGTGCGTGGTCGTGGGGCGCGGGGCTGTGGCTCGCGGGGAGCGAGTCCGCGAACGGCTCCGGCACCTGGGGGCGCAGGCCGGGGTCGATCTCGACGGCGTGGCGGTAGGCGTCCCCCGCCTGCTTGTCGTGGCCCTGCGCGGCCAGCGTCCGCCCGATGTGGAAGTAGGCGGTGGACGCCTTCGGGTTGACCGCGACCGCCCGGCGCAGCAGCCGCAGCGCCTCGTCCGGTTCGCCCTTCTCCAGCATCAGCGCCTTGTTGAACAGGGCCGACGTGAACCGGGGGTCGCTCTTGAGGGCCGCGTCGTACGCCTTGCGGGCGTCGCCCTCGCGGTTCTCCTTCTGGGCGATGACCCCGAGGTTGTACCAGGCGAGCTTGCTGCCCGGGTCCACCGCCAGCACCTGATGGAAGGTGGCCTTCGCGTCGGCGTAGTCCTGGTACTGCACCTGCAGCAGGCCCGACTGGAGCAGTGCGTCGGCTTTCAGCCCGGCGTGCAGGTGCGCGTTGTCCGAGGTGGCGGCGTCGTCCGAGTCCGACTGCCCCATGAGGGCCCAGGTGAGGCCGCCGGCGGCCAGTGCGAGCGCCACTCCGACGCCCGTCCACAATCTGTTCACTTGTCACCGTTCGGGTCGGGTGGGGATACGGCGGCCAAGGTAACGATGTGCCCGATATGTCGTCAGCTGTCAGGGGGACTCGGCCCGCGGAGACCACCCGAACGTACGCATGGACCGCCTGGGTAAAGTTCTTCCCATGCGTGATCTCGGGGCGGGATTCGGCCACCTCATACAGGGCCAGCGGTGGGTCGCACGGCATGGCAGGCAGTACGGGTTCGGCCTGCTGCCGGGGCTCATCACCCTCGTCGTCTACGGGGCGGCGCTGACGGCGCTGGCCGTGTGGGGCGAGGACGCCGTGGCCTGGGCCACGCCCTTCGCCGACGGCTGGCCCAGTCCGTGGCTCGGCCTGTTCCGCGGATTCCTCACCGCGGTGCTCTTCGCCCTGGCGCTGCTGCTGTCGGTCCTCACCTTCACCGCCGTCACCCTGCTGGTCGGGCAGCCGTTCTACGAGAACCTCTCCGAGCGGGTCGACGCCGACGTGTCCCCGGACGGCGCGGTGCCGCGCTCGGGGCTGCCTCTGTACCGCGAACTGTGGGTCTCGCTCCGCGACAGCGTCCGGGTCCTGGTCCGTGCGGCGGTCTGGGGCGTCCTGCTCTTCGCCGCCGGGTTCCTGCCGGTGGTGGGCCAGACCGCGGTCCCGGTCGCCGGGTTCTTCGTCACCGGGTTCTTCCTCACGGAGGAGCTGACGGCGGTCGCGCTGCAGCGCCGGGACGTCGAACTCCGCGCACGGCTCGCCCTGCTGCGCTCACGCAAACTCCTGACGTGGGGCTTCGGCACACCGCTCGCGCTCGCCTTCCTGGTCCCGTTCGTGGCGGTGTTCCTGATGCCGGGCGCGGTGGCGGGGGCGACGCTGCTGGCCCGCGACCTGCTCGGCGAGGAGAGCGGCGAGCCCACCGACGAGGACGGCGGCCAGGACGGCGGTCCCGGCACCGGCGCGAACCCGGAGTCCGCCGCGGGCGGCCGGGCGTACGGCTCCTGATCCCGCGGCTCAGGCCGTCGGCTGCTTCGCCGTGATCCTGCGGTAGGCGAGTTCCGCCAGGCGCGCCTGGCCGTTCCTGCTGGGATGGAAGTAGTCCCACTGGCTCAACTGCTCCGTGCCGAAACGGAAGTCGTACACCGCGTTTCCGTCGAAGCGGCAGCGCCGGTCCTTCGCGCAGACCTCCTTCAGGACCGTGTTGTACGCCTCCACCCGCGCCGCCACGTCGTCGCGCCGCTTCGTCGCCGTGCTGTCCACCGCCTCCGCGTCCGCCAGCATCGACGGGCAGATGCCCAGCTTCCACACCTCCCTGCCCAGCGCGCTCGCACGCCCCTGCGACCACAGCCGCTTCAGGTTCGGCACGCTGGAGACGTACACCTGCGTCTTCGGGGACGCCCCGCGCAGCGTGCGCATCGCCCCCTCGAACTCGGCGCGGAAGTCCGCCACCGGCGTCATCGCGCGCAGCGAGGACCGGCAGGCGTCGTTGGCGCCCGCCATCACCGTCACCAGCTCGGGGCGGTGCCGCGCGGCCCGTGCCATCTGCGCGGGCAGGTCGGACATCCGGGCCCCCGTCACCGCGTAGTTCCAGCTGTGCGCCGCGGCCCCGGTCGCCCCCAGCAGCCGTACCGCCAGGCTGTCGACCGTCGTGTCACTGCCCGTCGCCCACGACACCTCGGGGCAGTCAGACAGCACCTGGCACGCGTCGAAGCCCCTCGTGATGGAGTCGCCGACCGCCGCGACCGACCGCGGCGAACTGTTCCACAGCGGCTTCGGCGACGGGCGCGCCGTGGCGTGCCGCGCGGCCTCGCCACCACCGGAGGCGTCGCACCCCGCGACCCCGACGACGGCCGCCGCGGCGAGCGCGGCGATGACCGCCTGTGACCGGTGGCTACGATTCCGCATTCCTGCTCCCCTCCGTTCGACGGCTTTCGAACGCGGCGGGCCTGTCCCGCGTCCCCTCGGGTGAAACCTGGGAGTTCAGTGCCGTCCAGACCGACGGTACGTCACACTCCTTGCGCCGCCGCACGGTAGCCTCGCCCCGTGGCCGCCCCCGCCACGCCTGTCCGTAAAGTTACAACCTGTGAGGTTCAGGTGACGACACGTGGAGTCCTGTACGTACACTCCGCGCCACGCGCTCTGTGCCCGCACGTCGAGTGGGCCGTCGCGGGTGTCCTCGGGACGCGCGTGAACCTCGACTGGATCCGGCAGCCCGCCGCCCCCGGCACCTGGAGATCCGAGTTCTCCTGGCAGGGCGAGCCCGCCACCGCCTCCAAGCTGGCCTCCGCGCTGCGCGGCTGGCAGCTGCTGCGCTTCGAGGTCACCGCGGAGCCCTGCCCCACCGCCGAGGGCGAGCGCTACAGCTGCACCCCCGAGCTCGGCATCTTCCACGCGGTCACCGGTATCCACGGCGACATCCTGATCCCGGAGGACCGGCTGCGCGCCGCCCTGGTCCGCTCCCAGCAGGACGAGACGGACCTGGAGGCCGAACTCGCCCGGCTCCTCGGCAAACCGTGGGACGACGAGCTGGAGCCCTTCCGCTACGCGGGCGAGGGCGCGCCGGTCCGCTGGCTCCACCAGGTCGTCTGAGGTCACGACGAGAGGGCCCCCACCATGCGGTGGGGGCCCTCTCGTCGTGATGGCGTCGGTGTACGCGCCGTCAGGTCGTCACACCGTGCGGAACGCCAGGACCACGTTGTGGCCGCCGAAGCCGAACGAGTCGTTCAGCGCGGCGATCCGGCCCTCCACGGGCAGCTTGCGGGCCTCGCCGCGCACGACGTCCGCGCAGGCCTCCGCCTCCGGGTCGATGTTCTCGACGTTGATCGTCGGCGGGGCGAGACGGTGGTACAGGGCGAGGACGGCCGCGACCGACTCCACGCCGCCCGCGCCACCGAGGAGGTGACCCGTCATCGACTTGGTCGCGGAGACCGCCATGTGGTCCGCGTCGTCGCCGAAGACCTTGCGCAGCGCCTTCAGTTCGGCCACGTCACCGGCCGGCGTCGAGGTGGCGTGCGCGTTGACGTGCACGATCTCCGACGGGTCCAGGTCGGTGTTGTCCAGCAGGTTCTGCAGCGCGTGCGAGATGCCGCGCCCCTCGGGCTCCGGCTGCACGATGTCGTGCGCGTCGGCGGAGATGCCCTGGCCGACGGCCTCCGCGTAGACGCGGGCGCCGCGCCGCTCGGCGTGCTCGGCCGACTCCAGGACCAGGACGCCCGCGCCCTCGCCGAGGACGAAGCCGTCACGGGCGACGTCGTAGGGACGCGAGGCGCCCTGCGGGTCGTCGTTGTTCTTGGACATCGCCATCATGTTGCCGAACGCGGCGATCGGCAGCGGGTGGATCGCCGCCTCCGTGCCGCCCGCGACGACGACGTCCGCACGGCCGGTGCGGATCATCTCGATGGCGTAGCCGATGGCCTCGGCGCCCGACGCGCAGGCGGAGACCGGGGTGTGCACACCCGCGCGGGCGCCCACGGCCAGACCGACGTTGGCGGACGGGCCGTTCGGCATCAGCATCGGCACGGTGTGCGGGGAGACACGGCGTACGCCCTTGTCCCGCAGGATGTCGTACTGGTCGAGGAGGGTCGTGACACCGCCGATGCCGGAGGCGATGACCGCGCCGAGCCGGTGGGGGTCGACGCTGGTGTCCTCGCCCGCCTTGTCGGTGAAGCCGGCGTCCGCCCAGGCCTCCTTGGCCGCGATCAGCGCGAACTGCGCGGAGCGGTCCAGCTTGCGCGCCTGAGGCCGCGGAATGACCTCGGTCGGTTCCACGGCGATCTGCGCGGCGATACGGACCGCCTGCTCGGCGGCCCACTCCTGCTCCAGGGGGCCGACGCCGGACTTGCCGGCGATCAGGCCCTCCCAGGTGGAAGCCACGTCGCCACCCAGCGGTGTGGTTGCGCCGATACCGGTGACGACCACGGTGCGATTGGTCGAGCTCACGGGAATTCTTTCTCCAACGTTACGAGGATTAAGCGGCGCCACCGCCGGGTGGCGGGGCAACGGCCGGATCACCGGGCCGACTGCTGTGGCCGTCCGCCCAGGTGATCGGTCGATCAGGCCTGGTGCTTGAGGATGTAGTCGGCGGCGTCACCGACGGTCTTGAGGTTCTTGACGTCGTCGTCGGGGATCTTCACGTCGAAGCGCTCCTCGGCGGCGACGACCACCTCGACCATGGACAGCGAGTCGACGTCCAGGTCGTCGGTGAAGGACTTGTCCAGCTGGACGTCCTCGGTGGGGATGCCGGCGATCTCGTTGACGATCTCGGCGAGACCGGCGACGATCTCATCCTGGGTGAAGGCCATGTCAGGCGCTCCTTCGTAGCTATTCAGAGGGTGTGCGCCCGCCGCGTCAGCGGCAGGTGTACTGCGGTTCCGCACCGGACCACGGTCCGGCACGGAGTGCCTAGGGGAGGGTAACGACCGTCGCGGCGTACACGAGACCCGCCCCGAAGCCGATGACGAGCGCGGTGTCGCCGCTCTTCGCCTCGCCGGTCGCCAGGAGCCGCTCCATCGCGAGCGGGATCGAGGCGGCCGAGGTGTTGCCGGTGGTACGGATGTCACGCGCGACCGTGACGTGCTCCGGCAGCTTGAGTGTCTTCACCATCGAGTCGATGATCCGCACGTTGGCCTGGTGCGGGATGAAGACGTCCAGGTCGTCCGCGCTGATCCCGGCCGCGTCCAGCGCCTGCTGGGCGACCTTCGCCATCTCGAACACGGCCCAGCGGAACACCGCCTGGCCCTCCTGGGTGATGGCGGGGAACCTGACGTTGCCCTCGCTGTCGAGCGGGAGCGCGGAGACGTCGCCCACCCGGTACGCGTTCCACGGCACCGTCTGCTTGATGGTCTCGGACTTGTCGCCCTCCGAGCCCCACACGGTCGGGCCGATGTGCGGCTCCTGCGACGGGCCGACCACGACCGCGCCCGCGCCGTCCCCGAACAGGAAGGCGGTGGCCCGGTCCTCGAGGTCCGTCAGGTCGGACAGCCGCTCCACGCCGATGACGAGGACGTACTCGGCGGAGCCCTCCACGACCATGCCCTTGGCGAGCGTGAGGCCGTAGCCGAAGCCCGCGCAGCCGGCCGAGATGTCGAAGGCGGCGGCCTTGTCCGTGCCGAGCTTGTCGGCGATCTCGGTGGCGATGGCCGGGGTCTGGGCGAAGTGCGAGACGGTGGAGACGACCACCGCGCCGATCCGCTCGGCGCCGATGCCCGCGTCCGCGAGCGCCTTGCCCGCCGCCTCGACGGACATGGCGGCGACGGTCTCCTCGTCGTTCGCCCAGTGCCGGGTCTCGATGCCCGAGCGGGAGCGGATCCACTCGTCGGAGGAGTCGATCTTCTCCAGGATCACGTCGTTGGGCACCACACGGACCGGGCGGTAGCCGCCCACACCGATGATGCGCGCGTACGGCGCTCCCTTGCGTGCCTTGATCTTCGACATGCTCACGGGCTCCCTGTCAGGCGCCGTGCTCGGCGATGAGCGCGCGAGCGGCGTCGAGGTCGTCGGGGGTCTTCAGGGCCAGGGTCCTGACGCCGGGCAGCGCGCGCTTGGCGATGCCGGTCAGGGTGCCGCCGGGGCACACCTCGATCAGCGCGGTCACCCCGAGCTTCTCGAAGGTCTCCATGCACAGGTCCCAGCGGACCGGGTTGGCGACCTGGCCGACCAGGCGCGACAGCACCTCGGCGCCGGTCTCGACGGTCTTGCCGTCCTTGTTGGAGACGTAGGTGACGCGGGGGTCGGCGGGCGTCAGGGCCTCGGCGGCGTGCGCGAGGGCGTCCACGGCGGGGGCCATGTGGTGCGTGTGGAAGGCGCCGGCGACCTTGAGCGCGACGACCCGGCGCACACCCTCGGGCTTGTCCGCCTCCAGGGCGGCGAGCTGCTCCAGGGTTCCGGCGGCGACGATCTGCCCGGCGCCGTTGACGTTCGCCGGGGTCAGGCCCAGCTTCTCCAGGTGCGCAACGGTGGTCTCCGGGTCGCCGCCGAGCAGCGCCGACATGCCCGTGGGCGTGAGGGCGGCGGCGTCGGCCATGGCGAGACCGCGGCGGCGCACCAGGGTCAGCGCGGCCGCGTCGTCGAGGACGCCCGCGAAGACGGCGGCGGTGATCTCACCGACGCTGTGGCCGGCGACCGCGCCGGGGACCAGGCCCTCGGTCGCGGCGTCGAGCGCCGCGGCGGACAGCAGACCTGCGGCGACCAGCAGCGGCTGCGCGACGGAGGTGTCACGGATGGCGTCGGCGTCGGCCTTGGTGCCGTAGTGGGCGAGGTCGAGCCCGATGGCGTCCGACCATGCGGCGACGCGATCGGTGGCGCCGGGGAGGTCGAGCCAGGGGGTCAGGAAGCCGGGCGTCTGGGCGCCCTGGCCGGGAGCGACGAGTACGAGCACTCTCACACTCTCTCTTGAGGGCGGCCTGGGCCGCCCGTGAGGACAGGGACGAAGAACGGCAGGGGGTTTTGTGGACCCTCGACAAAAGCCTATGCCTGAGGATCCCCCTCGGTCAGCCGACCCAGAATGAGCGCGATCCGCAGGGTGAACGCGGAGCGTACATCAGAGGGTGACCAACCGGTGACATCAGTCACACGTCGGAGCCGGTAGCGCACGGTGTTCGGGTGAACGAACAGCATGCGCGCCGCCCCCTCCAGGCTGGAGGCCTGCTCCAGATACACGCTGAGCGTCTCCAGCAGCGCGGAGCCGGCCTCCTCCAGCGGTCTGTAGATCTCCTCCACCAGCTGGTCGCGGGCGCTCGGGTCGGCGGCGATGGCGCGTTCCGGAAGCAGATCGTCCGCCAGCACCGGACGCGGCGCGTCCTGCCAGGCCGAGCACGCCTTCAGGCCCGCGGCGGCGGCCTGCGCGGAGCGGGTGGCGGCAAGCAGGTCGGGCACGACAGGCCCGGCGACGACGGGCCCGGCGGCGTAGGGCCCGATCAGGGACTTCGCCACCGCGAGCGGGTTGTCGCTGCCTCCGGCGATCACCACGAGCCGGTTGCCGAGCACCCCGGTGAGGACCTGGAGCTTGGCGTGGCGTGCGGCACGCCGGATGGCCTCCACCGTCAGCTCGCTGTCACCGTCGGGTGCCGTACCCAGCACCACGCACACGTGTTCGGGCGAGTTCCAGCCCAGCGCCGCGGCCCGGCTCACGGCGCCCTCGTCGGCCTCCCCGCTCAGCACCGCGTTGACGACGAGCGACTCGAGCCGGGCGTCCCAGGCGCCGCGGGCCTCGGCGGCCTGGGCGTAGACCTGTGCGGTCGCGAACGCGATCTCCCGCGCGTACACCAGGAGCGCCTCGCGCAGCACCGACTCGTCGCCGGGTGCCGCCACCTCGTCGATGGCGGACTCCATCACCTCGATGGTGGTCCGCACCATCTCCACGGTCTGCCGCAGCGTGATGGCCCGTGTCAGCTCGCGGGGCGCGGTCCCGAAGACGTCGGTGGAGATGGCCTGGGGCGCGTCCGGGCGCCGGAACCACTCGGTGAACGCGGCGATGCCCGCCTGCGCCACCAGGCCGATCCACGAGCGGTTCTCCGGCGGCATCGCCCGGTACCACGACAGCGTCTCGTCCATGCGCGCGATGGCCTGCGCGGCGAGGCTTCCGGAGGATTTCTCCAGCCGCTTCAGGGTGGCGGCGTGGGTGTGGGCGGAACGCGCTGCGTGGTCGCTGTGGCTGGCTTCGGGTTCGGGCACGGGGACAAGACTGCCTTATCGGGCCGGGAGCGCGGGGACGGGGTCCCGGAGGCCGGGGCTCCGCCCGGGATGCCCGGGCTACCGTGGGAGCCGTGATCGATGTACGGCGCGCGGGTGAGCGCTACCGCGGAGGGGACCCGGCGGCCGGGATCGCGTCCCTCCACGCTTTCAGCTTCGGCCCGCACTACGACCCTGACAACCTGCGCTTCGGCGCGGTGATCGCCTGCAACGAGGAGCGGCTCGCGCCGGGCGCGGGCTTCGACGAGCATCCGCACAGCCACACCGAGATCGTCACCTGGGTGGTGGAGGGCGAGCTGACCCACCGCGACTCGACGGGCCGCACGTCGCTGATCCGGCCCGGGGACGTCCAGCACCTCAGCGCGGCGGCGGGGGTGCGGCATGTGGAGCGCAACGAGGGGTCCGAGCCGCTGACCTTCGTGCAGATGTGGCTGGCTCCCCGGGAGCCGGGCGGTACCCCGTCCTACGAGGTGGTGCGGGGCATCGCCGACGCCACGCCGTACGCGGTGCCGGCGGCGGGGGCGATGCTGCACGTGCGGCGCCTGGACGCGGGGGAGCGGACGGGGGTGCCGGACGGGGGGCAGGTGTACGTCCACGTGGTCCGGGGCGAGGTGCGGCTGTCCGCCGCCGTACTGAGGCCGGGGGACGCGGCGCGGATCGTGGACGGGGCGTCCGTGGAGGCCCGGGCTGTCGACGCGGCGGAACTGCTGATCTGGGAGATGCGGTGAACGGGGGCGAGCCGTGAGGGGGTGCCCCGTGCGGTGCGCTGTGGGCTGCGGGCCCGCGGTGGCCGATCGCGCAGTTCCCCGCGCCCCTGAGACGGTGCCCCTTGCGGTGCGTCGCAGAGTGCGGGCTCGTGGTGGCCGGTCGCGCAGTTCCCCGCGCCCCTTGGGGGGGTGCCCCGTGCGGTGGGTCCCGATCTGCGGGTGTGTGGTGCTTGCTCGCGCAGTTCCCCGCGCCCCTGAGGAGCGCGCTTCGCGCGCATCGCCAGGGGCGCGGCCCCCGCCAGGGGCGCGAGGAACGGCGCGACCAGCCACGACGTGCCCGCAGATCGGGACCCACCGCACGGGGCACCCCCTCAGGGGCGCGGGGAACTGCGCGAAGGGCCGAGACGGCCCGCGGTCGACGACGTGGGTGCGGGAGCAGACAGGGGGTGCGGGGAACTGCGCGACCGGCCACCACGGGCCCGCAGGCTGGGGCTCAGGCGTGGAGTTCCGTCAGGACCGCGTCCGTGAACGGGGTCCACGCCTCGACCGCCCACGGCCCGAACGCCCGGTCCGTCAGGGCGACGCACGCCACCCCCGCCACCGGGTCGACCCACAGGAAGGTGCCCGACTGACCGAAGTGCCCGAACGTGCGCGGCGAGGACGAAACCCCCGTCCAGTGGGGCGACTTGGAGTCGCGGATCTCGAACCCGAGCCCCCAGTCGTTGGGGTTCTGGTGCCCGTACCCCGGCAGCACCCCCTTCGTGCCCGGATACTGCACCGTCATCGCCTCCACCACGGTCCGCGCGTCCAGCAGCTGAGGCGCCTGCACCTCCGCCGCGAACCGCACCAGGTCCTCGACCGTCGAGACGCCGTCCTTGGCCGGGGAGCCGTCCAGCACGGTGGACGCCATGCCGAGCGGCTCGAACACCGCCTGCCGCGCGTACTCGTGGAACCGGATGTCCGCCGCCTTGGCCACATGGTCGCCCAGTACCTCGAACCCGGCGTTCGAGTACAGCCGCCGCTGGCCGGGCGTGAAGCTCACCCGGTGCTCGTCGAAGGCCAGACCGGACGTGTGCGCGAGCAGATGGCGCACCGTCGAACCGGGCGGCCCGGCCGGCTCGTCCAGCTCGATCGCCCCCTCCTCGTACGCGACGAGCACCGCGTACGCGGCGAGCGGCTTGGTCACCGAGGCCAGCGCGAAGCGGTGGCCGACCGGGCCGTGCGTCCCGAGCACGGTGCCGTCGGCGCGGACGACCGCCGCGGCGGCGGTGGGGACGGGCCAGTTCTCGATCAGTGCCAGGCTGCGCAGGGAGGACATGCCGCCGAGCCTATGCGCCGGACAGCCTCAGCTCCATCAAGGGGTTCGGCTTGGGCTGGAAGCCCAGGGAGTCGTACAGCGCCCTGGCGTCGTCGGACGCCGTGAGCTGGACCTGCGTGGCACCACGGGAACGGAACCAGTCGAGGAGTTCGCCCATGCACGCGCGCGCGTACCCGCGCCGCCGGGCGCCGGGGTCGGTGGCGACGCTGAACACGTAGCCGACCGTGCCGCGCGGATTCCCGGCCCGTCCGATCCGGTACTCGATCGTGCCGACCACCAGCGCGGCCAGCGTCCCCGCCCGCTGCGGATGGTCCACCACGTAGGCCGCGAAGTCCCCGTCCGGGTCGCCGAGCCGCTCCCGCAGGGTGGGCAGGGACTCCGCGTGCCAGTGGGTGGACGGGTCGGCGGCGGTGGACAGGGAGTCGATCATCACCTGCCGCAGTCGCAGCAGTTCCCCGGCGTCCTCGGGCACAGCTCGTCGCACATGATGCATGCGCCCCAAGCTAGTCATCCCCGTACGGCGCGGTCTCCTCGTTTTCACCTGATTCCGCTTGCTTGGAGTGCACTCGAAGGTTCTAGCGTGGTTGCCATGACGGTGATGGAGACCTTGGCCGAGGCGGCCGGAAGCGGAGCCGACATCTGCGCCGTACCGCCCGAGCGGCACCCCCGCCCCGACGGGCGGGACAGCTACACCATCAGCGAGGTCGTCGCCTTCACCGGCCTGACGGCACACACCCTGCGCTGGTACGAGCGGATCGGACTGATGCCGCACGTCGACCGCTCGCACACCGGCCAGCGTCGCTACTGCAACGCGGACCTCGACTGGCTGGAGTTCGTCGGCAAGCTCCGCCTCACCGGCATGCCCGTCGCGGACATGGTGCGCTACGCCGAACTGGTGCGCGCCGGGCAGCACACCTACACCCAGCGCTACGAGCTGCTGGAGGCGACCCGCCGCGACGTGCTCGCGCGGATCGCGGAACTCCAGGACACGCTCGCGGTGCTCGACCACAAGCTCGACATCTACGCGGACGCCGGGCGTGCCCCGGTGACGGAGGGGTCCCTGTGACAGACAAGACGGACGGCAGGATCGCGGCGACGGTACGGCTCGGTGACACCGGCCCCGAGGTGGGCGTACAGGGCCTGGGCTGCATGGGGATGAGCTGGGCGTACGGTCCCGCGGACGCCGGGGAGTCGCGCGCCACCCTGGAGAGGGCGCTCGAACTGGGGGTGACGCTCTTCGACACGGCGGACATGTACGGGGTGGGGGAGAACGAGAAGTTCCTGGCCCCGTTCCTCGCCGCGCACCGGGACGACCTGGTGATCGCCACGAAGTTCGGGATATCGACGCTGCCCGACGACCCGACCACGCGGATCGTCCGCAACGACGCGCCGTACGTCCGCGGCTGCGTCGAGGCGAGCCTGAAGCGGCTGGGCGTGGATGTGATCGACCTCTACTACATGCACCGCCGCGACGTGGACGTGCCGATCGAGGAGACGGTGGGCACCATGGCGGACCTGGTGCGCGAGGGCAAGGTCAAGCACCTGGGGCTGAGCGAGGTGACCGCCGCCGAGCTGAGGGCGGCCGCGGGGGTCCACCCGATCGCCGCGGTGCAGTCCGAGTGGTCGCTGTTCAGCCGGGACATCGAGGCGCACGTGGTGCCGGCGGCCAAGGAGCTCGGCGTCGCCGTGGTCCCGTACTCGCCGCTCGGCCGCGGCTTCCTCACGGGAGCCATCGCGCATCCCGACACCGAGCTGGCGGACCAGGACTTCCGCCGCACGCTGCCGAGGTTCACCGGGGAGAACGCCGAGGCCAACGTGGCGCTGCTGGAGCCGATCCGGGCCGTGGCGAAGGCGCACGACGCCACCCCGGCGCAGGTCGCGCTGGCGTGGGTGCAGCAGCAGGCGGCGGTGCACGGCCTGGCCGTGGTGCCGATCCCGGGCACGACCAAGCGGTACCGGGTGGAGGAGAACGTGGCGGCCACGCGGGTCGTGCTGACGGGGGAGGAGCTGACCCTCATGGACGAGATCGCCCCCAAGGTCGCGGGCACCCGCTACGCGGACATGACGTTCACGTCGGCCGGGCGGGAGTAGCGGTCGGCCGGCCGGTCACCGCGCCGACCGGCACGACCTCACAGTTCCGCCAGGAGTTCGGCCTTCTTCGAGGAGAACTCCTCGTCCGTGACGAGCCCCGCCGTGTGCAGTTCGCCGAGGTGCCGGATCCGTTCGGCGATGTCGGCGGGGTCCCGTCGGGCCGCGGCGGGCACCGCGACCGGCACCCCGCCCCCGGTGGCCCGCGCGGCGGCGAGCACCGCCGCCGCGAAGGGCAGCGACTCGTGCACGGCCCCGTACCCCATCCCGAACACCACGGCCGCGGGGTCCTGGTCGGGCACCGCCGGCGATCCGTCCACGGCGCCGGCGGCCTCGCGCCGCAGCAGCCGTAGATGCCCCTTGGAGACCTCCGGCGAGTGCCACTCCACCCCGCTGAGATCGGCCGTCGTGAAGCTCTGGTCGCCCGCCTTCCACTTGGCCGTGGACGCTCCCGTCCAGAACCAGCGGAAGGACACCGCCTTCCCGTCGAACGCGGCCTTCCCGTCGTACGCCTTGAACTGCAACGGCGCCTCGGGCGGCGCGACCAGGAACTCCTCGGCCGGTTCCGCGTCCTGCTCGACCAGCGCGTCCAGTCGCCGCGCGTACTCCTCGGCGAGGGGCGCGCGGTCGGCCGGCAGCACCAGTCGGTAGGGGTCGCAGATGTCCTTGAGCTGGCCGGCCGCCGCCTCCATCAGCGGGTCGGCACCCGGTCTCGGCACGGCCCGCAGCACCACGCTGCCGCGCCGGCCCGGCGTGAGCGTCACCCCCGTGATCGCTTCCAGCGGGACGCTGCGTTCGCCGAGCGCCTGGAGCAGCTTCGGCGTACGGATCCCCCGTTCGAAGCGGATGAGCACGGAGTCGGTCCGAAACTCCCAGGCGGCATGAAATCCGGCCAGTACATCACCCATGCGGCTCATCGTATGCGGCACGTGCTCCTCCGTCGCCTCCCGTGGCGGACCGCAATTCCTGTTCCTCTACGCGCGTCCGGCCGACGTCGCGGTGGACAAACCCGCCGCGCAGGCGGAGTCCTGTGCGGCGCAGTCGACCGCGCGATACGCGCCAACCCCGATCGACGCGAAGTTGCGCACGCTGTCCGTGCCGGGTGCGAAGTACCCGGCGTGGCCGTTCGCGTTCCTGGCGGACAGCAGCCTCGCGCCGAAGGCCCGCGACACCGGGTCGGCACCGTGGCCGAGGCCGCCGAGCTCCACGTAGGGGACGTCCTGGATCCAGTCGCCGGGGTCCCGCATGGCCCACACGCGCGCGCCGGTGCCCAGCGCCGCGGCCGTCCGGGCGCGCATCCCGGGGCTGCCCGCCACCGCGATGTCGGACACCCGGGACGGCAGCTCGCGTGCCGCGACCCCGCACAGCACCGAGCCGTAGCTGTGGCAGTACAGCTGGACGGGGGAGCGGCCGGGCAGGGCGCGCACGAGCGCGTTCAGCCGGATCGCGCCCTGGGTCGCGCGTGCCCCGGTCGCCGCCTCCACGCCGACGCCGTCGGGCGAGGTGTAGTCGGCCCATGCGATCACGGCCGTGCGGGTCGTGGGGCTCGCCGCCCGCTCCGCCGCGTACAGCGACGTGGCCATGCCGACCGGCGCCGAGTACGGGCGGGAGGTGCGCTGGAAGGTGAGCAGGTCGGTGTCGACGCCGGGGACGACGATCGAGATCCGCCGCGCCGCGTCGAGGTCGCCGAAGACCTCGGCGATCCGGCCGGAGCCGTCCGGGTCGAAGGCGAGGATGTCGCGCCCCTTGCTCGCCAGGGACTCGTAGCGGTGCATCAGCCGGCCCGCGTCGTGCCGGCCGAGGGGGGACAGGCCGCTGTCGTGCGTCCGCCGTCGTTCGATCTCGCGCTGCTGGTCGAGGGCGACGCGGTTGGCCTGGTAGCGCAGCCGCACCGGCGCCCCGTTCATGTTGCCGACCGCGAGCGGGTAGCGGTGCGCGAGCTCGGAGCGCTGCGCGGCGGTGAGCGAGGCGAAGAAGTGCGAGAGCAGGGCGGGCGGGGCGTCCGTGGCGGGCAGCTCGTGCCCGGCGACGCTCCCGTGCTCCCACGCGGTGCGCGACGCCTGGAGGGGCGTGGCGCCTCGGTGGCTTCGCACGGCGGTCCAGCCGGTCGTCGCGAGCATCACGAAGACGACGCTCAGCGCGAGGAGTGCGCGCCAGACGTTGAGTTGCGGGGAGGTGTCGAAGGAAGTCACTGAAAGGACACACTAGGAGAACGAGAGTGTCTCGCGTCGGCCGAGTGACGCGTCTCACGTTTGCAGGCTGCCAATCACGGCAAAACGGACGTGGCTTGCGTCTCGCTGTCACGTTAAGTCGATATGTCGTACGACACTTGACGCTCGATCGACACTCCCCGTCACCAGAACTTCACCCCGACGGCTGATCTTTCCGCCGACGCGCCGTAATTCGCTTGACGTGATTGCCGCGATCGCCCGATTTACGCGCTCACTCGCCGTTCTCCCCCGCGCTCCGCTCCCCGCGCCACTTCTGGGTCAACACGGGTCCCACGGCGTCGAGATACGAGGCCGTCAGCGCGTGCATGGAGGCCACGGTGATGTCCTCGCTCGCGCTCCACAGCCGTTCCGTGACCCGCATCACCCCGCCGAACAGGGCGACCGCGACCCGCGGCCGGGGGTCCGTGTCCACGTCGAGGCCCTCACGTTCGGCGATCACCCGTGCGACCTCCTCCTCGACCTCCGCGGACCGCCGCAGATGGGTGGCGAGCAGGACCGGTGTCGACTCGATCAACCGGTAGGTCCGCAGATGGAGTTCCACCGGGATGACCTGTTCGAGCGCCTCGCCGATGCCGTCCCAGCCCTCCAGGATGGCCTGGCGCAGCGCCTCGAGCGGAGCCTCGTGGGGCGGTCTGGCGCGCACCGCGGCCACGAAGTGCGACGCGGCGAGGTCGTGCGGGAAGAACACGGCCTCCTCCTTGCCGGCGAAGTACCGGAAGAAGGTGCGCTGCGAGACGTCCGCCGCCTCGGCGATCTCGTCCACCGTCGTGCGCTCGTACCCCTGGGTGACGAAGAGCTCCAGGGCCGTGCGCAGCAGGGTGTCCCTCGTGCGCCGCTTCTTGCGTTCACGCAGCCCTGGCAGCCGCCGCGCCGTCTCCATGTGTCCTCATCTCGTTCATCTTCCCAGTTCAGACTAGCTGTGAGCGACGTGACAGCGAGCGACTTGTGAAATGGTTGGTCAATTGTCAGTGACTGACACTAACCTCGAACACATGACTAGTCAGACCACCGTCGACGCGACGGAACCGGGCGGCAAGGCGGCGGACCCGTCGGCCGCCGGGTCGGAAAGGGCACCGGAGCGCGGACTGCGCGGCCACCCTTGGTTCACGCTCATCACGGTCGCCGTCGGCGTCATGATGGTGGCCCTCGACGGCACCATCGTGGCCATCGCCAACCCGGCCATCGCCACGGACCTCGGCGCCAGCTTCTCCGACGTCCAGTGGATCACCAACGCGTACTTCCTGGCCCTCGCGGTCACCCTCATCACGGCCGGCAAGCTCGGCGACCGCTTCGGCCACCGGCAGACCTTCCTCATCGGCGTGGTCGGCTTCGGCGCGGCCTCCGGGGCCATCGGGCTGTCGAACAGCATCTCCCTCGTCATCACCTTCCGGGTGTTCCAGGGACTGTTCGGCGCGCTGCTGATGCCGGCCGCGCTCGGCCTGCTGCGGGCCACCTTCCCGGCCGAGAAGCTCAACATGGCGATCGGCATCTGGGGCATGGTCATCGGTGCCTCCACCGCGGGCGGCCCGATCCTGGGCGGACTGCTCGTCCAGCACGTCAGCTGGCAGTCGGTGTTCTTCATCAACGTCCCGGTCGGCGCGCTCGCGCTCGTCCTCGGTGCGCTGATCCTCACCGACCACCGGGCGGCGAACGCGCCGCGCTCCTTCGACCTGCTGGGCATCGGGCTGCTGTCGGGCGCCATGTTCTGCCTGGTGTGGGCGCTCATCAAGGCACCGGCCTGGGGCTGGGGCGACACCAAGACCTGGCTGTTCCTCGGTGCCTCCGTGCTCGGCTTCGTCCTCTTCTCCGTCTGGGAGACGAAGGTGCGGGAACCGCTCATCCCGCTGGCCCTGTTCCGCTCGGTGCCGCTGTCGGCGGGCGTCGTCCTGATGGTCCTCATGGCCATCGCCTTCATGGGCGGCCTGTTCTTCGTCACCTTCTACCTGCAGAACGTGCACGGCATGAGCCCCGTGAACGCGGGCCTGCACCTGCTGCCGCTGACCGGCATGATGATCGTCGGCTCCCCGCTCGCGGGCGCCCTGATCACCAAGGCCGGGCCGCGCATCCCGCTGGCGGGCGGCATGGTCCTGACCGCGGTCGCGATGTTCGGCATGTCAAGGCTCGAGGCGGGCACCGGCAGCGCCGTCATGTCCATCTGGTTCGCCCTGCTCGGCCTCGGCCTCGCCCCGGTGATGGTCGGCGCCACGGAGGTCATCGTCGGCAACGCGCCGATGGAGCTGTCCGGTGTCGCGGGCGGTCTCCAGCAGGCCGCGATGCAGATCGGCGGCAGCCTCGGCACGGCGGTGCTGGGCGCGGTGATGGCGTCCCGCGTGGACCACGACCTGCCGGGCAACTGGAGCGCGGCGGGGCTGCCGGCGTTGAAGCCGGCCCAGCTCGACCAGGTCTCGGGCGTGGTCCAGCAGGGCGTGGCGCCGGTGCCGAAGGGTACGCCGGCGGTCGTCGCGGAGAAGATCGCGGGCGTCGCGCACGACACGTTCATCTCCGGGATGAGCCTGGCCTGCCTGGTCGCGGCGGCGGTCGCGGCGCTGGCGGTCGTGGTCGCGCTGTTCACCAAGCGCGGCGCGAACGCGGAGGCGGGGGCCGGAGCGGCCCACATCTGACCCCGCGCGGTTCCTCGCGTGCCCTCCGGGGGTGCCCCTTGCGGCGCGTCGCGGGCTGCGGGTGCCCTGCGGTTGCTCGCGCAGTTCCCCGCGCCCCTTGAAAGGGGCGCGGGGAACTGCGCGGGGGTTACTCGTGGGCCACTGTCAGCAGCTGGTAGCGGTCCACCGCCTGCTTCAGGACCGAGCGGTCGATCTGCCCCGCCTTCGCCAGCTCCGCCAGCACGGCGACCACCACCGACTCCGCGTCGATGTGGAACCAGCGCCGCGCGGCCGCCCGCGTGTCCGCGAAGCCGAAGCCGTCCGCGCCCAGCGACTGGTACGCCCCGGGCACCCACCGCGAGATCTGGTCCGGAACCGACCGCATCCAGTCCGACACCGCCACGAACGGCCCCTGCGCCCCGCTGAGCTTGCGCGTGACGTACGGGACCCGCTGCTCCTCCTCCGGGTGCAGCAGGTTGTGCTCCTCGCAGCTCACGGCCTCGCGCCGCAGCTCGTTCCAGGAGGTCGCGGACCAGACGGACGCGCGCACGTCCCACTCCTCTGCCAGGATCCGCTGCGCCTCGAGCGCCCACGGCACGGCCACACCCGACGCCATGATCTGCGCCGGCACGCTGCCGGACGTGCCGTCCGAGAGGCGGTGGATGCCCTTGAGGATGCCCTCGACGTCGACGTCCGCCGGCTCGGCGGGCTGCTGGATCGGCTCGTTGTAGACGCTGAGGTAGTAGAAGACGTCCTCGCCGTGCGGGTGCTCGGCCGACGAGCCGTACATCCGGCGCAGGCCGTCCTGCACGATGTGCGCGATCTCGTACCCGTACGCGGGGTCGTAGGACACGCACGCGGGGTTCGTGGAGGCCAGCAGCTGCGAGTGCCCGTCCGCGTGCTGGAGGCCCTCACCGGTCAGCGTCGTGCGCCCGGCGGTCGCCCCCAGGGCGAAACCGCGCGAGAGTTGGTCGGCCATCTGCCAGAACTGGTCACCGGTGCGCTGGAAACCGAACATCGAGTAGAAGACGTACACCGGGATCAGCGGCTCGCCGTGCGTCGCGTACGCCGAGCCCGCCGCGATCAGCGACGCCGTGCAGCCCGCCTCGGAGATGCCGTCGTGCAGCATCTGCCCGGTCGGGGACTCCTTGTAGGCGAGCAGCAGCTCACGGTCCACGGACTCGTACTGTTGTCCGAGCGGGTTGTAGATCTTCGCGCTCGGGAAGAACGAGTCCATGCCGAACGTGCGGTACTCGTCGGGCGCGATCAGCACGAACCGCCTGCCGATCTCCTTGTCGCGCATGAGGTCCTTGAGCAGCCGCACGAAGGCCATGGTGGTGGCGATCGACTGCTGACCGGAGCCCTTCTTCACGGCCGCGTACGCGCTGTCGTCCGGCAGGGCCAGCGGCTTGGAGCGCACGACACGCGTCGGCACGTACCCGCCGTGCGAACTGCGCCGGTCGTGCATGTACTGGATCTCCTCCGAGTCCCGGCCCGGGTGGTAGTACGGCGGCAGACCGGACTCCAGGTCCTTGTCCGAGATGGGCAGGTGCAGCCGGTCGCGGAAGTGCTTCAGGTCGCTGACCGTCAGCTTCTTCATCTGATGCGTGGCGTTGCGGCCCTCGAAGTTCGGGCCCAGCGTCCAGCCCTTGACGGTCTTGGCGAGGATCACCGTCGGCTGGCCCTTGTGCTCCACGGCCGCCTTGAACGCCGCGTAGATCTTGCGGTGGTCGTGACCCCCGCGGCCCAGGTGCAGGATCTGGTCGTCGGTCATGTTCTGGACCATCGCGCGCAGCCGGTGGTCGTCGCCGAAGAAGTGGTCCCGGATGTAGGCGCCGGACTCCGTCGCGTACGTCTGGAACTGTCCGTCCGGCGTCGTGTTCATCTTGTTGACCAGGATGCCGTCCCGGTCCTGGGCCAGCAGCGGGTCCCAGCTGCGGTCCCAGATCAGCTTGATCACGTTCCAGCCGGCGCCCCGGAAGACCGACTCCAGCTCCTGGATGACCTTCCCGTTGCCGCGCACCGGGCCGTCCAGGCGCTGGAGGTTGCAGTTGACCACGAAGGTCAGGTTGTCCAGGCCCTCGCGGGCGGCGATGGTGAGCTGGCCGAGCGACTCGGGCTCGTCCATCTCGCCGTCGCCGAGGAACGCCCACACCTGCGACCTGGAGGTGTCCGCGATGCCGCGCGCGTGCATGTAGCGGTTCATCCGGGCCTGGTAGATCGCGCCGATCGGGCCGAGGCCCATGGAGACCGTCGGGAACTCCCAGAAGTCCGGCATCGAACGCGGGTGCGGGTAGCTGGAGAGGCCGTCCGGGTTCTTGGACTTCTCCTGGCGGAACCCGTCCAGGTTGCGCTCGTCGAGCCGGTCGAGGAGGTACGCGCGGGCGTAGATGCCCGGGGAGGCGTGCCCCTGGAAGAACACCTGGTCGCCGCCGTCGCCCTCGTCCTTGCCCCGGAAGAAGTGGTTGAAGCCCACGTCGTAGAGCGAGGCGGAGGACGCGAAGGTCGCGATGTGGCCGCCGACCCCGATCCCCGGCCGCTGGGCCCGGGAGACCATGACGGCCGCGTTCCACCGGGTGGCGTTGAGGATCCTGCGCTCGATCTCCTCGTTGCCGGGGAAGAAGGGCTCGCTCTTGGTGGGGATGGTGTTGACGTAGTCCGTGCTGCGCATCTCGGGCACGGCCACGCGCCGCTCGCGGGCCCGCTCGATCAGCCGGAGCATCAGGTAGCGGGCCCGCTCACGGCCGCGCTCGTCCACGGCGGCGTCGAGGGAGTCGAGCCACTCCTGGGTCTCCTCGGGGTCGAAGTCAGGAACCTGACTCGGAAGGCCGCCAATGATGATCGGATTGCGATCGGATCCGGAAGCCACGCTGTTCCTTACCTGTCAGAGGGCCACGCTGTCTGTTCTGGCTGTCGGTACTATTCGTACTGTTCCGCGGCGTCCGGCGCTGTCGGTGCGCGCCCGCGCCGATCCCCATCGTGTACCCCGGGGAGTGGAACGTCATCTTTACTCCGGGGTAACTCCGAGGCGACCGGTCGGGCGTGCCTGCGCAAAGCCATTCGAGTCTCGTACCCCCGGAGGATTCCGGAACGCCCAAACCGGGCAGAACGGTGTGGCGTGGATCACTTCGGGGCGCGATACCGTGCCTGGAGTTGCGGCGACACGGCCAGGATCGTCACCGTTTCGGCGGTCTGAACCGCCGGGTACTTGCGCGATCCGCCCCGCCCGTGTGGACTACGGCCAACGCTTCGCGTACGCGCGTGGCTGAGGACATCATCAAGAACATGATCAGGAGGCAACCCGTGAGCGCGACCGCGGACCACGCGGAGGAGCGGACTAACCCTGCCGCAAGGCTGGGGTTCCAGCCCGAGCAGGTGGTCCAGGAGATCGGCTACGACGACGACGTCGACCAGGAGCTCCGCGAGGCCATTGAGGAAGTCGTCGGCAGTGAACTCATGGACGAGGAGTACGACGACGTCGCCGACGCCGTCGTGCTGTGGTTCCGTGACGAGGACGGCGACCTGACGGATGCGCTGGTGGACGCCACCACGTACATCGAAGAAGGTGGCTCGATCCTGCTCCTGACGCCGAAGACGGGCCGTACGGGCTACGTCGAGCCGAGCGACATCTCTGAAGCCGCGACGACAGCGGGGCTGTCGGCGTCGAAGAGCGTCAGCGTGGGCAAGGACTGGAGCGGTTCGCGTCTGGTGACGCCGAAGGCGGCCAAGTCCAAGAAGTGACACTCCGCTGAGCGGTTGCTCAGTGGGGGTGCCGGGTGGGTTGTCGTGGATCAACCCACCCGGCGTTCTGCCGTGCGGGCTGCGTAGGGTGGGTTCCACCCGAACAGACCCACCGGAAGGATGCAGGTCCATGGCGATCCAGGTCGGCGACAAGGCCCCCGACTTCGCACTCAAGGACAACCACGGCGCGACCGTGCGACTGTCCGACTTCCACGGTCACAAGAACGTCGTGCTGCTCTTCTACCCGTTCGCCTTCACCGGCGTGTGCACCGGCGAGCTCTGCGCGCTGCGCGACAACCTGCCGGCGTTCGTCAACGGCGACACCCAGCTTCTCGCCGTCTCCAACGACTCCATCCACACCCTGCGCGTCTTCGGCGACCAGGAGGGCCTGGAGTACCCCCTGCTGTCCGATTTCTGGCCGCATGGCAACACTTCACGCGCCTACGGCGTCTTCGACGAGGACAAGGGCTGCGCGGTGCGCGGGACCTTCATCATCGACAAGGAGGGCGTGGTGCGGTGGACCGTCGTCAACGACCTGCCGGACGCGCGCGACCTGAACGAGTACGTGAAGGCGCTCGACACCCTGTGACGCTCGGGTCCCATGGCCTTCGGGGCGCGGGAACCCGTCACTAGGATCGACTCGTTGATCCGATGCCAACGCGTGACCGCCAACGCCTGGGGGTCACCGCACGACGGGGCTCCCCGCCCCCGGACACCAATGGAGGGACTCGTGGGAGTCAGCCTCAGCAAGGGCGGCAACGTATCGCTGACCAAGGAGGCTCCGGGCCTGACCGCGGTCCTGGTCGGTCTGGGCTGGGACGTCCGCACCACGACCGGTACCGACTTCGACCTGGACGCCAGCGCCCTGCTCCTCAACACGACGGGCAAGGTCGGCAGCGACCAGAACTTCGTGTTCTTCAACAACCTCAAGAGCCCCGACGGCTCGGTCGAGCACACGGGCGACAACCTCACCGGCGAGGGTGAGGGCGACGACGAGCTGATCAAGGTCAACCTCGCCGGTGTCCCGGCCGACGTGGAGAAGATCGTCTTCCCGGTCTCGATCTACGACGCCGAGAACCGCCAGCAGTCCTTCGGCCAGGTGCGCAACGCGTTCATCCGCGTCGTCAACCAGGCCGACCAGCAGGAGATCGCCCGCTACGACCTGAGCGAGGACGCCTCCACGGAGACGGCCATGGTCTTCGGCGAGCTGTACCGCCACGGTGCCGAGTGGAAGTTCCGGGCCATCGGCCAGGGCTACGCCTCGGGCCTGCGCGGCATCGCGCAGGACTTCGGCGTCAACGTCTGAGACGTGGGCGCCTGAGGCACCGCAACAAGCTCGTACCGTCCGGCGCCGCACCGTTTGAGTGCGGCGCCGGACGCGCAGACACACCAGAGCAGAACCTTTCTCGGGGAGGACCAGCATCATGGGCGTCACGCTCGCCAAGGGAGGCAATGTCTCCCTCTCCAAGGCCGCACCGAACCTCACGCACGTGATGATCGGACTCGGCTGGGACGCGCGTTCCACCACCGGCGCCGACTTCGACCT
Organism: Streptomyces sp. NPDC048664; assembly: GCF_040650555.1. Lineage (NCBI taxonomy): Bacteria > Bacillati > Actinomycetota > Actinomycetes > Kitasatosporales > Streptomycetaceae > Streptomyces > Streptomyces sp. NPDC048664. The sequence continues at coordinate 67,764 of NZ_JBEZHK010000005.1, read as the reverse complement.
CGACGCCAGCGCGCTGCTGTGCGCCGGCGGCCGGGTCCTCGGCGACGAGTGGTTCGTCTTCTACAACCAGCTCAAGAGCCCCGACGGCTCCGTGGAGCACACCGGCGACAACCTCACCGGCGAGGGCGAGGGCGACGACGAGTCGATCCTGATCGACCTCGCCAACGTCCCGGCCGGGTGCGACAAGATCGTCTTTCCGGTGTCCATCCACAACGCCGATGAGCGCGGGCAGACGTTCGGCCAGGTCAGCAACGCGTTCATCCGGGTCGTCAACCAGCTGGACGGCCAGGAGCTCGCCCGCTACGACCTGAGCGAGGACGCCTCCACCGAGACGGCGATGATCTTCGGCGAGGTCTACCGGTACGGGGGCGAGTGGAAGTTCCGGGCCGTGGGCCAGGGGTACGCGTCCGGTCTTCGCGGAATCGCTCTAGACTTCGGAGTCAACGTTTCGTAAAGCCGGGTACGGCGATGGGGTGATCTCCGGGCATCGTCCGGGCCCCCTCGATATACGGATTGGGTAGCCAGTGCTTCTGAAAACCTTCGGCTGGTCGTTCGTGATCACTGCGCTCGGCCTGGCAGCAGCGGTCCTGTACGGGGGGTGGACCGCGTTCGGCATCGTGGCGATCCTGTCCGTGCTCGAGATCTCGTTGTCCTTCGACAACGCGGTGGTCAACGCCGGAATCCTGAAGAAGATGAACGCCTTCTGGCAGAAGATCTTCCTCACGGTCGGCGTGCTGATCGCGGTGTTCGGTATGCGGCTGGTCTTCCCCGTCGTGATCGTCGCCGTCACGGCGAAGAAGAGCCCGATAGACGCGGTCAATCTGGCACTGACCGACAAGGACCAGTACCAGCAGCTCGTCACCGACGCGCATCCGGCCATCGCCGCGTTCGGCGGGATGTTCCTGCTGATGATCTTCCTGGACTTCATCTTCGAGGAGCGCGACATCCAGTGGCTGCGCTGGATCGAGCGCCCGCTGGCCAAGCTCGGCAAGGTCGACATGCTGTCGGTCTGCATCTCGCTGATCGTCCTGCTGATCGCCTCCATGACCTTCGCGGTCCACGCCCACCAGCACGGCGGCGCGCATGTCGACAAGGGGCAGACGGTCCTGATCTCCGGCGTCGCCGGCCTGATCACCTACATGATCGTCGGCGGGCTCTCGGGCTACTTCGAGGACAAGCTGGAGGAAGAGGAGGAGCGGGAGCACGAGGCCGAGGAAGAGGCCGCGCGCACCGGGAAGAAGCGCTCGGCGGTCGTCCTGGCCGGCCAGGCCGCGTTCTTCATGTTCCTCTACCTGGAGGTCCTGGACGCCTCGTTCTCCTTCGACGGTGTCATCGGCGCCTTCGCCATCACGAACGACATCGTCCTGATGGCGCTCGGCCTCGGCATCGGCGCGATGTACGTACGGTCGCTGACCGTCTACCTCGTCCGTCAGGGCACCCTCGACGACTACGTCTTCCTGGAGCACGGCGCGCACTACGCGATCGGCGCGCTCGCGGTGATCCTCCTGGTCACCATCCAGTACCAGATCAACGAGGTCATCACCGGTCTCGTCGGCGTCGTGCTGATCGCCTGGTCCTTCTGGTCCTCCGTGCGCCGCAACCGGGCCCTGGCGGCGGCCGAGGGAAAAGCGGCGGGCTCGGACCCGAAGGCTGAGGTGTCCTCGGGCGTGTGACACGCCCGTCGCGCACTCCTCGCGTCCGGGCCCCGGGTGTGTGGACCGGGGCTGAGTGAGGAACGCTCTGAGCAGCGGGGCGGCCGTCAGGACGGGGACGTCCTCGACGGCCGCCCCGCTGCTGTGTGAACCGATGAACCGCAGGGGGCGGGCATGAGCTTCTGGGACAGTGTGTGGCGCGGGCGCCCGACCGAGTTCGACTCGGGCAGCGCGGCGAGCAACGCGATCGAGCTGACCAAACGACACCAGCGGGTCTCGCTGACCAAGCAGGGGGCGGCGAGCGGCAACCTGCGGATCAACCTGTCGTGGCGGATGCGGACCTCGGACATCGGGGCGCCCGAGAAGGTCAGCCTGCTGCGCCGGCCGCTGCGGCTGTTCACTCCCGAGGTCGTCCAGGCGCACACGCAGAGCATGGTCAACGTCGACCTCGACCTGGGCTGCATGTACGAGCTGGCCGACGGCACCAAGGGGGTGGTGCAGCCGCTGGGCGGCTTCTTCGGGGAGCTGAACGAGCCTCCGTACATCAAGCTCAGCGGGGACGACCGGTTCGGGTCGGGGACGGGCGAGACGATCTTCGTCAATCTCGACCACCGGGACGAGTTCAAGCGACTGCTGATCTTCGTCTACATCTACGACCAGACGCCCGCGTTCGACCGGACGCACGCCCACGTCACGCTCTACCCGAACAACGGGCCGCGCATCGAGATCGGGCTGGACGAGCGGCATCCGCAGGCGCGGTCGTGCGCGGTGGTGATGATCGAGAACGTGAAGGGGGAGCTGGTGGTGCGGCGGGAGGTCAAGTTCGTGTACGGCTTCCAGGCGGAGCTGGACCGGTTGTACGGGTGGGGGTTGCAGTGGGGGCGGGGCTACAAGACGAAGACGTGACGCGCCGCTCGGGTGCCGGCTCTTTGCGCAGTTCCCCGCGCCCCTTGTCAGGTGGGTCGGGGTCGACGGTGACGGTGCGGGTGGGTGGGGGGTTCTCGCGCAGTTCCCCGCGCCCCCATCAGGGGCGCGGGGAACTGCGCGAGCGGCCACGACGGAGCCGCAGGATCGGAACGGACCGAACCCTCCCGACAAGGGGCGCGGGGAACTGCGCGAGAAGCCGGGCGTGCCCCGGAGGGGTCAGCGGGTGATGAACTGGGGGCCCTGCGGGGGCAGAGTGAAGTCGGGGAGGGCGGGCGGGTAGCCGTAGGCCGGCTGGGTCTGGGGGTAGCCGTACGACGGCGCCGCGGCGGCAGGCAGCGGATACCCGTACGCCGACTGCACCGGCACCGGCGGCTGCTCCGGCGGCAGCGGAGCCGAGACCTCGCCCTCCTCGGACTCGTCCACCGTGATCCCGAAGTCGTTCGCGAGCCCCTTCAGCCCGTTGGAGTACCCCTCCCCGAGGGCCCGGAACTTCCAGCCCTCCCCCCGCCGGTACAGCTCCCCGCAGATCAGCGCCGTCTCCGCCCCCGTCTCCGGCTTGATCTCGAAGTGCGCGAGCGGCTCCGCGTCCGCCCCCGCCCCCGCGTCGTGCAGCTCGATGCGCAGCCCCCGCACCTGGTCGAAGGTGACGTCGTCCGCGGAGGCGACCAGCAGGACACGCTTCACGTCGGCCTCGACGCCCGTCAGGTCCGTCTGGATGGCCTCCGTCAGCCCCTCGCCCGCGCGCTTCTTGCCGAGCAGCCGCACCGTGCCGGACGGATGCCGGGGCTGGTTGTAGAAGACGAAGTCCTCGTCGGACCGCACCCGCCCGCCGGGGCCGAGAAGCAGCGCCGAGGCGTCCACGTCCGGAACGCCCGTTCCCGGTGTCCAGCGCAGTACCGCCCGTACCGCCGTGGCCTCCAGCGGGACGTTCGACCCCTTCAGCATCGCGTGCGTCATGGGCGTCATCCTGCCTTCTCGGGCAAGGTCACGACAACGCGGGGTGTGGCTCCGATCCGGGCGCCGACGTACCGTCGACACAGCCGGGTTACCGGAATTTCATACCGGACAGGAACCCCTGACACGCAGTTCTACGTACTATTACCGGCCACCCTCGGCCACATCGGCCGTTCCCATGCATACAATCCAGCCACAAGCGGGGGAGTTTCATGCGTCATTTCGGGCATATCGCCCCAGAGGAGCGGCAGCGTCTCTTCCACCGCGAACCGGCAGTGTTCACCGCGGACTCCGCCGCCCCGGTTCTCGCGGCCGCTCTCGGCGCCACCCTCTACAGCCCCGCGACCCGTCCGCGGCTGGCCGACGACGTGGTCAAGCAGGCCGGCCGCGGGGTCGTGTCGATGGTGCTGTGCCTGGAGGACTCCATCGACGACGCGGACGTGGTGGACGCCGAGGAGAACCTGGTGCGCCAGCTCACCGAGCTGGACGGACGGCCCGACCTCGACCCGCCGCTGCTGTTCATCCGCGTCCGCACCGCCGACCAGATCCCGGACCTGGTGGCCCGGCTCGGCCCGGCGGTGCGGCTCCTGTCCGGTTTCGTGCTGCCGAAGTTCACCGAGGAGCGCGGCGTCCTCTTCCTGGAGGCGCTGACCGCCGCCGAGGCGGCGAGCGGACACCGGCTGTTCGCCATGCCCGTCCTGGAGTCACCGGACCTGCTCTACCTGGAGACCCGCCGCGAGACCCTGGCCGGCATCTTCCGCACGGTGGACAAGTACCGCGACCGGGTTCTCGCGCTGCGCCTGGGTGTCACCGACTTCTGCTCCTCCTACGGCCTGCGCAGAGCACCCGACATGACCGCCTACGACGTCCAGATCGTCGCCTCGGTCATCGCGGACGTGGTGAACGTCCTCGGGCGCGTCGACGGAACCGGATTCACGGTGACCGGGCCGGTGTGGGAGTACTTCCGGGCCCAGGAGCGGATGTTCAAGCCGCTGCTGCGCCGCAGCCCGTTCCAGGCGGGCGAGGTCGAGGATCTGCGCGAGACGCTCATCGAGCACGACATGGACGGGCTGCTGCGCGAGATCGCCCTGGACCGGGCCAACGGGCTGCTCGGCAAGACCTGCATCCACCCCTCGCACGTCATGCCCGTGCACGCGCTGTCGGTCGTCAGCCACGAGGAGTTCAGCGACGCCCAGGACATCCTGCGGCCCGAGCGGCTGGGCGGGGGCGTGCTGCGCTCCGCGTACACGAACAAGATGAACGAGGTGAAGCCGCACCGCGCCTGGGCCGAGCGCACCCTCCAGCGCGCCGAGGTCTTCGGCGTCGCCCACGAGCACGTCGGCTTCGTGGAACTGCTGGCCGCCGCCGTGCTGCCGTAGCGCCACCGCAACCGACGTAGCCACCGCAACCGCCGTATGACAGGGAACGCATGAACAACGAGGTCTGGTCCGGGACATGGGTCGCCGAGCGGCTCGGGGTCGAGCTCGCCGGTGACGAGCGCCTGCCCGAGCTGCTGGGGCTGGCGCTGCGCCGCAACCCCAAGCGGGCGCACCTGCTCGTCTCGCACGTGCTGGGCAAGCACGTCCCGCAGTCCCCGTCCGTCGTCTACGGCCATGGGCTCGCCCTCGGCCGCCGCGTGCGGGAGCTGCTGGGCGAGGACGAGGGCCGCCGCGCCGTCGTCCTCGGCTACGCGGAGACCGCCACGGGCCTCGGGCACGCGGTCGCGGACGGCCTGGGCCTCGCGCCCTATCTGCACTCCACCCGCCGCCCGGTGGCGGGCGTCGCCCCGGCGGGCGGCTTCGAGGAGTCCCACTCCCACGCCACCTCGCATCTGCTGCTCCCCGAGGACCCGCGGCTGCTGGCGGGCGAGGGGCCGCTGGTCCTGGTGGACGACGAGTTCTCCACCGGCAACACGGTCATGAACACGATCCGGGACCTGGACGAGCGCCACCCGAGGAAGCGGTACGTCGTCGTCTCCCTCGTCGACATGCGCTCGGCCGCCGACCTCGGGCGGCTGACGGACTTCGCCGAGGAGATCGGCGCCCGCGTGGATCTCCTCGCTGCGGCCTCCGGCACGGTACGGCTGCCCGAGGACGTGCTGGAGAAGGGCCGCGCCCTGGTCGCGGAGCACGAGGCCGCCGCCCGCCCGGCGGTCCCCGGCCCCCGGGAGGGCGGCCGGATCGAGCGGGTCGGCATCGGCTGGCCCGACGCCCTGCCCGACGGCGGCCGGCACGGCTTCACCCCCGGGCACCGCGCCCGCCTGGAGCGGGAGCTGCCCGCCATGGCCGCCCGCCTCGCCGAGGCGATACCCGCCGCCGCCCGGCGGGTGCTGGTGCTGGGCTTCGAGGAGCTGATGTACGCGCCGCTGCGCCTCGCCCACGAGCTGGAGCGGACCGTGGCCGCCGAGGTCCGCTACTCCACCACCACCCGCTCGCCCGTCCTCGCGGTGGACGACCCCGGCTACGCGATCCGCAGCCGCATCGTCTTCCCCGCCCACGACGACCCGGCCGACGGCCCCGGCGAGCGCTACGCCTACAACGTGGCGGGCGCCGGATTCGACGCGGTGGTGGCGGTCGTGGACTCGGTGGCCGACACCCCCGCCCTGCACGCCCCCGACGGCCTCCTCGGCCAACTGGCCGCCCATGTCCCGCACGTCCTGCTGGCCGTGGTCCCGAGCCACACACCCCCTCGCGCGGCCGGCTGTGTGCCGCAGCCCGCACACGCTCCCGAAAGGCCCCCGATGCTCCCCGAGCCCCTTCGCGGCCCGACCTTCTCCTCGTACGCGCCGGACGAGGTCGGATGGCTGCTCCAGGACCTCTCGGACGTCACCCTGGAGGCGCCGGTGGAGGAGCGCGAGGAGGCGATCCAGAGCGGCGGCGCGCACTACGCGGAGTCGCTGCCCGTGGAGTACCAGCCGAGCGCCCAGTACCAGGAGCTGTTCCAGGAGGCCCTCACGCTCTCGGCCGCGCGGATCGCCGAGGCGGTCGGCGTGGTCACCGAGACCGTGCTCGCCGAACGGCCCGGACGGCGGCCCGTGCTGGTCTCCCTGGCCCGCGCCGGAACCCCCGTCGGCGTGCTGATGCGCCGCTGGGCCCAGCACCGCCACGGCCTGGACCTGCCGCACTACGCGGTGTCCATCGTGCGCGGGCGCGGTATCGACGCCAACGCGCTGCGCTACCTCGCCGACCGCCACGACCCCGCCGACGTCGTCTTCGTGGACGGCTGGACCGGTAAGGGCGCCATCACCCGGGAACTCGCCGACGCGATCAGGGAGTTCGAGGCCGTCGAGGGCGTCTCGGGCTTCGACGCGGAGATAGCGGTGCTGGCCGACCCGGGCTCCTGCGTGCGGACGTACGGCACCCGGGAGGACTTCCTCATCCCGTCCGCCTGCCTCAACTCGACCGTCTCCGGGCTCATCTCGCGCACCGTGCTGCGCGCCGACCTGGTCGGACCGCGGGACTACCACGGCGCCAAGTTCTACCGGGAGCTCGCCCCGGCGGACGTGTCGGCCGACTTCCTGGACACCGTCACCGCCCACTTCCCCGAGGTGGACGCCGGCGTCGACGCGCGGGCCAAGGAACTGCTCGCCGGCGACCGTACGCCGACCTGGGAGGGCTGGGCGGCGGTGGAGCGCATCAGCGAGGAGTACGGCATCCATGACGTGAACCTCGTCAAACCCGGGGTGGGGGAGACCACCCGGGTCCTGCTGCGCCGGGTGCCCTGGAAGATCCTCGCGCGCTCGGGGGCCGGCGCCGACCTGGACCACGTACGCCTGCTGGCCGAGCAGCGCGGGGTGCCCGTCGAGGAGGTCGACGGGCTGCCGTACAGCTGCGTGGGGCTGATCCACCCCCGGTACACGCGGGGTGCGACCGGCGCCGACGGCAAGGCGGTGTCGGCCGCGTGAGCACCGCCACGAACCCCGGCACCGGTCCCGTCCTGGTCGCGAGCGACCTCGACCGCACACTGATCTACTCCGCCGCGGCGCTCGCGCTGACCATGCCGGACCCGAGGGCGCCGCGACTGCTGTGCGTCGAGGTGCACGAGAGCAGGCCGCTGTCCTACATGACGGAGACGGCCGCGGGCCTGCTCACCGATCTCGGGGACCGCGCGGTGTTCGTGCCGACCACGACCCGCACCCGCAAGCAGTACCAGCGCATCAACCTGCCGGGCCCCGCCCCCCGGTACGCGATCTGCGCGAACGGCGGCCATCTGCTCGTGGACGGAGTCACGGACGCCGACTGGCACCGGGCGGTCCTCGCGCGCCTCGCGGAGGAGTGCGCGCCGCTGGCCGAGGTGCAGGAGCATCTGACGGCCGCGGCGGACCCGGTGTGGCTGCGCAAGCAGCGGGTGGCCGAGGACCTGTTCGCCTACCTCGTCGTGGAGCGGGAGCTGCTGCCCGAGGAGTGGGTCAAGGAGCTGGCCGCCTGGGCGGAGGAGCGCGGCTGGACGGTGTCGTTGCAGGGCCGCAAGATCTACGCGGTGCCGAAGCCGCTGACGAAGAGCGCCGCCGTGCGCGAGGTCGCCCGGCGCACCGGTGCGGCGCTCACCCTGGCCGCCGGTGACTCGCTGCTCGATGCGGATCTGCTGCTCGCCGCGGACCGGGGCTGGCGCCCGGGCCACGGCGAACTGGCGGACTGCGACTGGACGTCCCCCGGGATCAGCGCGCTGGCGGAACGCGGCGTTCTGGCGGGGGAGCGGATTCTGCGCGAATTTTTGAAGGCTGCACGTCAAAAATAGGCGGCCTGTCAAACGCGAACATGTCAAATAGGGGACATGCTTTCAGCCGCAGCAGCCCCCGCCGCAGCAGCCGCCCCCGCCTCCGCCCGCGGGGGGTGCCGACGCGGGGGCGCCCGCCGTGCCGCCGACGGCCACGGTCGACAGGAGCTTGACCGTGTCGTCGTGGCCCGAGGGGCAGGTGGCGGGGGCCGCCGACTGGGCCATGGGGCGGCTGAGTTCGAAGGTGTCGCCGCACGTGCGGCAGCGGTACTCGTAGCGAGGCATGTCCCCAGGTTAGCCGTCGGGAACCGGCCGACCCAGGGGCTCGCCCGGGCCGTGGCGACGTCTCAAAGTGCACGTAAAGGTGACTCAAAGGACAATGCGGCTCCCCTTGATGGTCAGGAGATCTCCTTAAGATCTCCTCAGATTTTTCGCCTTGGCCACTTCTGTACCTCTCCCGCCCCGGGGGATGACAGGAGTCGCTGATAATTTATTAGTGCCGCGATGAGCCGTGAGATCGTGAGGGGGGCTCCGTGAAGGGGGCTCGCAGCCGCATACGTGGCAGCTGCACCTACCCACGCGCGCAACATCGAGTGCGGAGGGAGATGCAGTCGTGACCGAGGCATGGCAGCGAATAGGGGGCCGGCAGCGCCGGAGGCGTGCGTACGCCGGATCCCGCCGTGACTAGCGAGGGCGGCAACCGACCGCACCGCTATGAGGACGAGCCGAACCGACCGGAACAGCCGGGCCCGGGCGCCGAGTCGAGCGGACGGGACGACCAGCCGCGCCGTCCTCGCCCCGACGACCCGTTCCGACGGAACCGCCCGGGCCACCCCGACGAGCCCAGCCGACCGAACCGGTCGAACCGGTCGAACCGGCACATCGAGCCCGACCACTCGAACATCTTCGACGAGTCCGACCGCTCGGATCGACACGACGAGTCCGGCCGTCCGGGTCACTACGACGAGCCCGGCCGGTCGAACCGCTACGACGGCTCCGACCGACCGAGCAGCTTCGGCGGGTCCAGCCGTTCGGACCGTTCTGGCGAGTCCGGCGGCTCGGGTCGGTACGGCGAGTCCGGCCGGTCGAGCGGTTTCGGTGAGTCCGCCCGTTCGGACCGTCCCGGTGAGTTCGGCGGCTCGGGCCGGCGCGACGAGTCCGGCCGTTCGGCTCGCTTCGACGAGTCCGGCCGGTCGAGCAGCTTCGGTGAGTCCAGCCGTTCAGGCGGTTCCGGTGAGTCCGCCCGTTCGGACCGTTCTGGCGAGGCCGACCGCTCGGGTCGGCGCGACGAGTCCGGCCGTTCGGCTCGCTTCGACGAGTCCGGCCGACCGAGCGGCTTCGGTGAGTCCGGCCGTTCGGGCCGTTCCGGCGACTCCGGTCCTTCGGAGCGTTCCGGTGAGTCCGGGCAGTCGGGTCGGGTGGAGCGGTACGACGCGTCCGGTCGGTCGGACCGGCCGAACGACCAGCTCGCCCGTCTGAACGACCAGTTGCGGCGCCCGGCCGAGCCCAGGCGGACCGAACGGTCGGACCCGCAGGGCCGCTCGGGCGACCGGTCGAGCCGACGGCGCCCCGAGGACGGCCGGACTCCCGGCGCGTCCCGGTTCGACCCGGACGAGACCATGCAGCTGAAGGCCGGCGCCATTCCGCCGCCCGACGGCACCATGCAGCTGAAGGCCGTGCGCCCCAGGCGGCCGGACCCGGCCGAGTCGCGGGGCTCCGACGCGGACACCGGCACGGACCCGGGCATCCCCGAGGGGCTCCGCCCCGACGAGACCATGCAGCTGCGGGTCCCCCCGCAGCCCCAGCCCGCGTCCACCCCTCGGCGAGCCTCGCGCAAGAAGGTCCCCGAGGGCACCCTGCTCACTCGTGTCACCGCGCCCCTGGCGCCGTACGCCCGCAAGCTGGAGCCCCTCGCCCACAGGCTCGCCCCCTACGCACGCAAGCTGCGCCCGGCCTACCCGCGCCCGGGCCGCGCCGGCTGGCGGCGCTGGATGCCCTCCTGGCGCCAGTGGGTGGGCGCCGTGCTGACCTCCGTCTGCCTCAGCAGCGCCTTCCTCGTCATCGCCTACGCCGCCACCGACATCCCGCAGAACCTCAACTCGTACGCCACCCAGCAGGACAACGTCTACTTCTGGTCCGACGGCACCCCCATGGCCCGCACCGGCTGGGTGCAGCGGCAGGCCATGCCGCTCAAGGACATCCCCGAACAGGTCCGCTGGGCGGTCCTCGCGGCCGAGAACGAGAGCTTCTACTCCGACCCCGGGATCTCCGTCAAGGGCCTCACCCGCGCCCTGTACCGCACGGTCGGCAAGGGGGACACCCAGGGCGGCTCGACCATCACCCAGCAGTACGTGAAGAACGTCTACCTGAACCAGAACCAGACGGTCAGCCGCAAGTTCACCGAGGCGATGATCGCCCTCAAGCTCGACAACCAGATGAGCAAGGACCAGATCCTGGAGGGCTACCTCAACACGAGCTGGTTCGGTCGCGGCACCTACGGCATCCAGCGCGCCGCCCAGGCCTACTACGGCAAGGACGTGAGCCGGCTCAACCCGAGCGAGGCCGCCTTCCTCGCCTCCCTCCTCAAGGGCGCCGGTCTCTACGACCCCACCCTCAACCCGGCGAACCGCCATCGCGCCGTCGAGCGCTGGTCCTGGATCCTGGACCGGATGGTCAAGATCGGCAAGCTGTCGCAGTCCGAGCGCGACAAGTACCGCACGTTCCCCGAGCCGCTCAAGCAGAACCCGCTGTACGACACCGGACAGCAGAGCGACTACCTGGTGCAGCTGGCCTCCCAGTACGCCAAGAAGTCCGCGAACCTCTCCGACAAGGACTTCGACCTCGGCGGCTACCAGATCTACACCACCTTCGACCGCAAGAAGGAGAACGCCCTCACGGCCGCCGTCACCAAGGCCCGCAAGGAGGGCAAGCAGACCCTGCCGGGCCCGGCGAAGAACGCCCACTACGGCGCCGCCTCGGTGGCCTCCGACGGCCGTATCCTCGCGGTCTACGGCGGCCCCGACCACCGTACGCAGGGCTTCAACGAGTCCAACGCGGGCTCCGTCCAGGCCGGTTCGGCGTTCCTGCCGTTCGTCTACGCCGCGGGCCTGGAGCACGGCGTCCACAAGACCCGCGGCGGCCCGGCGACCCCGGTCACCCCCGACACGCTCTACGACGGCGACGACGGCGTCCCCGTCATCACCCCCGAGGGCCCCTACTGGGACCGCAGCGGGAAGAAGGTCAGCGCCCACAACGAGGGCAAGAAGTCCTACGGCCGCATCCCCCTGAGCCAGGCGCTCGCCCAGTCGGTCAACACCCCGTTCATGCAGCTCGGCATGGACACCGGCCTGGACCAGGTGCGCAGGACGGCGCTGGCGACGGGACTGCTGCCCTCCAGCATGGGCCCGCAGGTGCCCGCCCTGTCCCTCGGCAGCTCCACCCCGAGCGCCATCCGGATGGCGAACGGCTACGCCACCTTCGCCGCCGAGGGGCAGCACACCGAGCCGTACTCGGTGCGCCGTATGACCCGCAACGGCACCGCGGTCCCGCTCGCGACGCCCAAGCCCCGGCGGGCGGTGAGTTCCACGACCGCGAGCCAGGTCACCGACGCGCTCACCGACGCCTTCCGTACCGCCCACCCGGGCGCGGTGTCCGCCGAGCGGCCGGTCGCCGGGATGGCCGGGCACGCGCAGGACGACACCGCCTCCTGGTACATCGGCACGGCCGACTCCGTCTCCACGGCGGTCGTCGTCTACCGCATGGACCTCGCCAAGAGCCTTCAGTCGCTGCCGCTGGAGGGGATCGCCGGGACGGCGACCACCACCGGCGTCCCCTACACGATCTGGACGAACGCCACGCGTCCGCCCGGCTGACGCCGGTGCACGAGCCACCGCCCACCGTCCGCTCCTCGCAGAACGAGCCGCCCATGACCTCCAAGACCGGCCGCCGTCGCAAGGCCCGTCCCGCCCCGGCCCGCAACCGCCGCAACCTCACGCTGGCGGCGCTGCTCGCGGTCGCGTCCATCACGGTGACCTTCCTCGTGGTGGCCGGACACGACGACACGACGCCGACGGCCGCCGACGGTGACAAGAAGAACTACCTGCCCAAGCCCGGCCAGACGCCGAAGTGGGACGGCAAGGTAAAGATCCTGGGCGACGGCTCCACCTCCCTCACCGGGCCGCAGAAGGACCAGTTGAAGGCGGTTCCGCTCAAGCCCGGTGAGAAGCCGCCCCAGTTCGTCGTCATCTCCTGGGACGGCGCGCTGCAGGGCGACGACCATCTCTTCTCGCACTACCTGGAGATGGCCAAGCAGTACGACGCCCACATGACGTTCTTCCTCACGGGCATCTACCTGCTGCCCAAGGACAAGAGGAGCCTCTACCAGGGGCCCATGCACAAGCCGGGCGAGGCGGCGATCGACTACGCCACCGACCAGCACATCCGCGACACCCTGGAACAGCTCCGCGCGGCCTGGAACGGCGGCAACGAGATCGGCACCCACTTCAACGGCCACTTCTGCGACCCCGACCCCGGCAGCGGCAAGGCGTGGAGCCCCGCCCAGTGGAAGGACGAGATCGACCAGTTCTACAAGTTCGTCGAGAACTGGAAGACCAACACCGGTTACAAGGACATCCCCGCGCTGCCCTTCGACTTCAAGAGCGAGGTCGTCGGCGGGCGCGCCCCCTGTCTCGAGGGCCAGGAGAACCTGCTCAAGGTCGTCAAGGACTACGGCTGGCGCTACGACGCGAGTTCCCCGGGCGAGTTCCAGATATGGCCCGCGAAGAAGAACGGTGTCTGGAACTTCCCGCTCCAGAGCCTTCCGTACCCGGGCGGCAAGTTCCAGGCCCTGTCCATGGACTTCAACTTCCTCTACAACCAGTCCGACGCCAACCCGAAGGGCAACCCGGCCATGTACTCCGAATGGCAGCGGATGACGCTCCAGTCGTACATGGACGGGTTCAACCGTGTGTATTACGGCAGCCGCGCGCCGATGTTCATCGGCAACCACTTCGAGGACTGGAACGGCGGCATCTACATGAAGGCCATGAACCAGGTGATCAAGAACGTCTGCACCAAGAAGGAGGTCAAGTGTGTTTCCTTCAAGGAGCTGTCGGACTGGATGGACGTGCAGAAGCCCGCGACGCTGGAGCGGCTGCGCAGCCTGGACCCGGCCCAGTCGCCGGACTGGTCCAGCGTGGTGCAGTAGCCGGGCGTAGACGGTCGTAGACGGCACCGGACGGGGCGGTGGACGGCGGTGGACGGTTGGTTGCGATTCAACCAACCCCCTTCCCACCAGCCACATATGGCATGGGAAGATGCCCCTCCGGTATGGGTGTACCGGCCTAGAGGGGATCACCATTGAAATCAAGAAAACTGAGCCGTAAGCGGAGCCGTACAGCCATAGTCTCCGCCGCAGCCGCCTCGGTGGTCGCGGGCGTGGCCCTGGTGCCCAACTGGAGCGCCGGCGCGGCGGTCACCGACGACCCGACGGTGGACGCGGCGACCAAGGCCACGTTCCAGAAGCTGGCCGACGCGGTCTTCACCGACCGCACCGACGCCCTGGTGGCCGGCGGCGCCCAGAAGAAGGACACGCAGCGCGCCACCGGCTTCCGGGGGCACGTCAAGCTGTCCGACGGGCAGAACCGTGCGGAGAAGTCCGCGCTGAGCCAGCTGCACGGCCGTCAGACCCTGCTCGCCAAGCTGGGGGAGAAGTACAGCGCCGGCAGCACCAAGGTCACGCTGGACGCGACGCGGGTGACCGGTCGTACCGCCAAGGCGGACGTCACCGAGATCACGACGCTCGCCTACGCCGACGTCAAGGCCAACGAGCCGAAGACGACCGGCTTCCAGGCGCACCACGAGCTGACGTTCAAGGCCGACCGGCAGGGCGCCTGGCAGCTGACCCGGGTCCAGGACACCGACGACGGCTACATGGCCGTCAACCAGGTGGCCACGCCGACCGTCGCCGCCGCCAAGGCCAAGCCCGCCACCCCCGCCGACGACGGCCCGCCGTCGGCCCCCAAGGCCTCGACCACGTGGCCGGCGCCCGCCAACCCGAAGAAGATCACGGGTGGCGCGTACGACTACAACGCCATGGTGGCGTACGCGACGAAGTACTGGAAGAACTACAACCCGGACTACCCCGACTACAACGGTCAGGGCGCGGGCGGTGACTGCACCAACTTCGTCAGCCAGTCCCTGAAGGCCGGCGGCTGGAAGCACGTCCCGGGTTACACGAACGACTTCCACAAGTGGTTCGGCACCGCGGACATCCAGTCCGACTCGTTCGTCGGCGTCAACGAGTTCTCGTGGTTCGCGCTGTCCTCGAAGCGGGTCACCAGCCTGTCCAACGTGTACCAGCTGGACATCGGTGACGTGCTCCAGATGGACTTCAACAAGGACGGGTCCAAGGACCACTCCATGATCGTCACGTCGCGCAGCGCCCAGGGCGTGCCCTACGTGTCGTACCACTCCACCAACACCTTCAACAGGTCGGTGGCGAGTCTCGTCGCGTCGTATCCGACGGCCGCGTTCTACGCGTACCGCACCTGAGCCTTCGGCCTCGGATACCGGTGACCAGGCCCCCTGCCGCGGACTCTCCGCCGGCAGGGGGCCTGCGTGTGTCCGGGGCCTGCGTGTGTCCGGGGGCCCTGCCCATCGGCCTACGGGCCTACCGCGGCCCGCCGCGTTCCCCGCGGATCCCGGACACCACGTCCGCGACCGTGCCCCGCACCGCTTCCGTCTCGGTCAGGAAGTGCCAGTAGTCCGGGTGCCGGCCCTCAAGACCGGCGACCGCGCGGTCCAGCCGGGCCACGGCCTCGTCCAGCGGGCGGGCATGCCGCGGATCGGGTGTCGTACGCCCCGCCATGGCCAGTCGCTGGGCGTCCCTGATCGCGAACCGGGTCCGCTCGATCTCCTGCCCCGCGTCCTTCTGCACGGCGTTGAGCCGCCGCAGCCGGTCACCGGCCGCCGACACCGCCTCGTCCGTCGAGTTCAGCAGCGCCCGTACGGTGGACAGCAGCGACGCGGCGTCCGGCCAGCGCTGCGCGTCCCGCGCCGCCCGCGCCTCCGCCAGCTTCAGCTCGGCCTGCCGCACGGACTCGGCCGCCTGCTCCGGCACCCGCTGGAGATCCTGCCAGCAGGCCGCCGTGAACCGCCGCCGCAGCTCGCTGAGGACCGGCTCGACCTGCCCGGCCCGCGTGGTGAGCGCCTCGGCGCGGGTGCGCAGGGACACCAGCCGGTGATCGACGTCGGCGGCCTGCTCCGGCAGCCGCTCCGCCTGCGCCCGTACGCTCTCGGCGTCCCGCGCGACCCGCTGCGCGCGCTCCAGCGTCTGCGGCACGCCGTGCCGGCCGGCGCCCTCGTTGAGCTTGGTCAGTTCCGGCGCCAGGGCGGCCAGCCGGGCGGCGAGGTCCTCCGCCCGGAGCCCCGCCGCGCGCGCGGCCTCCAGGGCGTCACCGGCGGCGCGCAACGCCTGGCGGGCCCGCTCCGCGGCCGGGGCGACCCGGGCGAGTTGGGTCTCCGCCTTCCCGAGCAGCGGCCCCAGGCCCTGGCCGAAACGATCCAGCTCCTGCTTGACGCGCGCCAGTTCGTCCTTGGCGGCCGTGAGGTCGGCCCGGGCGCGGGACGCGGCGGACGCCTCCAGGTCGACCCGGTCCAGGTCGTGCGCGTCGACGGCACCGATGTAGCGCAGGCTGACCTCGTCGATGCGCCGCCCGAGCCCCTCGAAGTCGGCGACGGCACGGCGGGCGGCCGGCGAGTCGTCCACGGCGGCGATGGTCTCGATCGAGATCCGCAGATCCCGCTGGGCGCTGTCCAGCTCGTAGAAGGCGGTCGCGGCGTCGTCCTTGGCGGCCTGCGCCTCGGCCCGCTGCCCCTCGGCCCGTCCCCCGAACCACCGCCGCGTACCGCCTCCGGCGAAGGCCGCGGGCAGGGCGAGCGCGGCGACGAGCGGCAGCGCGAGCAGGACCAGGCCGTCACGGGCAGCCGTACGGCGCCGGCCCGCCCCCGGCGTGCACGGCTGTGCTGGTGTCGCCGTCACATCCCTCTCCCGCGCTGTGATCCGCACTGCCCGGCTGTCATTCTCCCACCGGTACAGGACGAACACACAGGGCCTGTGGTTCACGGTGCGCCCGGCCGGTGGTTTGCGGGACATCCCCCCGGGCGATGTACGCTGTCCACTCGTCTCCCGGGCGCGTAGCTCAGCGGTAGAGCGCCGCCCTTACAAGGCGGATGTCGGCGGTTCGAAACCGTCCGCGCCCACCGGTCCCCGGACACGACGAAGGCCCAGGTCGACGGGTACGCACCCGAAGCCCTGGGCCTTGTTCTTTCAGGCCGCCCGCCGCCGCCGTGCCACCTATGTGCCAGATGGGCCCCATGCGCTGCGTCAGCTGGACCGGAGAGGCCCAGGGGAGGTGGCTCTCCACCTCCCCGGCTCGAAGAATGTTCAGTCGATACAGAACTCGTTGCCCTCGATGTCCAGCATCGGGATGCACGACTCGTTCTCCTCGTCGGCGTACAGCGTCTGCACGTGGGTCGCACCGAGCGCGACCAGTCGTGCGCACTCGGCTTCGAGCGTGGCGAGGCGCTCGTCCCCCACGAGCCCGGTGCCGACCCGGACGTCGAGATGGACCCGATTCTTGACGACCTTGCCCTCAGGGACGCGCTGGAAGTACAGGCGCGGGCCCGCGCCTGAAGGATCACTGCAGGCGGACCATGCTCCCTGCTTCTCAGGAGGCAGGGTGCGGTTGAAATCGTCCCAGTTGGTGAACCCCTCAGGTGGCGGCGGCATGACGTACCCCAGCACTTCACACCAGAAGCGAGCGAGGCGCTCGGGTTCTGCGCAGTCAAAGGTGACTTGGAACTTCTTGATCTCTGACACCGGCGCACCGTACCGCGCACCGGCGGGACCCTGCCGCTCATTTCCCGAGGCGGATCTTCCCGTCCCCCGTCGCACCCTGAGCCGCCTTGGACGCCAAGTGACCAAGTGTCGCCGCGGTGTTGGCAGCCCCGCACGGTCTCACGGCGCGAAGATCATAGGGTTAGCCCCACCCTGTTTCAGGGGGCTTGTCGGAGTGCCTGAGTCCGGCGCCGCGTGATCGACTGTCCGCACGAGATGCGCGTGACGGAGGTGGACAGGTGAGATTCCGGATCGGGTACTCGGCATGGATCGTGGGCGTGGTGCAGTTCTTCGTCGTTCACGGGATCGCCGAGTCGGCTTGGGCCAGACCGTACAGCTGGGCGCGGAACAACATCAGCGACTTGGGCAACGCTCACTGCGCCCTGCAGCCAGAGCCCGAGCCGCGGTACGTCTGCTCCCCCGAGCACGGCCTGATGAATGCTTCATTCGTCACCCTGGGAACCCTGCTCGTTGTCGGCGCTGCCCTGGCCGGTGGTGTCCTGTGGCGCAGAGGCAGGGCCGCTGCCGTGGCCCGCCTGCTGCTGGCCGGTGCCGGCGTGGGATGCGTGCTGGCCGGGCTGGCTCCCGCAGACGTCAACGAGAACCAGCATGTCCTGGGCGCCCTCCTCATCATGGCAATGGGCAACTTCGGACTCGTCGTGGCGGGGTTCGCCCTGCCAGAGTCCATACCGGCCCCCTTGCGATGGGGTACCAGCCTGCTGGGAGTCGCAGCGATCACGGCCTTCGGGCTCTTCCTCTCCCGCCACTACCTGGGCTTTGGCATGGGAGGTATGGAACGGGTCGCTGTTTTCCCTCTCCTGCTCTGGGTTCTGGTCGTCGGCATTCGTGGCGTCATCCCTCGGGCGGGTCGTACGCACGAGGCGATGCCGACAGCGCCCCTCAGCCGCGCTGGATGAGTGCTCGGGTCCGGTAGCCGGCGGGTGCGATCGGTGGGTATGGCATTGCGACCTGTTCAGGTGAACTTCAAGGCTCTCGACGGTTCGATGGTCGGGCGGTTCTGGGCTCGGGCGCTCGGGTGGAGTGCATACGGTGGGGCGTCCGACGTGACCACCTACGTGGGGCCTGGTGGCGGTCTCGTCTGGCCGGACCCCGTCGCCGTCGGCATCGACGTCGTTCCCGTCCCGGAACCCAGGGCGGCGGCGAAGAACCGTGTGCATCTCGATCTCGCCACCACCTCCGCGGCTCATCAGGCGGAGTTGGTCGGACGCCTGACGGCTCTCGGTGCGACGCCCGTCGACGTGGGGCAGGGCGCTGTGCCGTGGACGGTGCTCGCCGACCCCGAGGGCAACGAGTTCTGTGTGCTGGAGCCCCGGGAGATCTACCGGGACACCGGGCCCATCGCCGCGGTGGTGGTGGACTGCGTGGATCCGCGGGCGATGGCCCGGTTCTGGGGCGAGGCGCTGGACTGGACCCTGCACGAGGTGTCCGACACGCATGCGGCGTTGCGCTCCGCCCAGGGTGTCGGCCCGTATCTCGAGTTCCTGCGCACGCCGGGCGCGAAGACCGCGCCGGATCGGGTCCACCTCGACCTGCTGCCGTACCCCGGTGACGACGAGGTGGCGGAGGTCGCCCGGCTGCGGGCCCTCGGCGCGACCGACCTCGACGTGGGCCAGGGCGACGTCGCGTGGACGTGTCTGACCGACCCGGAGGGCCACGAGTTCTGCGTCCTCGCCCTGCCCTGACCAGGGGCCGCGGCAGAGAGCGCGATCCACGCCCGGTGGCGACGGCCGTATCGGCGAGTCGTTCAGGGCGCCGCTCGTCCGGTGCCCTGTTGGGCGGGGGTGGGAGTGAGGCGGGGGAGGGTGGTGGTGAGGAGGGGGGAGTGGAGGGCTTCGGCGACTCGGGTGAGGCGGGCGGCCTCCTGGTCGAGGTCGCCGTCGGTGCTGTCGTGGACCCGTGCCCCCTGCCGGGCGGCGGTGAGGCCGGCGGTGTGGGCGCGCAGGGCCGCGGCGATCCGGAGGGCGTCCCGGAACGCCTCGGCGCGTGCGCCGGTGATCCGGTGCGCGGCGCAGACGTCGCGGGCCAACTCGCCCACCCCGTCGTCGTACCGGGCGCGCAGCCGCATCTCCCCGTCGAGTATCTCGATCACCTGACGGCTGAGGAAGAAGTCGAGTTCGCGGGCGAGCGCGAGGCGGGAGGCGGGCGGCGGGACGAGGACGATCTCGGGGAAGGCCCGCGTGATCGCCTCCCAGAGGGGCAGGCGGCGGCGGTAGGCGCGGTAGCGGTGCCTCCAGGCGAGGGCGGCGCCCACGCGTACACCCCACACCGGCATGGTGAAGCCGATCGCGAACAGGGCGCCCGCGACGCTCACGGCCATCGGCGCGAGCACGGTGGTGACCGTGGCGAGGGGGAAGGTTCCGCACAGGTTCCAGAGCACGGAGCCGGCTTTGGGCAGGGAGTAGCACAGGCCCGCGACGGCTCCGGCGGCGACGACGCGCAGGCCGCGCCGCAGCCAGGGTCCCGGGACGATCCTGGCGCAGTGCCGGCACATGCGGATCAGACCGACCATGCTGACGGTGAAGAGGCACTGCGAGACGAGCAGGAACGCGCAGACGCTCGGGACGGAGCCGTAGCGGGTGTCGAAGTCGAGGGGGTGTTCCGCGTCGTCGGTCGCTGAGGAGAGGAAGAAGAGCACGGCCATCGCGACGATGCTGGCGATCCCGTAGCCGACGACGAGCCGGTACCGCAGCCGTGGCCCCGACCGCCCCGTGGGCCGGGCGGACGACCGGCTGGCGAGGAGGGCGAGGGTCGAGGTGAGGAAGACGGCCACGGTGGTGTGGACGATGAGCATGGAGACGTTGTGCCGGCCGAGAGCCGCGTCGACGCGCGTGTAGAACGGGGGGCTGGCGAAGAAGAACGGGGTGGCGAAGGTGCCGATCGCCAGGCACAGCAGCCGGAGTTCCCTGTTGTGCCGATCCCGGGCCAGGTCCTTGGCCTTGACGGTGAAGGCGCTCCAGGAGATCACTGCGAGCACCCCGTGGACGACGACGAACAGCACGCTAGACATCGCTCGGGGGGCGTACGCCGCGTTCGAGCGAGCGTTCCAGGTGGCGGACCAGGGCCGCCGTGTGCGGGGAACGGGAGGCCCGGGCGGGCTCCGGTCGGGGTGCGGTGCCGGCGCCGGCCTGGAGCGGGATGAGGGAGGCGACCAGTTCGGCGGCCCGCTCCTCGTCGCGGTCGTAGGCGGTGCGGCCGAGGACGGCGCGGACCGTCGCGGGGTCCAGGTGCGGCAGCAGGAGCCGGGAGACCTCCGCCTCCTCGGCGGGAGTCGACGTGTGCTCGCAGATCATGTGGCCGATCTCGTGCAGGACGATG
Organism: Streptomyces sp. NPDC048664; assembly: GCF_040650555.1. Taxonomy (NCBI): domain Bacteria; kingdom Bacillati; phylum Actinomycetota; class Actinomycetes; order Kitasatosporales; family Streptomycetaceae; genus Streptomyces; species Streptomyces sp. NPDC048664. The sequence continues at coordinate 47,280 of NZ_JBEZHK010000005.1, read as the reverse complement.
TGCCCTTGGTGGGCCTTGCCGGTGTCCGCCTGGTAGACGATGTAGTCCACCTCGGGGGTGGCGATCCACAGTCCGCAGGGGCCCCGGTCGGCCGGTAAGGGGGCCGGTACGAGGGAGATGGGACGGCCGCGGTGCTCTTCCATCTGGTCGACGAGTGCGTTGACGGTGAACGGGTCCGGGAGGTCGAGCCCTCGCACGAGTTCGCCGCAGTGGCGGCGCAGTTCCGGCTCGTCCTGTCGCGCCTGGGCCGGGCGGCGCGCGGCCCGCTGCCGTCGAAGGAAGTCCACGTCGTGCTCTCCTCTCCCCCCAGATCCCCCCAGTCGGGCTGGGTCTCCGTCGCGCGGTCCGCTCGGTGGGTGGGCACCGCCGGTCGTGACGACGGTGGTGAGGACGGCGGTGGTGAGGACGAAGGTTGAGGGCAGCCCGGATGAGTCGGAAGATTTTACTGTCCCGTGTGGGAACACGTGTGGCGTGCGCTGTGTGCGGCGGCGTCCGGCGCGTGCGGTGCGTGTGCGTACGGGACTACATCCGCTGCCGTCTGCCCGCCTGCCGCAGATGCTGGATCACCGGGACCAGGGCTTCCAGGGCGTCCTCGTCCAGGTCGGCGACCGCGCGCAGGGCGATCTGGCGGGTGCCGACGCCCTGCTGTTTGAGCGCGTCCACGAGGTCGAGGTCCGAGGAGACCCGTGCGGCGGTGTCGTCGTCCACGAAGTAGGCCACCGGCACGCCGAAGAACGCGGCGAGCGTCTCGAACTGCTCGTAGCTGGTGGGATCCCAGCGGCCGTCGCGCAGGTGCTCGATCTCGTCCTCGCTGATGCTGCCGCCGCGCGCGGCGATGGCGTCCGCGACCTCGCGCGAGGAGTAGGAGCCGCGCTCCTTGGGGTGCATCGTCTCGAAGAGGCGGTTCAGCCTCGTGGAGAGGCCGAGGGCGGCGGGCCTCGGCTGCCGGTCCGATGGCTCGGTGGCGTTCGACGTCGGCGCCTGAAGGGGTGCCGGTGGCTCCTCCTCCAGGAAGAAGCCGAGTCTGACGCCGAAGACGTTGGCGAGTGCGCGCAGGCTGTCGACGCTCGGGTTCTTGACCACCCCGTCGCGGATGTTGGCCACGCTCTGGTGGCTGATGGTGGGCGCCTCCGGATGCGTCCGCGCGAACTCCCGGCTACGGCGGGCGATCTCGCGTTCGCTGCCGGGGCCCTGTCCGTCGGGATGCCTGGTCAGGATCAGCCGATCCAGCCGCTCGGCGATCAACCCCCTGCCGGCAGGTGTGCTCTCACCCATGTGTCTGACTCACTACTCTCCTGCGGGGGCGCCTAGTTGGTTAGACACTCGGTCCACCCTTACCCGGCGCCACCCGTCTAACAAACTTGACAGGCCTGGTGTGTCGCAGTCTATGGTCAACTCATCGCGCAGGACGGATGGTTCACCGCAATCGCGGAGTCGGATCCGTTCGTGCTCGATGGTAGGTACGGGGGCGGTCGGCAGAGGTGACGCGGCTGCATCGGCATCAAGTCAACGGGGGAGATGCCGACGTGGGCGCGTCGCCGCTGCCGACCGAAGCCGCCTCCCAGGGGCCCTTCGGCGCCGGCCCCGCCCTGCTACGCCTCTCGCGATGACTCCCCCTGGGTGCGCTTCAGACGCATCCGGGTGTCGACCGTCCGGTCCGCCGTCACGTCCTCCCAGAAGCGATGGCAGGAGATGAACACCGCCAGCTCGCGCTCGCGCTGCCGGAGCTTCTCCACCTCCGCCTGCTCGCCCTTCGTCCAGCCGGGGGAGGCGGGGCGTTCCACCTTGCGCCAGCCGGTGTCGTCGCTGAATCCCTCCAGCGGCTCGACCGACCAGGGCAGTCGTTTCAGCAGAGCCAGGAGCTCGGCCCGGACCTGATGCAGCTCCTCCTGACCGGCGAGGAGGTCACTCGGGAAGTCATGGGTCGCAGCCACACCACAATGCTACGCCTGTTCGATTTTATGATGCGAGCGACTTCCTCCGCTTCACCCGAACGGTGTCGTCCGGCCTCGGGGCGCGTGACGCCGCGCAACCGCTTCCGGGAATCCGTCGTCCCCGTCGGTGAGGACGATCCAGGGGGGTGCCGTGGAATCCGCCGGCGGTGCGTGGTGGGTGATGTTCGTCGTGTCCGCCGGGGCGACCGTGATCCTCGGTGCGGCCCTCGTCTCCGTGGTCGCCGTGGTCGCCCTCTGTGTGGGCTGGGTCAAGCGTAGGCGCGGACTTCAGGGCTTCAAGGGGTGACGTGTGCGGAGTGCCGAGGGCTGCCTTGCGCGGATATGAACAGGTAAGGCTGCACAGGTGAAACTGGACAGGCTTACCTGAAGGAATTAGCGTGACGGTCATGACGGCCATGGAGCAGCACCCCGACGACGTCTCCGAGTCCGCCGCGCGCGCCGCACGCGATGTGCGGGTGGTGTTCAGCCGGTTGCGGCGGCGTCTGCGGGAGGTCGCCGGGTCGGAGGGGCTCACGCCCTCCCAGGTGTCCGCGCTCACCCTGATCAGCAAGGGCGGCGCGGCCACCGCCAGCGCCCTGGCCTCCGCCGAGGGCGTGCGCCCGCAGTCGATGGCCGCCACGCTCGGTGTGCTGGAGCAGTACGGCCTGATCATGCGCAGCCCCGACCCCACCGACGGCCGCCGTCAGCTGGTCGCGCTCACCGACACGGGGCGCGCCCGGGTCGAGGGCGACCGCCAGGCCCGTCAGGAATGGCTGTCCCGTGCTCTCGAAGACCGGTACACGGAGGAGGAGCGCCGCACGCTCCTCGACGCGCTCGCCCTGATGGAGCGGCTCACCCGGCCGTGACACCCCCATCCCCCTGTCACTCCGCCCGAAAGGCCCCAGCCGTGGCTCTCACCGCCCTGGACCCCCGCACCGCCCTCGTCGTGATCGACCTCCAGAACGGCATCGTGGCGATGCCGACCCAGCCCCACACCGGCCCCGACGTGGTCGCCCGCAGCGCGGCGCTCGCCGACGCCTTCCGCGCCCGTGACCTGCCGGTCGTCCTGGTCCGCGTCTCCTTCGCGGCCGACGGCTCCGACACGGTCCCCGGCCGCACCGAGCAGCCGCGTGGCTCCGGCTCCCTGCCCGAGGGCTGGGACGTCATCACCGACGAACTCTCCGGCCACCCCGGCGACATCGTGGTCACCAAGCGCAACTGGGGTGCCTTCCACGGCACGGACCTGGACGTCCAGCTCCGCCGCCGGGGCGTCACCCAGATCGTCCTGACCGGCATCGCCACCAGCATCGGCGTCGAGTCCACCGCGCGCGCCGCCCACGAGCACGGCTACCACGTCACGCTCGCCACCGACGCGATGGGCGACCGTGAGCTCGACGCGCACCGCAACAGCGTCGAGCGGATCTTCCCGCGCCTCGGGGAGACGGGCACGACGGCCGAGATCCTGGAACTGCTGGCCAAGACCCACGAGACCCCCGCGAGCTGACCGGTATCCGGGGGTGGCCGCCGGGTGGGCAACTGCCGCCCTGCGGCTACCTTTTACCCCCGTGACCCTTGATGATCTCCGCGTTTTCGTCGCCGTCTGCCACGCCGGGAGCCTGAGCGCGGCCGCCCGGGACCTGGGCTGCACCCAGTCGGCCGTGAGTCAGCACGTGCGGCGGCTGGAGCGCGAGGTGGGGGTCGGCCTGGTGGAGCGGCAACCGCGTGGAGTGGTCCCGACCCGGGCCGGGCGGGTGCTCCAGCGCGCGGCCGAGGAAGGGCTGTCCGGGCTGGACCTGGCGCTGCGCACCCTCGGGGAGATCGCCCGGGGCGACGGCGGTGTGGTGCGCATCGCCACCGGCAGTGTGACCGTGCGGCACTTCATGGCTCCCGCGGTGGCCGAGTTCCGGCGCCTGCATCCACGGGTCAGCCTGGAGTTCCGTACCGAGTCCTCCAGCCGCAGCTGCTTCGCCGCCCTCCAGGACCCCGGCCTCGACCTGGCCTGGGTGACCCAGGACGCGCCCGTGCGCGGTGTCGAACAGCGGCCCGTGGCCCGCCTGCCCTGGGTGCTCGCCGTGGCCGCCGACGACGAACTCGCCGGGCGGGCCCGGGCCGAGGTCGCCGACCTGGCCGGCCTGCGGCCGATAGGACTGCCCGAGGGCTCCACCTCCCGGCTCCGACTGGAGTCCGCCTACGCGGAGTTGGGGATAGCGGCGGCCTCCTCCGGTACGAGCGTCGCCGACTGGGACACCGCCGTCCTGCTCGCCGAGCTCGGCGTGGGCCACGCCATCGTGCCGGACCTGCCCGGCTGGCGCGCGAACCCCCGGCCCGGGCTGTGCTTCGTCCCCGTGCCCGCGCTGGAGCCGCTCACCGTCGGCTGGGCCGCGCGCCGTTGGGAGAACCTGTCCCCGTCGGCACGCGCCTTCGCCGAGACCGTCGTACGACACAACACCACGACGCCGTAGCCCCGAACCGAGCCCCCGGCGGCACCCCGCCCGCCCGTTGCGACGCCTCCACCGCGTAGGCGGGAACCCCGAGTGCGTCTCGTACGAAGGCTTCCGGGCGGCACGTCGAGGGCGCGCGTCGGGCGGCCGTTCCTCCTCGGCGTGCCCAGCTCAGCTGCCGTGGGGCCGGGTCCGGCAAGCGGGTGTCACGGTGCCGGGTGGAGGGGGGTGCCGCCTTCCTCGTTCGCTCCCGCAGGGTTTCCCAGCTCCTCCACGAGTCTGGACGCCAGCGGTACCGCCACCCCGTGTCGCCGGGCCGCTCGCAGCAACCCGCCACCGATCGCGTCCAGTTCGAGGGCCCGGCCCGCCTCCGCGTCCTGCAGCATCGACGACTTGGCCTGTGCCGGGAAGTCGTCGTAGCGGGCCAGCAGCGCGGTCGCGTCCGTGGCGGCGCCGCATGCCCGGCCCACCGCCGCCGTCTCCTCCACCAGGTCCACCAGTTCGGCCCGCCGCCGGGTCCGGATCTCGCCGACCGGTACCCGGTACCGCGTCGTCAGCAGGGCGAACGGCGCCAGGAACGCCATCTTCGCCCACAGCGTGTCCACTTCGCCGTCCAGGACCCGCGCCTTCACCCCGGACCACTCCAGGACGGCGGCGAACCGTTCCAGCAGGCCGCGCTCCACCGTCTCGCCGGTCAGGTCGATCTCCGCGAACGGACTGCCATGCTCGATCACCCCGGGCGCGACCCGGGTCGACGCGACCCGGATGGCGGCCGGCGCGACACGCTCCGGGCCGTACCGCGCGCGCAGCGCGGCCGGATGCTCCACGCCGTTCAGCAGCGGTACGACCAGCGCGTTCTCGGGCAGGACCGCCGCCGGAACCCGCTCCAGCGCGGCGTCCAGCACGGTGTGCTTGACGGCGACGATCACCACGTCGGCGCGCTCGCGCAGCTCCGTGTCCGCCTCCACCCGCGCGGTGAACTCGCCGTACAGCCTGCTGCGCACGCTGATGCCGTCCTCGCGCAGCACGCGCGCGGTGTCGTCGCCCGCCAGGCAGATCACGCGGTGTCCGGCCCGTGCCAGCCGGGCCGCCAGCAGCCCGCCGACACCGCCGGGCCCCAGAACCGCCACCGTGAGCGCGGAGTCGGCATGGTCGTTCGCCCGGGTGGCCGTTCGGTCGTTCGGTTTGTCGTTCCCCATGCGGGAAATGGTCGCCAGGCGTCCGTACCCGAGTCAATCCTCGCATTTCCTTGCCGAACCCCAAGCAAAAGCTTCGACAGCGAAGGCTTCGCTCGGGGCCCGGCCCCGCGCGCGCCGGTGCGGGAGACTGGACGCATGTGCCGCAGCATCAAGACGCTTCGCCCGCCCGTTCTGCCCGAGGAGGCCACGGAGGAGGAGATCCGCGCCGCAGCGCTTCAGTTCGTGCGCAAGGTGTCCGGCTTCCGGGCGCCGGCCGCCCACAACCGCGAGGTCTTCGACCAGGCCGTGGACGTGATCGCGGACGCCACCGCCCGGCTGCTCGCCGGTCTGGAGGTACGGGGTCAGGGCCGGGTCAGTGCGACTGCTTCTCCGGCGGTGCCGGACGGCGCATGAGCGCCCCCGCGCCGGCCCCGGCGGCGAACAGGGCGGCCACGGACACGCCGGTCGCCAGCCAGCTCGCGCCCAGCCACTGGCCGCCGAAGTAGCCGAGCGCCGCGCTGTAGGCGGCCCAGGCGAACCCGGCCAGCGCCGACCAGGGCACGAAGTCGCGGGCGCGGCGGTGGGCGGCGCCCGCGCAGAAGGAGACGACCGAGCGGCCCGCGGGCGCGAACCGGGCGAGGACCACGAGGGCTCCGCCGCCGCGCGCGAGGGCCGTGCCGAGGCGTTCCTGTGCGCTGCTCAGGCGGCGGGAGCGGGCGATGGCGCGGTCCAGGCGGGTGTCGCCGCGCCAGGCGAGACGGTAGGCGGCCAGGTCGCCGAGGACGGACGCGGTGGCCGCGCACAGGACGAGCGCGAGGATGTCCGGCGCCCGCGCCGCGGCGGATCCGGCCGCGGCGGTCGAGCCCGCCGCGGCGGCGGTCGCGGCGGTGACCACCAGCACCCCGCTCGGCAGCAGGGGCAGGAACACGTCCAGCAGGACCGAGAGGGCCACCACCACGTAGATCCAGGGGCCACCGGTCAGTGACCCCACGCTCTGCAACACCGAACCGATCTCCCCGTGCGACACCCCTTGAGGCAACTGCGTGCCGCGATCGTGCGGGGAGCGGCAGGAAGCGGCCTTCGACAGCCGTTCAGCGTACAGCGCGGTCGGCGCGGGGAACGCGGCGGGGCGGGGGAGGCGACCGATCGGCCACCTCCCCCGCCCCGCCGTCGGGTTGCCGGGTCCGGGCGCCGGGCTCAGGCGGCGACGGGCCGGGTGGTCCGCTCCTCGGCGGTGGACCCGCCGGACCGGGCGGCGAGGAGCCGGTCGAGACCGAAGGCGCCGGAGCCGGTGAAGACCAGCAGCAGGAAGGCCCAGCAGTAGATCGCCGACAGTTCGCCGCCGTTCTGCAGCGGCCACAGGGCGTTCTGCTGGTGCACGTCGAAGTACGCGTACGCCATCGACCCGGAGGCTATGAACGCGGCGCCGCGGGTGCCGAGGCCGAACAGCACCAGGACGCCGCAGACGAGCTGGATCGCGGCGGCGTACCAGGCCGGCCAGGCGCCGGCCTCGACGGTGCCGCCGTGGGTGCCCATCGCGCCGCCGAGGACGCCGAAGAGCGAGGCGGCGCCGTGGCAGGCGAAGAGCAGTCCGACGACGAGGCGGAACAGGCCGACGGCGTAGGGCTGGGCGTGGTTGAGGCGTGCGGTCATCGTGTTCATGGGGGGGCTCTCCTCCGGTTCTCTCCGGTCCGCGGGCGGGCCGGTGTGGGGTGCGGTACCGAGCGAGCCGTTAGGTTAGGCGTACCTAATTGATACTTGCAAGTTCAAGATTTGGCCATCGTCGCCCATGATCGCCCTGGTGGGGCGGTGGTTCCCGACATGACAACGCCCCTCCGGTGCCCGGCTGATGCGGGGCGCCGGAGGGGCGTCGCGGGTGTGGGTGTGAGGCGAGGGGTGGGGGCCCGGTGGGCCGGTGTCAGGGGTTCAGCAGCCGGCCAGGTCCTTCTGGAGCGCCGCCTTCTCGGCCGAGTCGACGGAGAGCTTGTAGTAGTACTTCACCTGGACCCAGGCGCGGACGTACGTGCACTGGTAGTCCTTGCGGGGCGGCATCCAGGTCGCCGGGTCCTGGTCGCTCTTCTCCTGGTTGACGTTGTCGGTGACGGCGAGCAGCTGCGGGCGGGTGACGTCGTTGGCGAAGGCCTGGCGCTGGGCCGTGGTCCACTTGCTCGCGCCGGAGTCCCAGGCCTCGGCGAGCGGGACCAGGTGGTCGATGTCGAGGTCGGAGGCGGCCGTCCAGGTGGCGCCGTCGTAGGGCGAGTACCAACTTCCGCTGGTGGCCGCGCAGGAGGAGTTGGTGACGACGTTCGAGCCGTCGCGTTTGAGGATCCACTCGCGGGTGTTGCAGGCGCCGTCGATGGTGATCCAGGTCGGGAACAGGTCCCGCTTGTATCCCGTGCGGTCCTCCGCGGCCACGGTGAGCGAGCCGAGGTAGGTGCGCGCGGTGGCGCCGCTGACCGGCGTCGGGAGGGCGGCGGAGGCGGTCGGGCTGTTGAAGAGTCCGGCGGAGGCGACGAGGCCCGTGAGGGCCGCGAGTATGCCGAAGCGTCGACGCGCGTAGACCTTGGACATGTGAACTCCCTCGTGGGGTAAGGGTTTTGAGGTGCGGGGCCCGGCTCATACTCGTGGGGGGTCGTGGCCGGAAGATGTGCACCGGGTGAGAGCGTAGTGACGTGTACATGACACGACAAGGGTTGTGACATGAACCACGCCCCCGGGGTGCGGTCCCGGGCTCGCGTACGATGGACGGCGCAGAAGGGGAGTAGCTCTTCGCCGGACCGTCGACATACTGCTCAGCCAGCCTGAGCCGGCGCCCGGAGGCGGATCCTTCCGCGGACCTCTTACGAGGGCCGGGCCCTCAGTGAGGGGGACCGGAGCGGACCGCCCAGCGAGACCTTCGGCATGCAGTGCACGCCTGTGCCCGATCGACGGCACGGGTGATCCGTGTGCTGCCGTGCCGAGGTGTCGCAGCGATCGCAGCACGCACTCTCGGTGGGGTGGCCCCGACCGATTGAGGAACCTTGATCAGCATCACCGTCCTGGCGCTCGTCTTCGGCGTCGTCTTCCTGGCGGAACTGCCGGACAAGACGGCCCTGGCCGGGCTCGTCCTCGGCACCCGCTACCGCGCCTCCTACGTCTTCGCCGGTGTCGCCGCCGCCTTCCTGCTGCACGTCGTGCTCGCCGTCGCGGCGGGAAGCGTGCTGACCCTGCTGCCGCAGCCGATCGTCCACGGGATCACCGGAGTCCTCTTCCTCGGCGGCGCGGCCGTGCTGCTGCTGAAGAAGGACGAGGGTGAGGAGGAGGTCCGCCGGCCCCAGGACCAGAGCTTCTGGAAGGTGGCGACGACGGGGTTCATGCTGATCCTGGTCGCCGAGTTCGGTGATCTCACCCAGATCATGACCGCGAACCTCGCCGCGCGGTACGACGACCCGCTGTCGGTGGGGGTCGGCGCGGTCCTCGCGCTGTGGGCGGTCGCGGGGCTCGGCATCGTCGGCGGGAAGGCGCTGATGAAGAAGGTGCCGCTGCGGCTGATCACGAAGATCGCGGCGGCGCTGATGCTGGGACTGGGCGGCTGGAGCCTGTACGAGGCCGTGGCGGCGTGATTCCGCCGGGGCCGTTCGCGCGGCCCTGGCCCCGGCCCTGGTCCCGGCCCTGGCCCCGGCCCTGGCCCCGGCCCCGGCCCTGGCCCCGGCCCTGGTCCCGGCCCTGGTCCCGGCCCTGGTCCCGGCCCCGGCCCTGGCCCCGGCCCCGGCCCTGGCCCCGGCCCTGGTCCCGGCCCTGGTCCCGGCCCCGGCCCTGGCCCCGGCCCCGGCCCTGGCCCCGGCCCCGGTCCCGGCCTCGGCCCTGGTCCCGGTCTCGGCCCTGGCCCCGGCCCCGGCCCCGGCCCTGGTCCTGGCCCCGGCCCTGGTCTCGGCCCTGGTCCCGGTCTCGGCGCTGGCCTCCGGTCCTGGCCCCGGCCTCCGGCTCCGGTCCCAGTCCCGGCCTCCGGTCCCGGCCTCGGTCTCGGCCTCGGCCCCCGCCTCGGTCCCGGTTCCGGCCCCGGCCCCGGTCTCGGTCTCGGTCCCCGCCCTGGCCCCGGTCTCGGTCTCGGCCCCCGGCCCCGGCCCCCGGCCCCGGCCCCGGCCTTGGCTCCCGGCCCCGGTCCCGGGGGCGGGTGGCGTAGGTGGGGAGGATTTTGTATCGTGAAGGAACAAAGTGGCTCCCGTCCGCTACCCCTGACCGGCGGGCGGGGCCGCCTTGTTTTCCGGACGGCCCCTCGGTCGCCGCCTCACGGACTGGAGTCCCGCTCGTATGACGGCCCCCACGACCACGGTTCTCACCGCACGTGCCCTGCTGCTCGACATGGACGGCACCCTCGTCAACTCCGACGCCGTGGTGGAACGCGTCTGGCGGCGCTGGGCGCGGGAGCACGGGCTCGACGGCGACGAGGCGATGCGGGTCGTGCACGGCCGCCAGGGGCACGCCTCCATGGCCCTCCTGCTGCCCGAGCGCCCGATCGAGGAGAACCTGGCGGACAACGCCCGCATGCTCGCCGAGGAGAGTGCCGACATGGACGGCGTGGTCGAGATCCCCGGCGCCACCGCGTTCCTCGCCTCCCTCGCCTCGGTTCCGCACGCCCTGGTCACCTCGGCGGACGTGACGCTGTCCACCCGGCGGATGGCCGCCGCGGGGTTGCCGCTGCCGCAGGTGCGGATCACCGCCGAGTCCGTGGGCGCGAGCAAGCCGGATCCCGAGGGCTTCCTCAAGGGCGCGGCCGAACTGGGCATCGACCCCGCGGACTGCGTCGTCTTCGAGGACTCCGGCGCGGGGATCGCCGCGGGGCGCGCCGCCGGCATGCGGGTGGTCGGAGTCGGCCCCCGGGCCGGTGTCCACCGGCCCGACGTGCTGGTGGAGGACCTCACCCGCGTACGGGTGGAGCAGGACACGGACGGCACGGTCCGACTGCACATCACCCCCACGACCTGACCGGGCACACGCGCCGGTTGCCCGCCGGGGCCGGCTGACCGGGTGCACGAGCCCGGTGCGCGTCCGGGCCGGCCCTGCCGGGTGCTCACGTCGGCCGGGCCGTTGAGCCTGCCGCGTGGGTGGCGGCTGTCGTGTCCCTCGCGCGTTCCGGCTGCGTACAACCGACCGCCTCGCACGCCGTCGACCTGTCGTGTACCTCGCGCCCGCCGCGCCCACCGGCCGCGCCCCGGCGCAGCCGCCGGTCGAGCCAGGTCGGGCCGGGTCGGGGCCGGGTCGGGGCCGGGTCGTCAGGGGTGGTAGGTCTCCGATTCGAGCATTGCCCTGGTTGCCGGGCCGTACACGCCGAAGTCGTCGTCCGTGATGTCGCGGGCGAACTGGTACGTCATCACGGCGTTCTCCACCTGTTCGCCGTAGTGCCCGTTCGCCGGGCCGCCGTACAGGTTCAGCTGGTTCAGCCGGAGCTGGAGGTCGGTGACAGCGGGGCCGTTGTCGCCGTACCGCAGGGGATGGCCGCCGCCGGTGGTGATGGACTGGCGGGAGGCGGTGGCGCTGGGGCGCGCGCTCGTCGCCGACGGGCCCGGGGCGGCCGACGCCGATGCCGACGCGGACGCGGAGGGGCTCGGCGGTGCGCTGGACGCCGAGGGGGACGGGCTGCCGCTCCTCGACGGGCTCGCGCTCGCCCGGGGCGTGGCCGCGGCCTTCGCGGACGGCGGCGCGGACACCCGTGCCGACGGCGCCTGTTCCTGTTCCTGGTCCGGCACGCTCGCCCGTACGTCCTCGGGCAGCGCGCTGTCCCGTTCCGGGCCGCTGTAGGAGAACAGGCCGCTCGCGAACCCGGCGGCGGCCAGGACCACCGCGACCGCGCCGGCCCCGGCACCGGCCAGCAGGGCGCCGCGCCCGCGGCGCCCGCGCCGGGGCGGCTCGTCGAGGGAGCGGTCGAGTACGCCGAGGCGCACGGTCTCGTCCGGCGGCGCCAGCCCCTCCCGTACGGTCCGTACCCTCCGTACGCCCTGTACGGCCGCGAGCCGCATCGTCCGCTCGGTCGGGGCTTCGGGAGCTGCCGGTTCAGGGTGGGCCGGCAGGTCCACGTACGGCCGGATGCGCAGCGGATCGAAGTCCTCCGCCGCTGCCGCCTCCTCCGTCCGGGCGTCCCGCAGCGCGTCGGACGCCCGCAGCGTGCAGCCGCAGGACGGCGTCCCGTCCCCCCGCCGTGGCGCGGAGCACTCCGGGCAGGTCCGTTCGTACGCCTCGTTCGCCGCGCTCACTCCTGGATCCCCTCCCGATGAGCTCATGAACTCCAGGAATTATGCATATCCCCGTCGCACGATCCCCCCGCGGTCCCGGAAGCTTTGCCTTCCCCCGGAACTCGACAGGCCATAACCGGTCACACCCACCAGGATGAGAGAGGGACTTTCCAGGACGGACGTTCCCAGGAGGCCTTCGATGACGACGGACGACACACAGGGCGGGGTGGGCGACCCCGACGTGGACGGCGATGCGGGGACTCCCGGCCCGCTGTACGGGCGCCACACGTCCGTCGAACAGACCGTCGGAGGCGGGGTCCTGGTCTCCATCTGCGCGCTGCTGCTCGGCATGCTGCTCGCCGCCCTGGACCAGACGATCGTGTCGACCGCCCTGCCCACCATCGTCAGCGACCTCGGCGGCCTCGAACACCTGTCCTGGGTCGTCACGGCCTACCTGCTCGCCTCCACCGCGGCGACCCCCCTGTGGGGCAAGCTCGGTGACCAGTACGGCCGCAAGAAGCTGTTCCAGGCGGCGATCGTCATCTTCCTCATCGGCTCGGCCCTGTGCGGCATGGCCGAGAACATGCCCGAGCTGATCGCCTTCCGCGCCCTTCAGGGCCTGGGCGGCGGTGGGCTCATCGTGCTGTCGATGGCGATCGTCGGCGACATCGTCCCGCCCCGGGAACGCGGCCGCTACCAGGGGCTGTTCGGCGCGGTCTTCGGCACGACCAGCGTGCTCGGGCCGCTGCTCGGCGGCCTGTTCACCCAGCATCTGAGCTGGCGCTGGGTGTTCTACGTCAACCTGCCCGTCGGCGTCGTCGCGCTCGCCGTGATCGCCACGGTGCTGCGCACACCGAGCAAGTCCAGGCGGCATGTCATCGACTACCTCGGCACCTTCCTCATCGCCGCCGTCGCCACCTGTCTGGTCCTGGTCGCCTCGCTCGGCGGCACCACCTGGAGCTGGGGTTCACCGCAGGTCGTCGGGCTCGCGGTGGTCGGCGTCCTGCTGCTCGCCGCGTTCGTCCTGGTCGAACGGCGGGCGGCCGAGCCTGTCATCCCGCTCCGGCTCTTCCGCGTGCGCACCTTCACGCTGTCCGCCGTCATCAGCTTCATCGTCGGCTTCGCGATGTTCGGCGCGATGACGTACCTGCCGACGTTCCTCCAGGTCGTGCACGGCATCACGCCCACCATGTCCGGGGTGCACATGCTGCCGATGGTGGCCGGCATGCTGCTGTCGTCCACCGGCTCCGGGCAGATCGTCAGCCGCACCGGCCGCTGGAAGGTGTTCCCCGTGGCGGGCACCGGCATCACCACGATCGGGCTGCTCCTGCTGCACCAGCTGGACGAGTTCAGCAGCACCGCGGAGATGAGCGTCTACTTCTTCGTGTTCGGCGTGGGCCTCGGCCTGGTCATCCAGGTCCTGGTGCTGATCGTGCAGAACGCCGTCGGCTACGAGGACCTGGGCGTCGCCACCTCCGGCGCCACGTTCTTCCGCTCCATCGGGGCCTCGTTCGGCGTCGCGATCTTCGGGACGCTCTTCGCGACCAGCCTCGGCCGCAACCTCACGACGGCGCTCGCCGGGACCCGGCTCCCCGCCGCGGTCAGCCCCGCGTCCCTCCAGTCCGATCCGCGCGGTGTCGCGGCGCTTCCGGTGACCGTGCGGCCCGCCGTGCTGAGCGCGTTCTCCTCCTCGATCACCGACGTGTTCCTGTACGCCGCCCCGGTCGCGCTGCTCGGCTTCGTCCTCGCCTGGTACCTGCGCGAGGACCGGCTGCGCGGCTCGGTGACGGCGCCGGACGGGACGGAGACGCTCGCCAGCAATCCCGTGCACCGGTCGTCGTACGACGAGGTGTCCCGGGCGCTGTCGCTGCTCGGGTCGCGGGAGGGGCGGCGGCAGGTCTACGAGAAGATCACCGCGCGTGCCGGGTACGACCTGCTGCCCGCGGCGAGCTGGCTGCTGCTGCGCATCAAGAAGTACGGGTGGGCGGAGCCGGGGGTGCTGGCGGAGCGGAGCATGGTGCCGCTGACGGTCATCCTCGAAGCCGGGCGCCAGCTGGAGTCGCGGGCGCTGGCTCGGCGGGAGGGGCTGGACCTCGTCCTCACGGAGGAGGGGGGTGTGGTGGCGGAGCGGCTCGCGGAGGCGCGGGAGGCGTCGATGGCGGAGATGCTGGGGGACTGGTGGGGGCCGGATCGGCCTACGGATCTCGTGCGGTTGGTTCGGGAGCTGAATGCGGAGTTGTGCGGGTCTGATGCGGAGCTGCCACAAGGGGGTTCGCGCAGTTCCCCGCGCCCCTGACCAGGGGGTTTTCGCGCAGTTCCCCGCGCCCCTTTTTATCGGGGTGCGTCGTTTCCCGTGATGTTCAAGGGCTTGGTGAACCAGTGGTCTGCGTACTTCTGGTCGTTGTGGGGGGCGGTTTCCGTGTAGCCCAGGCGGGTGTACAGGGTGCGGGCCTCCACCAGGTCGGAGCGGGTGTCCAGGACGATGCGGCGGGCGCCCAGCCCCAGCGCCGCGTGCTCGGCGGCCGCCACGAGGAGGGCCGCGCCGCCCCGGCCCCGGTTTTCTTCGCGCAGGAAGACCCGCTTGAGTTCGGCGGTGTCCGTGTCCAGCATCCGCACCCCCGCCGTGCCCGCCGGCTCGCCCTCGAACCGGGCGACCAGGAGCGTGCCGTTCGGCGGGGCCAGATAGTCGCCCGTGTCGGCGGCGATCTCCCGCTCCAGCTCGTCCTCGGGCGTGCGCCTGCCCTCGTGGAGGGCGAACCAGCGGTCGCTGACCTCCGTGTAGTACGCGCGCCACAGCGCGGCGGCCACGGGCGAGTCAGGGGGCTCGGGGGAGACGGTCCAGCTCATGGGGGCCATTCTCGGCAGAGGGCGGTCGGGGGAGGCAACCGGATTGTCGTCGAGCGGACCTGACCGGGGAACCACACCGGCTGTCGAGCCCTCCGGTTCACCGTGCTCCCGTTTGCGGGCTCTCTCGCGGGCAATCCGGTCCGCAGGATGGCCCGTTGGGGCCGGAAGATCGGAAGGCATCCATGTCCACAGGCGTGATCATCGTTCTGGCACTGGTCGTGGTGGCGGCGCTCGCGGGCGCGGCTGCCTTGTCTCCGAGGGCCAGGGGCGCGTTCGGTCAGGGAGGACTCAAGCGGCGCTTCGGGCCCGAGTACGAGCGGGCCGTGCGCCGGCACGACGGCGACACCAAGGCCGCCGAGCGTGAACTGGCCGAGCGGGTAAGGCTGTACGGGTCGCTGGAGTCGCGGCCCTTGGAGGCGGCCGACCGGGAGCGGTTCGCGGCGCGCTGGGCGGCGGCTCAGGAACTGTTCGTGGAGTCGCCCGGGGCGGCGATGACCGAGGCGGACCGACTGCTCGCCGAGGTGGCGGGCGCCCGAGGGCTGCCCGACGGCACGCGCTACGAGGAGCAGGTGGACGCGCTGTCCGTGCACCACGCCACGCACGTCCACGCCTACCGCCGGCTGCACCGGGCCGCGCACGTCCCGGCCGGTGGTGCCGGTGACGGGTCCGGCACGGAGGAGTTGCGGGAGGCGTTGCTCCAGGCGAGGGCCCTCTTCGAGGAGCTGACCGCCCCCGGGCGCCGGGCGTCGAAGTCCATGAGCCGCACCGCGGGCCACACCGTCACGCGGCGTCGCAGGCCGGGGGCGCTCCACCGGCCGCAGATGAAGGGGAACTGAAAGCCATGACCGAGACGACTGCGGACGAGTTCGGCAGGAAGACACCCGACACGTCCGAGAACCCGGGCAATCCCGGCAATCCCGGGATCTCCGGTAACCCCGGCGATCCCGGCCCCTCCCATGACGTCGACAGGGGCACCAGCCCCGGCGCAGGCATCAGCCCCGGCCACCGTTCCCGCGACACGGCTCCGATGGCGCCGGTCGAGAGCGAGCCCGCTCACCGGGCGGTGGCGCCGGAGCCGGGTGGCTCAGGTGAGGAGCGGCTGCTTCCCGCCGACGAGAGCGACAAGCTCGGGCAGCGGCTGAGGCAGGCCGTCGGCACCTTCGTGGACAGTCCGAGGGACGCCGTCCAGGAGGCCGACCTCGTGGTGGAGGAGGCGGCCGCACACCTGACCGAGGCTCTTGCCGCACGGCAACGGGCGCTCAAGGAGTCCTGGGTGGACACCTCCGATGCCGATGCCGACACCGAGCGGCTGCGGCTCGCCCTGAAGGACTACCGGGCGACGGCGGAGCGGCTGCTGAACCTCTGAGGCAGCGGGGCGCGGCGCGGGGCGGACGTCAGGGAGGTCAGGACGTCACCCGCGCTCGCGCCATTTCGCGACGATCTCCTCGACGTCGTAGGGCTTCAGCCCCAGGGGCGGGCCCGGCGGGGGCTTGAACATCATGTCGCGGATCTTCACGTTCAGCTCCTCGACCATCCGCCGCACGGCCCGCTCGGACGGCGCCTGCGCGGCGGCCGCCAGCGTGTCCTCCGCCTCCTTGCGCAGGGCCAGCGTCGGAGGCAGGACCGCCAGGCCCTCGCGGGCCATCTTGCGCTTGATCCACCACAGTTCGTCGTACGACGTCTCCGAGACCGCGGCGGAGGGGCGGCCCGCGCCGGGCAGGTCGGTGAAGTCCCCGCGCCTCTCGGCGTCGCGGATCTGCTTGTCGACGAAGGACTCGAAGCTGACACCCGGTGGCTTGCGCTCGGTCATGAGTTCATTGTGCCGGAGGTCACCCGCAGGAGCGACGGGGCGAATTATCATTCGGGCTGCATACGTCAACTCGGTTCAGGAGTGCACGTGCTCGAACTGACCATGGCCTCGGTCTCCGGGGCGGAAGCCGGGGCGACGGCCGGCATGCTCATGGCCGACGCGCCCAGCGACCCGGGCACCGTCCTGCGGGTGGGCCGGGACGCGTCCCTGTGCCGTCTGGTGCCGCCCGATGACTGGCTGTTCATCTCCCGGGTCCATCTGGAGTTCCGGTGCGGCCAGGACGGCGTCTGGCAGGTGACCTGGCTGCGCGGTTCCCACCCCGACCCCTCCTCCCAGGTGCTGCTGGTGCTGCCCGGCGGCCCGGCCCAGCCGCTGCCCTACGGCGGCACGGCCGCACTGCCGCGCGGCGAGGCGGGGGAACTGGTGATCCAGGACCGCACCGCCCCGCGCAGCGTCAACGTGGGGTTCTTCCACGAGGTGTGACGGGAGGAGGGCCGACGGGCGGCGTCCGTCGGTCCGCGTCAGCCCGTGCCAGCCCGCGTCGGTCACGTCAGTCCAGCACGCGGGCCAGCGCGAAGCCGTCGTAGCCCTTCGTGCCCACCGTCTGCACCGCCGTCCCGTCCAGCTTCGGGTGGTTCGCGATCAGTTCCAGCGCGGCGCGGGTGCCCGCGACGGACGCGTCCTTGCCGTCCGTCTGGAGGACCGCGCCGCCGCGCACCACGTTGTCCACGATGATCAGGCTGCCGGGGCGGGTCAACTTCAGCGCCCACTCCACGTAGTTGGCGTTGTTCGCCTTGTCCGCGTCCAGGAACACCAGGTCGAACGGCTCCGGGTGCTCCTCGGCCAGCTTCGGCAGCGACTCCAGGGCGGGGCCCACCCGCACCTCGGCGATGGTGGACAGGCCCGCCCGCTCCAGGTTCCCGCGGGCCACGTCGGCGTGCTTGGCGTCGTACTCCAGGGTCACCAGCCGGCCGTCGGCGGGCAGCGCCCGGCCGAACCAGATCGTGCTGTAGCCGCCGAGGGTGCCGATCTCCAGGATGCGGCGGGCCCCCTGGATGCGGGCGATGAGGTGCAGCAACTTGCCCTGGTTGCCCGCGACGGCGATCGGCGGGAGCCCCGCCGCCTCACTGTCCCGCAGGGCCCCCGTCAGCACTTCGTCGTCGGGGGAGAGGAGGCCGGTGAAGTAGGCGTCGACGTCGTCCCAGACCTGCTGCTCGCTGCTCATGATCAGACCTTTCACGTCACTGATGTCCTGCGCAGTGATCAGGATGCCCGACAGCGCCGGCGGTCACGACGGGATTTGGCCGATCAGGGCCGATCAGGCCCGGGACGGCGAACGCCCCCCGACACGGCGAACGCCCCGCCGTGCCGTCAGGGGATCGTTGACGGTACGGCGGGGCGCCGAACGGGGCGGGTCGAGTGCGGTTACGCGGCCTTCTCGACCGCCGGCTTCGACCCGGGCAGCGGGCGTCCCGCGGACTCCGCCATGAACCACACCGCCACGCCGCCGATCACGGCCGACGCCATCATGTAGTAGGCGGGCATCATCAGGTTGCCGGTCGCGCCGATCAGCGCCGTCACCACCAGCGGGGTGGTCCCGCCGAACAGCGACACGGAGACGTTGAACCCGATGGACAGCGAGCCGTAGCGGACCTTGGTCGGGAACAGGGCCGGAAGCGCGGCCGGCATGGCGGCAGTGAAGCAGACCAGCAGCATGCCCAGCGCGCCCATGCCGAGCGCGACCGCGAGCAGGGAGCCCTGGCGGATCAGCAGCAGGGCCGGGACCGACAGGAACAGGAAGCCCGCGCAGCCCGCGGCGATGACCGGACGGCGGCCGACCCGGTCGGTCATCGCGCCCGCGAAGGGCTGCACGATCATCATCAGCGCCATCACGCCCAGCACGACCAGCAGGCCGTGGGTCTCGTTGTACTTGAGCTCACTGGTCAGGTAGCTCGGCATGTACGACAGCAGCATGTAGTCGGTGACGTTGTAGACGAGCACCAGGCCCACGCACAGCAGCAGGGTGTTCCACTGACCGGAGAGCATCTGGCGCAGCGGGACCTTGGGCCGGTGGTCCTCGGCCTTCTTCACCTCGGCCGCGAACGCCGGGGTCTCCTCAAGGCGGAGTCGCAGGTACAGGCCGATGACGCCCATCGGGCCCGCGATCAGGAACGGGATGCGCCAGCCCCAGGTCAGCAGGTCGTGCGTGGACAGCAGCGACGTCATGAGGGTGACCAGGCCCGCACCGCCGATGTAGCCGGCGAGCGTGCCGAACTCCAGCCAGCTGCCGAGGAAGCCGCGCTTCTTGTCCGGCGCGTACTCGGCGATGAACGTGCACGCGCCCGCGTACTCGCCACCCGTCGAGAAGCCCTGCACCAGACGTGCCACCAGCAGCAGGATCGGGGCGCCGACACCGATCGTCGCGTACGACGGGATCAGGCCGATCGCGAAGGTGCCCGCCGCCATCATGATCATGGTGACGGCCAGGACCTTCTGCCGCCCCACCCGGTCGCCGAGCGGCCCGAAGACCGCGCCGCCGATGGGGCGCACCAGGAAGGCCGCGGCGAAGGCGCCGAAGGTCGACAGGAGCTGCGCGGTGGGGTTGCCGGAGGGGAAGAAGACCTTGCCGAGCGTCACGGCGATGTAGCTGTAGACGCCGAAGTCGAACCACTCCATGGCGTTGCCGAGTGCGGCCGCCTTCACCGCGCGCTTGACGAGCGCAGGGTCCGTGACGGTGGCTTGCCTGCCGGCTGAGGACCTGGACGTGACGGGTGCGGAGAGTGGGGCGACGGTCGCCAAGGCTTCGCTCGCCTGCCTTTCGACGGGGACATGGACACTGGCCCACCGACCGGCGGCGAACCCTCGGGCCGCGCCTACCCGGCGACAGGCCGAGCAATCGACCATAGGTGCAGGTGAGGGGCCTACGCAGAGTCGCGGGCCGGTCGCACCGAGCGGCGAATCCCGGCGCTTGCAGGGGCGATGCGCCAGGGGCGGCACCTGGCCAACCGCCCATTTTGTGAGCCTTATCGCGCCCCGAAGGGGGAACCGGCGGCGATCGGCCCGTGCGGGGCACTATCGTCTTTCGGGCAAAAGGCGGGAATCCGGCATACGGCTGCAGTGTGATGAACCGGGCGGGAGTGTTGGCGGCGCGTGGCGAACGTGGAGCACGGCGGGCGGCAGGTGACGGGTGTCCTGGGGGTGGCGGCGCCGGTCGCCGCCGAGGAGGCGCGGGCACGGTTCGGGGCGGCCCGGATCGGTCTGTGGACCGTCGCGGCCCTCCTGGCGGTCAGACAGGTCGCCGCCGTCCTGAGCACCCCCCGGGCCACCCGACTGACGGTCCTGGAGACGTGGGTGGGACCGCACGGCGTCCTGCACGTCAACGGCTCGCTCTACGACTCGACCCGGTTCACCGGCACCCCGTTCGCCGGGCTCGTCCTGAAACCGCTCACCCGCGCCGCCCAGCAGTCGCTCGGCTGGGGCTGGACCTTCGGCTCGCTGCTGCTGGTCGTCGCGCTCGGCCTGGTCGCCGCCCGCGCGCTGCCCCAGCCCGTCACCCGGCGCACCTCCCTGCTCGCCGCGCCCGTCGCCATCAGCCTGCTGATGCTGTCGCTGCCGGTGCGCAACGCCCTGCACCTCGGCCAGACCAGCATCATCCCGGTCGTGCTCGTGCTGCTCGGCTGCTTCGGCGTGCGCGGGCAGGGCGCGAGCGGGCTGCTGATCGGGGTGGCCGCTGCGCTCCAGCCGACCGTCCTGCTGTTCGCGCCCCTGCTCTGGTGGACGGGCCGGCGCCGGGCCGCCGTCGGCGCCGCCGCGACGTTCGCCGTCGCCACCGCGCTGGCCTGGGCGGTGATGCCGCACGACGCGTACGCCTACTGGGTGCACCATCTGGCGGGCGCGGGCCTGGGCGGTGAGGCGTACGACGACGCCAACCAGTCGCTGCACGGCGCCCTGCTCCGGGTGGGCCCGGCCGGACCGCCGGAGATCGTCCTGTTCCTCGCGCTCGCCGTCGCCGTCGCCGTCCTCGGGCTGCGCCGCGCCGTCCGGTACGCGCGGGACGGGCAGCTGCTGCTCGCCGTCGCGGTCACCGGCTGCGTCGCCGTCGCGGTCTCGCCCACGAGTTGGCAGCACCAGCTGCTGTGGGTGCTGCTCGCGGTGGTCGGCCGGGTCGGCGAGCGGGCCTCCAGCCGGTACGCGTGGCCGGTCGCCGTCGTCCTGGTGATGACGCTGCCCGCGCGGATGATGGTCCCGGACGGCTTCGGGCTCCAGGTGGTGCGGGACAACCTGGTGCTGCTCGCGGCGCTCGCCGCCGCCTGCGCCGTCCCGTTCCTGCCCCGCGCCTCCCCCTACTACCGGGCGCCCGTCCCCACCGCGTGCGCGGCCGGACCGCCCGCCCGCATCGGGCGCCTGGCGCTGCCGCCGGTCGCGCGCCGGGTCCTGGAGCGGCCCAACCTGCTCCTCGAACTCCTCCTCATCCGCGTCACCTACGCCGCCTACTCCGAGGTCAGACTGGCCGCCACCGGGGGTGACCCGACGGCGGCCCGGGCCCTGGCCGAGCACCACGGCGACCAGGTCCGCCACCTCGAACGCGCCCTGCACGTCGACGTCGAGCACGCGGTCAACCATGCCGTGGCCCAGGTCGGCCCGCTGCGGGACTTCTTCGGGTTCTACTACGACTCCTTCCACTTCGCCGTCCCGCTGGCCGTCCTCGCCGTGCTCTACGGGCGCCGCCCGGCCGACTACCGCTGGGCCCGGACCACGCTCGGCCTCACCACGCTCACCGGGCTGGTGGGCTTCTGGCTGTTCCCGCTGGCCCCGCCCCGGCTGATGCCGCACCTCGGGATCATCGACACCGTCCACGGCGCGCAGGACCTGGCCAGGCCCGGCTACGGCACCCTGACCGCGCTCACCAACCAGTACGCGGCGATGCCCTCGCTGCACTTCGGCTGGGCCCTGTGGTGCGGGGTGACGATCGCGCTGCTCGCGCCCCGGCGGTGGATGCGGGCGCTCGGCGCGCTGCACCCGCTGCTCACGGTGTCGGCGATCGTCGCGACCGGCAACCACTGGGTGCTGGACGCGGTCGGGGGCGCGGCGGTCGTCGGCGCGGGCTTCGCCCTGACGCGCCTGCTGTCGGGACCGGGGCCGGGACCGGGGCGCGCGCGCCGGGTGCGGCGCGGAGCTGATCCGAACGAGCGGATCTCGGCGGCGGACGTGTTCGGGAGGCCGTCCACGGAGGAGCCCATGGTCTGATCATCCGGAAACGGGACGGATCGCCCACCCACGGGAAGTTCGCCCCGCGAGGAGAAAAGGGAGGTGAC
Source organism: Streptomyces sp. NPDC048664 (assembly GCF_040650555.1). NCBI lineage: Bacteria > Bacillati > Actinomycetota > Actinomycetes > Kitasatosporales > Streptomycetaceae > Streptomyces > Streptomyces sp. NPDC048664. The sequence continues at coordinate 25,546 of NZ_JBEZHK010000005.1, read as the reverse complement.
CATGGAGTTCCGCGTCAGACCGGCCCTGGGCGCCGCCGCCGCGGCCGTCCTGTGGATGGCCGGTGCCGCCGTTCCCGCCCCGGCCGCGGCGGCGGCCGAACTGCTGGTGGGCACCGCCGGCCCCACCTGTGTGGATCCGCAGTACGCGACGATCCAGGCCGCCGTGACCGCCGCCGCCCCGGGCGCGACGATCCGCGTGTGCGCCGGTACGTACCCGGAGACCGTCGAGGTGGACAAGCCGCTCACGTTCCTCGGGGCGCAGGCGGGCGTCGACGCCCGCACCGGACGCACGGTGCCGGCCGAGGAGTCGATCGTGGATTCGAGCACCGGAGGGTTCAGGATCCAGGGCGGCGTCGCGAACGTGACGATCGACGGATTCACCATCCAGAACGCGGGCACCCCCGCGCAGGAGGACGACGGCATCGAGGCGTTCGCGGGCGGCAGCGGCTACACCTTCGTCGACAACATCTTCACCGCCAACACCTACGGCATCAACTTCCACTCCGACGGCACGGTGGCGACGCTGATCCGGCACAACCGCTTCTTCGCCGACAACCAGACGGGTTCCGCCGGAGGCGCGGGCGTCTTCGTCTCCAACGGGCCCGCCAACGACACCACCATCACCGAGAACAGCTTCTCGGGCCACAGCTCCGCCGCCGTCAACACCACCGGGAGCACGGCGGACTTCTCCCACGACCTGCTCATCACCGACAACACGAGCACCGACGACGCCACGTTCGCCGTCGTCGTCAACGCCCGGTCCACCCGCGTCACCGGCAACGTCGTCACCCACACGGACCCGGACGACCCGAACGCCGGCAGCGCGATCTTCGTCGGCGGCAACACCGACGGGCTGCGCATCGAGGGGAACGTCATCAGCGGCGGTGCCGCGAGTGGCGTCAGGGTGACCAGCTTCTTCGGCGCTCCGAGCACGGGCCTGACCATCACGGGGAACACCATCAGCTCGCGCCGCAACGGCGTCCGGTTCGGCGGTGGCGAGAGCGACGGCACGATCGACGCGAACTCCGTCACCGGCAGCAGCCACGACGGCATCCTCGTCGAGTCCGGCACCAGCGGGCTGAGCGTCACCCACAACACGGCCGGCGGCAGCGCGGTCCTCGACTGCGAGGACGACACCACCGGGTCCGGCACGGCGGGCACGGCCAACACCTGGACGGACGACATCGGCGCCACGGACCAGCCGGCGGGCATCTGCGAGGACGCGCCCGCCCTGACGATCACGAAGGCCCACCGCGGCCCCTTCCACCGGGGGCAGCGAGGAGCCACCTACCTCCTCGGGGTGGCCGACGCGGCCGGGGCCGGTCCCACCAACGGCACGGCGGTCACCGTCACGGACCGGCTTCCGCGCGGCCTGAAGGCCACCGCGCTCGCCGGACCCGGCTGGACCTGCGTGCTGTCCACGCTGACCTGCACCCGCGCCGACGTCCTGGCCGCCGGGTCCGCCTATCCGCCCCTCCTGCTCACCGCCGACGTCTCCCGCCACGCGCCCCGGCACGTGGTCAACGCGGCCTCCGTCACGGGCGGAGGCGACGGCGCCACCCACACCGCGCTGGACCCCACCCTCATCAATGCGAAGGACGCGAAGAAGAAGTGCCCGCGCGCCGGGGGCGACGGCTGCTGGTGAGGCCGGAGCCCGCGAAGGTCGGCGGGGTGTGAAGGTCGGCGGGGGAGGCAGGGGCGGGGCGTAGGGGTTGCCCCTGCCTCCCCCGGGGAGGGCCGACGGCGCCGGGAGGCCGGCGGCCCCGTCCGGAGGCCGGGTGGGGGGGCTCCGCGTCAGCCGGCGCTGACCTGGAGCTCCTTCACGCCGTTGATCCACGCCGAGCGCAGGCGGCGCGGGTCGCCGGTCAGGCGGATGTCCGGCAGGGCGTCGGCTATCGCACGGAAGATGAGGTCGATCTCCAGGACGGCGAGGGACTTGCCGAGGCAGAAGTGCGGGCCCCCGCCGCCGAAACCCAGATGGGGGTTGGGGTCGCGGGTGATGTCGAAGGCGCCGGGGTTCTCGAAGACCTCGGGGTCGTGGTTGGCGGAGGAGTAGAACAGGCCGACCCGGTCGCCCTTGCGGATCCGCCTGCCGCCCAGTTCGGTGTCCTGGGTGGCGGTGCGCTGGAAGGCGACGACGGGCGTGGCCCAGCGGACGATCTCCTCGGCGGCCGTGGCCGGGTGCTCCCGTTTGAACAGGTCCCACTGCTCGGGATGGGTCAGGAACGCGTGCATCCCGTGGGTGATGGCGTTGCGCGTCGTCTCGTTGCCCGCGACGGACAGCATCAGGACGAAGAAGCCGAACTCGTCGGAGGTGAGGTTGCCCTGGTCCTCCGCCGCGACCAGGGTGCTGACGATGTCGTGGGCCGGGCACTTCTTGCGCTCGGCGGCCATGTTCATGGAGTAGGCGATGATCTCGGCGGCCGACTGCGCGCCGATCTCCTCCGTGATCGCGTACTCGGGGTCGTCGTAGGCGATCATCTTGTTGGACCAGTCGAAGATCTTGATCCGGTCCTCCTGCGGGACGCCGATCAGTTCGGCGATGGCCTGGAGCGGCAGTTCGCAGGCGATCTCGGTGACGAAGTCGAAGGAGCCCCGCCGTTCCAGGGCGCCCTTGACGATGGCCCGGGCGCGGGCGCGCAGCCGGTTCTCCAGGGAGCGGATCGCGCGCGGGGTGAAGCCGCGCTGGACGATCTGGCGGACCCGGGTGTGCTCGGGCGGGTCCATGTTCAGCATGATCAGCCGCTGGGCGTCGATGGTGGCGCGTTCCATGCGGTCGTGGAAGCGGATGATGGCGGTGTTGAGGTTCGAGGAGAAGAGTTCCGGGTGCGTGGACACGTACCGGACGTCGGCGTGCCGGGTGACGGCCCAGTACCCCTCGTCCCGGAACCCGGCCGCGTTGTCCGCCTGGGGTATCCAGCAGACCGGCTCGGCGCGGCGCAGCGCGGCGAACTCCGGGAGGGGGACGCGGCGATGCAGCACGTCGGGGTCGGTGAAGTCGAACCCGTCGGGCAGCTCGGGACAGTGCATCGGGCGCCTCCCCGCGTTCCGCGTGCCTGCGTCGCGTTCTGACGAGTCGTCAGAATGAGTGGATTGCCGTGAAGGTAGTGACGGCTCCGGCAAGTCGCAAGGGGTACGGCGCCGCCGGTTCGCTTTCCGCCGTCCCCCAGATGGGCCTGCACGGCTCTTGCCAGGCCGGACCCCCTGTCCGCAGACTGCTGGACAGAACTAGAACGCGTACTAGTTCTGCGTGGCGGGTGGGCCGGGACGCCCGCGCCGCGCGGGTTGACCGAGGAGAGGACATCACCCCCCATGGCCGCGGAACCCGTGATCGTCGAAGCCGTACGCACCCCCATCGGCAAGCGCGGTGGCGCGCTCGCCCAGCTCCACCCCGCCTACCTCCTGGGCGAGACCTACCGTGAACTGCTCGGCCGCACCGGGATCCAGCCCGACTGCGTCGAACAGGTCGTCGGCGGCACCGTCACCCACGCCGGGGAGCAGTCCATGAACCCGGCGCGCACCGCCTGGCTCACCATGGGCCTGCCCTACGAGACCGCCGCGACCACCGTCGACTGCCAGTGCGGCTCCTCGCAGCAGGCCAGTCACATGGTCGCCAACATGATCGCGGCCGGCGTCATCGACGTCGGCATCAGCTGCGGCGTCGAGGCCATGTCGCGGGTGCCGCTCGGGTCCGGGTCCAAGCACGGGCCCGGCAAGCCGTTCCCCGACGAGTGGAACGTGGACCTGCCGAACCAGTTCGAGGCCGCCGAGCGCATCGCCCGGCACCGGGGGCTCACCCGGGAGAACGTCGACTCGCTGGGCCTGATCTCGCAGGAGCGGGCGGCCACCGCTTGGTCCGAGGAGCGGTTCAAGCGCGAGACGTTCGCCGTGCAGGTGCCCACCACCGAGGAGGAGCAGCGGGCCGGTCAGGGCATGTGGCGGCTCGTGGACCGGGACGAGGGGCTGCGCGACACGTCGATGGACGCGCTGGCGTCCCTGAAGCCCATCATGCCGACCGCCGTGCACACCGCCGGGAACTCCTCGCAGATCTCCGACGGGGCGGCGGCCCTCATGTGGGCGTCCAAGCGGATGGCGCGGGCGCTCAAGCTGCGGCCCCGCGCGCGGATCGTGGCGCAGGCGCTGGTGGGCGCCGACCCGCACTTCCATCTCGACGGGCCCATCGACGCGACCAGGGCCGTGCTCGGGAAGGCCGGCATGTCGATGAGGGACATCGACCTCGTGGAGATCAACGAGGCCTTCGCGTCGGTGGTGTTGAGCTGGGCGCAGGTCTTCGGCCAGGACCTGGAGAGGGTCAACGTGAACGGCGGTGCGATCGCGCTGGGGCACCCGGTCGGGGCCACGGGTGCCCGGCTCATCACGACGGCACTGCACGAACTGGAACGCGCGGACAAGGAGTTCGCGCTGATCACGATGTGCGCGGGCGGCGGACTGGCCACCGGCACGATCATCCAGCGGCTGTAGCCGCCCAGTTCACGAACGCACCGAAGGAGGAGGGCGCGAGGGTCAGCGTCGGACCGGCGGTGACCTTCGAGTCGCGTACGGCCACGGCGGCGCAGGGGGTCGCGGCGATCTCCACGCAGTTGCCGCCCTGGTCGCCGCTGTAGCTGGACTTGCTCCAGGACAGGGCGCCGAGAGGGGCGCACTCGACGCAGTTGCCGCCCGTGTCGCTGCTGTAGCTGGATTTACGCCACTGGAAACTGCTGTCCACTGTGTGTCTCCATTAGATCCCGGATCAGCTCCGCCGAGTCCGTGATGGAGAGCGCGGAGGCTTGGAGGTGATCGTAGCGCAGCGAGCAGTCCCTGAAGGTGTCCGGATTAGCGGTTGTATGACCAGGGCCGTAGTCCTCCGTGTAGACGAGATCGGGGTCGTCGTCGAAGCGGTAGAGGTCGAACGAGCCTGGCAGTCCTGCGTGCGCTCCGGCGGAGAAGGGCAGCACCTGGATGTTGACTCGGGGGTTGTGTTCGAACGACCGCAGATGGTTGAGCTGCTCCCACATGGTCTCGGGGCCGCCGATCGCCTGACGGAGGGCGGCTTCGCCGATCACCGCCCAGAAAGTCGGTGGGTTGTCCTTCTCGAGGATCTGCTGACGCGCGAGGCGCGCGGCCGTGCGCTTGTCGAGGTCGCTCTGATCCAGCGCGCCGAGCACCGCCCGCGCGTACGCCGTGGTCTGCAACAAGCCATGCACGAGGTGAGGGTGGAAGATGCAGATCTCCGTGGCGAGTTCCTGCAACCTCGCGACCTGTTGGAACCACGCTGGGAGCTGGCTGCGCAGCACCAATACCAGTGTCCGCGCCAGCGCCCCGCCCGTCACCAACTCCTTGTCCGCGCGGCGGCTGAACGCCAGCGTCGGCACCTTGCGGGCCGTCTCGATCTGGCCGATCAACGAGCCGGTGTAGTTGAGGAGGTCGCCGAGCTCCTTCTGGGTCAGGCCGGTCTCCTCTCTGTAACGGCGTAGCTCGGAACCGTAGAAATGGAGGGGCGAGGCACCCGGGTCGAGGATGTTGATGTGAGTCACGCACGACTCCTCTCGCTCGGCCGACCGGCCTACGGCGAAACAGGTTGTATTGAGCCTGTGGCCGAGCGTAGTCGCCTGGCGCCAGTCTCGTCCCATGAACGAATTCTTTCCCTCGGCTCTTCTGGCGCCGGGCTCCCCGCACTACCGCATGAGGCTCGTCGTCGGCGAGCACTCCGCCCGGCACATCCGCCGGGTGGTCCGCTCGCTGCTGGCCGAGTGGGGGATGGGCGACGTGGTCGACGCAGCCGAACTCGCCGTCACCGAACTGGTCGCCAACGTCGTACGCCATGTCCCCGACCGGCGCTGCACCGTCCTGGTGGTGCGCCGCAGGACCGGTGTCCGGGTGGAGGTCGCGGACGGGTCGCCGGGGTTGCCCGTGGTGGTGCTGCAGCAGCCCGAGGATTCGGAGGGCGGGCGGGGGCTGCTTCTGCTGGACGCGATCGTGGACAAGTGGGGCGTGGACTTCGGGGGGCCGGGCAACGGCAAGGCGGTGTGGTTCGAGTGCCGTTCCGCCGGCCCGGCCGCGGCGGTCAGGTGACGCAGCCGGTCACGATGACGGGGCTGCGCAGGCAGTTGGTGGGGGTGTTGTCGGTGAAGGTGTTCGTGCCGTTCAGCGTGAACTGGACGTTGGTCCAGATGCCGCCCGGAGCGGGGGTGGTGGGCGCGGTGTTGGTGCTCACCGTGGAGTCGGTCAGGGAGACGGGCGTGGTCTCGTTGTAGAGGCCGGCGGCGTAGGCGCCGGTGCCGGCGACCTTGTTGCCGTCGATGTGCGAGTCGCTGATGTCGAGCCCGTCGGAGCGGCTCCACACGCCGCCGCCGTGGGAGTAACGCCCGCTGGCGAGGTTCCCGGTGACGTTCACGGTGTCCAGGGTCAGCGTTCCGGCGAACTGGGCGATGCCGGCCCCGGCGGCCTGCGTGCCGACGAGCGAGTTGCGGGTGATGTCCGCGTCCGTGATCGTGACGTCGCCGTCGGCCTCGATGCCGCCGGCGGCCGGACCGCTGGGCGCCGCGGCGCTGTTGCCGGAGATCGTGGAACCGGTGATGTGCAGGGTGCTGCCGCTGCCGCTGTAGACGCCTCCCGCGAAGGACTCGTGGATCGCCCGGTTGTCCAGGATGCCGCTGCCGGTGATCGTCGTGTTGCCGCCGTCCAGGTCGAGGCCGCCGCTGAACTCCCGGCCCGTGTTGTTCGCGATGACGCTGTCGGTGATGGTCAGGGTCTGGGCGGCCGCCTCGGTGTTGATGCCGCCGCCTCCGATGGCCCGGTTGCCCCGCACGGTGGTCCGCAGCAGGGTCACCGTGCCCTCGGCGTCGATCCCGCCGCCCTCCGACCCGCTGGAGTTGTCGCTGACCCGGCTGTCGGTGAAGCCGGCGCTCCCGGTGTTGTCGACGCCGACCCCGCCGCCGTACACGGTGCTCCGGTTGCCCTGGACGCTGACGGTGTCGGCGGTCAGGGTGCCGCCGCCCTGGACCACGATGCCGCCGCCCTGGGTGGTCGTGGAGCCGCCCATGACGGCGAGGTTGTCCAGGTGCAGGCCCGCTCCGGCGCTGACGTCGAAGACGCGGAAGGTGTCGGTGGCGGTGGGGTCGCGGCGGATCGTGGCGTGGTGGCCGTGGACGACCACGTCGGCGGCGGTGATGGGCGGCAGGCCGTCCTCGCCGGAAGCGGCGCTGGTGAGGCTGTAGACGCAGTGGTCGGTGAGGTCCAGGACGTTGTCGCCGCCGCTGTTGGCGGTGTTGATCGCGTTGACCAGGTCGAGGGTGGTGCAGTCCACGGTCGCCGCGTGCGCCACCGGAGCGGCCGGGAAGACGACCGCGGTCACCGCCGCCGCGACACACACGGCCGCCGTCCGGGCCGTCCGTGTCCTCCGTGCCGTCCCGGGCTTCCGGGGCTTCCGGCCGAGGGCGATGCCCCGTTTCTGATGCCTCGTCATGCCTGTATCCATACCGCCGCCCTGGTGGCGTACGGTCCTTGGCTCGCAACGCCACTCGGCTGGGCGACGAGGGGTCACCTGGAGGGCGGCTCACTCGCGGCCGGTCACCGTCACCGCCAGGGCCGCCGTCGTGAGGGACGCGGCCAGCAGCGCGGCGGGCAGGCCGTGATGGATCATCAGCCAGCCGCCGATCACGGCGCCCAGCAGCAGGGACAGCACGGAGGCGACGCGGCGCGCGGTGCCGCCCTCGGCGGGGGAGTCGGAGGCGAGTTTGGTGAGCGTGGTGGTCAGGACGGTCGTCGCCATCAGGTCCGCCACGCCCAGCTTGCGCACCGTCGCCACGCGCAGCCCCATCGCGTACGCCGTCAGGGCGATGGCCGCGTAGCGCGTGCCGTGGGTGTCCGGGGCGTGCGGCGCGGTGAACGCGACCGCCGCGGCCACACCCACGAGGACGGCCTCCACACCGAAGGTGATCCGCGTCCACGCGCGGCGCGACGTCGTGCCGTACCGCCGCTCCGTGAGCCCGCCCGTCACCGCCCCCGCGAGGAACGACGCCAGGGAGACCAGGGAGTGGGGGACCGAGAAGCCCGGGGCCCCGGCGGCGGCGAAGCCGAGGATGACGACGTTCCCGGTCATGTTCGCGGTGAAGACGTGCCCGAGGCCGAGATAGCTCGCCGCGTCGATGAGACCGCTGACCACGGTCATCACCAGGAGCGCGGGAACGAGGCGCAGGCCGCGCGCCTTCGGTGACGGGTGCGGGGGAGGGGTCGGCGTCGCCATGGGCACCAAGTGCAGCACGTGTGGCCCGCGCGCACGGTGCGGGAAACGCCGAAGGCGGCGACCCCGGGGTGGGGGTCGCCGCCTTCGGCGGTGCTGGGTGCCGTGCCGGGTGCTGTGCCGGGTCGGCTCAGTACCAGTGGTGGGTGGACCAGAAGTTCCAGGCGCCCACGGGGCTGCCGTAGCGGGAGTTCATGTAGTCCAGGCCCCACTTGATCTGCGTGGCCGGGTTCGTCTTCCAGTCGGCGCCGGCGGAGGCCATCTTCGAGCCGGGCAGCGCCTGGACCAGGCCGTACGCGCCGGAAGAGGCGTTCGTGGCGTGCATGTTCCAGCCGCTCTCATGGCTGACGATCTTGTTGAACGCGTCGAACTGCGCGGCGTCCGGGATCATCTGGTGCGCGATCGCCTGGGCGTTGGTCGCCGAGTCCGGGGTGGCGGCCATGGCGGTCCCCGAGCTGAGGGCCACACCGGTCGTGGCGGCGACCACGGCGGCGGTGACGAGGGCCTTCTTCGGGGAGGCGATGCGGCGGATGAAGGAGACGGACACAGAGCACTCTTTCGTCGGGGACAAGGGGCCGCCGGGCACACGGGATCCACGGGGCACAAGCCTGCGGAGGTGGTGTGCCTGGGTGCCTCGGCCCTGGTGGGGACCGGTGGCTCCCGGCGACGTGTTCCAGAGAAGCAGCGACGTGGAATGTCCGCAATGCCCCCCTCTTACTAGGGGTGGTCGTGTGGGCCGGGGCGGGCGGCGGGCGGTCCCGTGCCCTGGATGGGCCGGGGCGGGTGCGGGGCTACGAGGCGGAGCCGTAGGTGACGGGGCTCACGTGGGGGGCGTCACCGTTTACGTCACGCAGGGTGCGGGCAGACCGCACGGAGCGCTCAGGAATCGGCGTCGTCGAAGCCGACCGGGGCCTCGAACGCCGCGCGGCGGGTCGCCCGGCGCAGGGCCTTCAGGATCGCCGGACCCAGGGACGCGGTCAGGACCACGGTGATCACCGCCCGGCCCAGGTCCCAGCCCAGGGACGTGGTCGTGCAGAACGCGGCGAAGCGGGTCAGGTTGGTGGCCAGGTCGGCGTGCGGGTCGAAGGCGATCCCCGAGGCCAGTTCGCTCATGTAGGGCCAGCCCACCAGGTTCATCACCGTGCCGTACGCGAACGACGCCAGACATCCGTACACCGCCAGCATCGCCACCTCCCAGCGGCCCCGCAGGCGGTCCGGTCCCGGGAGCAGCCCCGCGCCCAGCGTGAACCAGCCCATGGCCAGCATCTGGAACGGCATCCACGGCCCCACCCCGCCCGTCAGCAGCGCGGACGCGAACATGGTGATGGTGCCGAGCACGAAGCCGAAGCCCGGGCCCAGGACCCGGCCGCTCAGCACCATCAGGAAGAACATCGGCTCGATACCGGCCGTTCCGGCGCCGACCGGGCGCAGGGCGGCGCCGGTCGCGGACAGCACGCCCAGCATCGCCACCGCCTTCGGGCCGCCCAGCCCGGATTCGGAGATCGTCGCGGCCACGACGGCGACCAGGAGGACCAGCACGCCCGTGAACAGCCACGGGGCGTCCTGCGCGTGCGCGCCGAGCGCGGAGTCCGGGTCCGCCAGCAGGGGCCAGCCGAAACCGGCGACGCCCACCGCGCTGACCAGGAGGACGGCGGCCGCCGAGCGCGGGCCCAGGCGGATCGGGCGGGCCCGGGGAGTCGTGTCCGTCATGGCTGCAGGGCCTTTCGGACCTGGGCCACCGTGAGCCACTCCTGCGGAGCCAGGATCTTCGTCACCTGGGGGGCGAAGGACGGGGAGGCCACGACCACCTCCGCCGCCGGACCGTCCGCCACCACCTCGCCCTCCGCGAGGATCACCACACGGTGGGCCAACTCGGCGGCGAGTTCGACGTCGTGCGTGGCCAGGACGATGGCGTGGCCCTCGGCCGCCAGCCCGCGCAGCACCGTGACCAGGCGGGCCTTCGCCGCGTAGTCCAGGCCGCGCGTCGGCTCGTCCAGGAGCAGCAGCCCGGGGCGGGCGGTGAGGACGACGGCCAGCGCCAGTGCGAGGCGCTGGCCCTCCGACAGATCCCTCGGGTGCGCCTCGTCCCCGACGCCCGGCAGCAGCTCCGAGACCAGGGCCCGGCACCGGCCCGGCTCCGCGCCCGCGTCCTGGTCCGCCGCCGCGCACTCGGCGGCCACCGTGTCCGCGTACAACAGGTCCCTCGGCTCCTGGGGGACCAGGCCCACCCGGCGCACCAGGTCGCGCGGGGCCGTGCGGTGCGGGACGGCGCCCCCCACGCGCACGCTGCCGTGCGCCGGCTCGACCAGCCCGACCAGCGCCGACAGCAGCGTGGACTTCCCGGCGCCGTTCCGCCCCATGAGGGCCACCGTCTCCCCGGGCACCACGGTCAGGTCCACCAGCCGCAACGCCTCGACCCGCCCACGCCGCACAGCCAGCCCGACGACGGCCGCGGCAGGAGTGGTACCCGCCGAAGAAAGAGCCGCCGCCTTACGCCCGAACAACCGACGACGCGAGGGCGCCGGGGCCGCCGGAGTGGCCGGAGCGGCCGGGGCCGTCGGGGGCTCTGGGGTCGCCGGGGCACCCGGGGCCGCTGGAGCCGCCAGGTCGGCCGGGGCCGCCGGGCTGTCCGGAGCCGCCGGAGTGGCTGGGGCCGTCGGGGTCGCCGCGGGCTCGGGGGTTGCCTGGACCGCCGGGACCGCCAGGGCGTCCGGGACTGCCGGGGCGTCCGGAGCCGCGGGGGCAGCTGGGGCCGTCGGGGTTGCCGGGGCGGCCGAAGCCGCCGGAGGTGCAAGGCGGGGGAACGGGACTCTGGCTGCCAGGGTTTCGCGTAGGGGGCCCGCTTGGCGGCGGGCGTCGCGGATGGTCAGGGGGAGCGGGGACCAGCCCGCGAGTCGGCCCAGGTCCACCACCGGTGGACAGACCGGGGACACCGCCATCACCTCCGCCGGGGTGCCCACGACCGGGCCCGGCAGCAGCACGACCTGGTCCGCGTACTGCACCACCCGCTCCAGCCGGTGCTCCGCCAGCAGGACCGTCGTCCCCAGGTCGTGGACCAGGCGCTGCAGCACCGCGAGGACCTCCTCGGCCGCCGCCGGGTCCAGCGCCGAGGTCGGCTCGTCCAGGACCAGCACCTTCGGGTGCGGGGTGAGCACCGAGCCGATCGCGACCCGCTGCCGCTGCCCACCGGACAGCGTGGTGATGGGCCGCCCGCGCAGCTCGGCCAGCCCGAGCAGGTCCAGGGTCTCCTCCACCCGGCGCCGCATCACCGCCGGTGCCAGACCCAACGACTCCATGCCGTAGGCGAGTTCGTCCTCCACCGTGTCCGTCACGAAGTGCGCGAGCGGATCCTGGCCCACGGTGCCGACCACGTCGGCCAGCTCGCGCGGCTTGTGGGTGCGGGTGTCCCGGCCCGCGACCGTGACCCGGCCGCGCAGCACACCCCCGGTGAAGTGCGGCACCAGCCCGCTCACCGCCCCGAGCACCGTCGACTTGCCGACCCCGGACGGCCCGACGAGCAGCGCCAGTTCACCCTCCGGGACCGTGAAGTCGATGTCCCGGACGGCGGGTTCGGCGGCGCCGTCGTACGTCACGGAGACGTTCTCGAAGCGGATCACGAGGACTCCTCGGGGACGGGGGCGACGAACGCGGGCAGCAGACCGAGCAGCACCGCCGCCGCGGGCAGCAGGGGCAGGGACGGGGCCGTGAGGGGGACGACACCGGGATGCAGGGCCCCGGGGTCGCGCACGGCGGCCAGGGACAGCAGCGCCGCCGCCGCGATCCCGGACGCGGCGGTCACCCAGGCCCGCACGCCCCACAGGTCCGGACGGTAGCGGGTGCGCGGCGAGCGCCTGCCCCCGAGCTTCAGCCCGGCGAGCGCGGCGGCCAGCCCGGCCAGGAGCACGGGCAGACCGTAGGTGCCGCCCTCGGCGGTCAGCAGCCCGTACGTGCCCGCGCACACCCCCAGCAGACCGCCCAGGGTGAGCGCGGCCGTCGTACGGCGCACGGCGGGCGCCACCTCGGCGGTCCGGCCGAAGCCGCGCGCGTCCATGGCGGCGGCCAGGGCCACCGAACGCTCCAGCGCGCCCTCCAGGACCGGCAGCCCCACCTGCAGCAGCCCGGCGACCCCCCGGTCCGGCCGCCCGCGCAGCCGCCGCGCGGCCCGCAGTCGCCGCACGTCCGCGACCAGATGCGGGGCGAAGGTGAGCGTGACGACGACCGCCACCCCCGCCTCGTACAGGGCGCCGGGAAGGGACTTCAGCAGCCGGGCCGGGTTCGCGAGGGCGTTCGCGGCGCCCACGCAGATCAGCAGCGTGGCCAGCCTCAGACCGTCGTAGCACGCGAACACGAGCGCCTCGGCGGTGATCCGGCCGCCGATGCGGATGCCCTGCGCCCAGTGCGGCAGCGGCACCTCCGGCAGGGTCACCAGCGTGTGCGTGCCGGGGATCGGCGAACCGAGGGCCACCGCGAAGAACAACCGGATCGCCAGCACCGCGAGCCCCAGCCGCACGAACGCCGCGTACGAACGGGACCAGGGGGCCGAGTGCACGCGGCGGGCCGCCACCACGTAACCGGAGACGGCGACGAGCAGGGCCAGCAGGAGCGGGTTGGTGGTGCGGGTGGCCGCGACGGCGAGCCCGAGGGCCCACAGCCACCAGGCGGCGGGGGGAAGCGCGGCGCTCCGTGGAACCCTGGCCATGGTCAGCGCTTGCGGCGGCGGGCCTGGGCGAGGATGCCTATGCCGAGTGCGGCCACGACGGCGGCGCCGACGTAGAGGTTCACGGAGGGGCCGCGGTGGTGCGCGGCCGGTGCCGCCGAGGGCGCCCGGGAGGGCTCGGACGTCGCCGTACCGGAGACCTGCTCCCCGCAGCCCTGCTCGGGATAGCCCGCTATCGCGCACAGCAGCGCGTTCATGTCGTAGCGCAGCGGCTTGGCCACCGAGGCGAGCGCCTCCGCCGTCGTCGCGTCCTCGGGGACGCGGGCGCAGGCCGTCCGCGGGGCGGGCGGCCTCTCGCCCGAGGGCGCGTCCGCCGCCGTGCCGAAGTCGAGGACGAGCGCGACCCGCTTGTCACCGCCGTGCGCCGGGGTCCCCGCGCAGATCGCGGCGAAGTCGGCGGCGCCGCGCGGCCGGGTCGCGTCCTTGGAGTCCACGCTGACGGCGAACCGGAAGCCCTGCACGTCCCCGTCGTCAGGGCGCGCGGTCGACGGGCCCTCGGTGGCGTACGTCCAGTGGCCGCCGTCCCGGTCCCAGAAGGACCAGTAGCGGTAGCCGGCGGCGTGCGCCGGGCCCCCGCCCAGCAGCACCAGCAGGGCCGGTGCGAGCAGCAGGGCGAGGGCGGGGCCGGCGCGGCGGATCGCTGGGATCACTGCGTGCGCTTCCGGCGGCCGGAGAGCAGGAAGCCGATGCCGACACCGGCGACGAGACCGACGCCGATGATCCACCACAGGGTGGTCGTGGAGCCGCTCTTCTCGTCCTGCTCGGCGGACTTGGCGTGCTCGCCGGAGGCCGCCTGCGGGGCGGGGCCGGTCGCGTTCAGCGCGGCGACCACGTCCGTGCCGCCGAAGTGGCGCGGGTCGGCGCCCACCGCGTGCGCGGCCAGGACGAGCTGGGCGTAGGCGGCCGGGCCGCTCGTCTTGGCCCAGGCGCCGGCGTTCTTCTCCAGCCAGGCGTACTGCTTCTGCGCGGCCTTCGCACCACCCTGCGCGGCGAGCGCGACGACGGCGTCGGCGGTGTTGCCGTAGTCGGGCTGGTCGGTGGCGCCGGGCATCACCGACATGAGGTGGCCGTTCTCGGCCGTGGCCTGGGCGAGGTAGGCGGCGCCGTTGCGGGCGACCTCGGCGGGCGTGGGCTTCTTGCCGGAGGCGGCGGCGCAGGCGCCGGCCTTCGCCGTCCCGGCCGTGGTGACCAGGCCCTTGCCGAGCGCGCCCAGCACACCGGCGGCGGTCGCGTCCGCGTTCGGCGCGAGGGCGCCCTTCTTGTCGGGCTGGAAGGCGAGAGCGCCGCCGTCCTTGGCGCAGGGCAGCGAGAACGCGGCGAGCAGGTCGTAGGGCGAGGCGCCGTCCTTGACGACCTTGGCCGGGTCCTCGCCGGTGGCCGCGAGAGCGCCGATCACGACGGAGGTCGAGTTGGTGTCGCTGGGGCCGCCCGCGTTGTAGCCCCAGCCGCCGTCCTTGTTCTGCGCGGACTTCAGCCAGGTCACGGCCTTGCCGGTGGCATCGTCGTGGCCGCCGAGCGCGGCGAGGGCCTGGACGGCGGCGGCGGTGCTGTTGGTGTCCACCATGACCTTGGCGTCGCACGCCGTGGCGGCGTCCGCGCGGAACGCGGCGAAGGCGCCGTTCGCGCACTGCTGCCCCGTGAGCCAGCCCACGGCGCTCGCGGCGGGCTTCTCACCCGCGGTGTGCTGCGCGAGCAGGGACAGCGACTGGCGCCAGACGCCGTCGTAGGTCGGGTCGGCGCTGCCGTACAGACCGGCGGGTATCTTCACCGACGGCGTCGCGGACGGCGCGGGGGTGGCGGCGACGGCGGGTACGGCGGCGCCGAACACGGCGGCGGCGGTGGCGGTGAGCGCCACGGCGCTGCGGCGGACATTCATGATCGGCGGGTGCCTCTCCCTGCGGGGGAGCCGGGCGCGCGGGGAGGACCCGGGCGGCTCGGCTCCGTATACCTCGACGGTGCCGCGCACCGTGCGGTACGCGTGAGCCGGTCACGATCCGAGCGGGGCAGTCCGGCTCACCGCCCCCTCGGGGGTGGTTCACGGTTGCGGGTCAGCGCCGGATTCGCACCGGCTTCCCCCCGTACGGGTGTGATGACGACGCGGCCACTCTACCGGCAGGTAAGAACATCCCCCGAGGACGTGCGTCACAGGGCCACCCCAGGCTCCGGGCGTCGTATGCCTGCGCAGTGTTTGAATGGGCCGTCGTTCTGCCGAGCAAGGAGAAACGCTGTGCCCCTGGTGTCTGTCGTGATGCCCGTGTACAACTCGACAGCCACTCTCGGCGCAGCGGTCCGGTCGGTGCTCACGCAGACCCACGGCGACCTGGAGCTGCTGGTCACCGACGACAGGTCGTCCGACGACTCCATGGACCTGCTCATGGAGTTCGCCCGGCAGGACGAGCGGGTCCTGCCGGAATCGGCACCCGAACAGGGCGGTGCCGGCCGGGCACGCAACCTCGCCATCGAACGGGCCCGGGGCGACTACGTCGCCTTCCTCGACAGCGACGACATGTGGCTGCCGGAGAAGGTCGAGCGGCAGATCGCGTTCGCCGCGGCGGGCAGTGCGCCGCTGACGTTCACCTCGTACTTCAAGATGGACGCCGACCACGAGGGCGAGAGCACCGACTTCGTCCCGAACGGGCGGGTCGTCCGCGCGCGGGAGCACGTGGACTACCGCGCGATGCTGGTCCAGGACCACATCGGTGCCCTGACCGCCATGTACGACCGCAACGTCCTGGGCACGAGGCTCATGCCGGAGATGCGGAAGCGACAGGACTACGCCCTGTGGCTGTCGATCATGCGCGACGGCGCCGACGCCCGGGGCCTTCCCGAGCCGCTGGCGGTGTACAGGGCCCACCGGGCGGGATCGTTGTCCTCCAACAAGCTCTCGCTCGTCCGGTACAACTGGGAGCTGTACCGCGAGCACGAGAGGCTGTCCGTCCCGCGGTCGACGCGAGCGCTGGCCGGCGCCGCGTGGCAGTCGCTGCGCAACTCGCGGATCTAGGACTTGGCCGGTCGATCACGTGCGGAGCCAGACGACGAGGGCGGCTGCGGTGATGGTGCCGAGACGGACGCATCCGCGTTCGTCGTAATCGGGTGGCGGCTGCTCTGGCGTGCGTGAGCGTGTTGATGGCCCGTTCGACGGTGTTCCGTTTCCTGTGCTGCTCCTCGTCGCAGGCCGGTGGACGCCTGCTAGGGGACAAGGACGACCTTGCCGAGGTTGCGGCGCTGCTCGATGAGGGTGTGGGCTCGGGCGGCATCGGCGAGGGGGATCTCCTCGTGCACGGCGGTGCGCAGAATGCCTGCGTCGCGCATCTGCCAGAGCTCGCACAGCCAGCGGTCGTAGAGTCCGGGATTGCCGGCAGCGATGGCGCGCATCTGGAAACCGATCATTGAGGCGCCGCGGACCAGGAGTTCGTACGCCTCGACCGTGCCACCGCCGGAGCTGAAGGCCACCAGTCGGCCGCCCGTCGCGAGGGCCCTCACAGCGGGGCCGAGAAGGTCGCCGCCGACGCCGTCGAGAATCACGTCGTACGGGGCGCCCCAGTCGGCTTCCTCGTAGAGGACGACCTCGTCGGCGCCGAGCCCTCGGACGAAGTCGGCCTTGTCGGCGCTGCTGACGGCGGCGACGACGCGTGCCGCCCCACCGGCCTTGGCGTACTGGAGGGCCAACGTGCCCACACCGCTGGCCGCCGCCGTGACGAGCACCGACTCGCTGGGCTCCGTACGGGCGGCCTCGTAGGCGCCGCGCGCCACCAGACCGCTGCGGACCAGGGCGACCGCCTCCACGGCGGTCGCGCCGTCCGGAATCAGGGAAGCCATGGAGGTGTTCAGGACCGCGAATTCGGCGTAGGCGTCGGCGAAGCACAGCCCGGTGACGCGGTCTCCCACGCGGAAGGCGGTGACTCCCGCGCCCAGGGCGACGATCTCCCCGGCGACCTCGCCTCCGAACGGGATCGGCTCGCTGCCCTCCCGCACCTTGCGCACGGTGGGCAGGGTCACCCCCACTGCCTCGACCCGGATCAGCACCTCCCCGGCGTCTGCTTCGGGTCGGTCGACCTCCTCGGCGAACAGCACTTCGGGCCCACCGTTGACCTCATGGCGCATGCGCAGCACAGGACCTCCCCCGTCCGAACTCATTGGATGCCCCAACGATAGGGGCAATGTCGTTGGGAAGTCCAATGAACTTTTCGGTAGGCTCAGCTCATGACCTCGGACCTCCAGCGCATCCAGTCCCTGCCGACGTGGCTCGTCGGCCGTGTTGCGGCCCGAGGCCGGGGGATGGTCGCCGACGCGATCGCTGCCGAGGGGCTGAAGCTCATGCACCACGCGGTACTGGCCGCCACGGCCGAGTACGGGCCCGTCGCTCAGGCCGACCTGGGCCGCCGGCTGTCCGTCGACCCCAAGGACATGGTCGGTATCCTCAACCACCTCCAGAAGGGGGGCCTCGTCCTGCGCGCCCCCCACCCCTCCGATCGCCGCAAGAACGCCGTCACCGTCACTCCGGAGGGTGCGGCCGTCCTCTCCCGCTGCGGGGCCCTGGCCGAAGCCGCCAATGTCGAACTGCTGGCACCACTCACCCCGGACGAGCAGAAGCATCTGATGGCACTGCTGACCCGGCTCCACGAAGCAGCGGAGAGCCCGGCCTGATCCCACATGGCCGAGCCCTCCTTCCTGACCGCCGTCCGAGAGTCGTACAGCACGGTCGCGCCTGCCTCGTGGCCCGCAAACCCGCAGGGTCCTGACGAGGCTCGTGCCCGGACCGACCCTCCGATGGCGGTCTTGAGGGCAGAGCGCGCCCGCCGGGCTCAGGTCCGTAGGGCGATGTACGTCGCCGGGTCCGAGCCCGGTACCTGTTCCGCGCGGCCCTGTTTCACCAGTCGGCGCAGGTGGGCCTCGGCCTCCGAGACCGCGATGTGGCGGGAGCCGTAGGGGATCTGGTCCCAGGGGCGGTTCCACTGCATGCGGGTCGCGAGCTGCCAGGGGGTCAGCGGGGTGGACAGGAGGGCGAGCAGGCCGGTCAGCCGTTCCTCGTGGTGGTCCAACAGCTCCCCCACCCGGCCGCCCGCGTCCACGAACGCGTACTGGTGGGCCGGCAGCACCTCCGCGACCCCGAGCCGTCCGACGCGCTCCAGGGAGTCGAGGTAGTCGCCGAGCGGGTCCGTGACGGTGAGGTCGTCCGGGTCCTCGTACAGGCCGATGTGCGGAGTGATCCCGGGCAGTAGGTGGTCCCCGGAGAACAGACGCCCACGCCCCGGGAGCCCGGAGGGATGCTCCTCCTCCAGATGCAGGCAGACATGGCCGGGCGTGTGCCCCGGGGTCCAGATCGCGCGCAGCCGGCGGCCCGGCAGGTCGAGGAGTTCACCGGGCACGATCTCGCGGTCGGGCAGCGAGGGCGAGAACCCGGGCATGCCGGCCCGGCCGCGCGCGGAGCGCAGCGGCGCCACGTGCTCCTCGGGCGCCCCGGCCGCCGCCAGCTTCGCGGCCATGTAGGCGAACCAGCGCTCGGGCGGGTTCTCGCGGGTGCGCCGTACGACCGCGGTGTCCGCCGCGTGCATCGCGACCCACGCCCCGGACGCCTCCCGGACCCTGCCGGACAGGCCGTGGTGATCGGGGTGGTGGTGGGTGACGACGACGCCGACGATCTCCTTGGGCGAGGTGCCGCACCGGGCCAGGCCCGCGGCGAGGGTGTCCCAGGACTCCGGGTCGTCCCAGCCCGTGTCCACCAGCACCGGGCCCCGGTCGGTGTCCACTACGTAGACCAGCGTGTGGCCGAGCGGGTTGTCGGGGATGGGGACGCGGAGCGACCGTACGCCGCCGCCGTGATCGGCCGCGACCCCGGCCTCGGGTGCCACGCGCTTCCTGGGTTCCACCGGTTCCCCGTTCGCCGCCTCGCGCTCCCGGCCCACTATGAACGAGAACGCGTTGCGACGGTAGCCCTGGGCACCTTCCGGACCTGTGTCCCGTCCGTGGACTCCGGCGGCCGGAACTGGTATCAGTTCATCCATATCTGATGAGCCGTCAGGTCACCGGATCGCCCAAAGGCAGTCCCTGGGGAGGCAGTCGGTCATGACCGAACTCGTGGAGCACGGACAGCTGTACATCGGCGGGGAGTTGACCGACCCCCTGGGCCGGGACGTCATCGAGGTCGTCTCACCGCACACGGAGGAGGTCATCGGGCGCGTCCCGCACGCCTCCCGGGAGGACGTCGACCGTGCCGTGGCCACCGCGCGCCGCGCCTTCGACCAGGGACCCTGGCCGAGGGCGACGCTGGAGGAGCGGATCGCGGTCGTCACCCGGATCAAGGACGCCATCGCCGTACGGCACGAGGAGATCGCCCGCGTCATCTCCGCCGAGAACGGCTCCCCGTACTCCTGGAGCGTCCTCGCCCAGGCGCTCGGCGCGATGATGGTGTGGGACGCGGCGATCACGGTCGCCCGGAACGCCACCCACGAGGAGCGGCGCGACGGCGTCCTCGGCCGGATCCTCGTACGGCGCGAGCCGGTCGGGGTCGTGGCGGCCGTCGTCCCCTGGAACGTGCCGCAGTTCGTGGCCGCCGCCAAGCTCGCGCCCGCGCTGCTCGCCGGCTGCACCGTCGTGCTCAAGCCGTCGCCCGAGTCGCCGCTTGACGCCTACCTCCTCGGGGAGATCGCGCGCGAGGCCGGGCTTCCGGAGGGCGTGCTGTCGATCCTGCCCGCCGACCGCGAGGTGAGCGAGTACCTCGTGGGACACCCCGGCATCGACAAGGTGTCCTTCACCGGCTCGGTGGCGGCCGGCAGGCGGGTGATGGAGGTCGCCGCCCGCAACCTCACGCGCGTGACACTGGAGTTGGGCGGCAAGTCGGCGGCCGTCGTGCTGCCGGACGCGGATCTCGCCACCACCGTCGCCGGGATCGTCCCGGCGGCCTGGATGAACAACGGCCAGGCGTGCGTCGCCCAGACCCGCATCCTGCTGCCGCGCTCGCGCTACGACGAGTTCGCCGAGGCCCTGGCCGCCGCCGCGAGCGCGCTCGTGGTCGGGGACCCGCTGGACCCGGCGACGCAGGTCGGGCCGCTGGTCGCCCGGCGCCAGCAGCGGCGCAGCCTGGACTACATCCGCGTCGGCCAGGAGGAGGGCGCCAAGATCCTCGCCGGGGGCGGGCGGCCGGCGGGCCTGGAGCGGGGCTGGTACGTCGAGCCGACGCTCTTCGGCGACGTCGACAACTCCATGCGGATCGCCCGCGAGGAGATCTTCGGCCCGGTCATCTGCCTGCTCCCGTACGGGGAGGAGGACGACGCGGTGGCGATCGCGAACGACTCCGAGTACGGGCTCAGCGGCAGTGTGTGGACGGCCGACGTCGAGCGCGGCATCGAGGTCGCCCGGCGGGTGCGGACGGGGACGTACTCCGTGAACACCTTCAGCCTCGACATGCTCGGCCCCTTCGGCGGCTACAAGAACTCCGGTCTCGGGCGGGAGTTCGGGCCCGAGGGGTACGGGGAGTACCTGGAGCACAAGATGATCCACCTTCCGGCCGGGTACGAGCACGGGGAGGCGTAGCGCATGGGCGACCGCTGGCACGTCGAGGTCGACCGCGCGCTCTGCATCGGCTCCGCCCAGTGCGTGCACCGCGCGGCGGGCGCCTTCCGCCTCGACTCCGCCCGGCAGTCCCATCCGGTCGAGGCGGACGCGGACGCGGCGGAGCAGGTGCTCGAGGCGGCGGAGAACTGCCCGGTGGAGGCGATCACGATCACGTTGGCCGGCAGCGGGGAGGCCGTGTTCCCGCCCGAGGAGTAGGCCCTCAGGATGTGCCCGAAAAATTTGGCTCTGGGGTGGTCTGTCCGGCCTGGAAAGGGCTATCCTGAAAGTCGCCTACGAGGCGAGCGAGGAAGCTCGACCGGAAGCTGCCGACTTTGGCGTGAGGCATGTGAATCCGCCGGGGCCGACAGAGGTCGGCCGAGGGGCTGGAAGGGCCGAAAAGACCCCAAGGCCGTCCGGACCCGTCTCGTAGGTTCTCGTGTGCCGACCGTTGCCGGCCGCGGGCCCGTCGTGGCCACTCGCGCAGTTCCCCGCGCCCCCAGCGGCGCGCTCCGCGCGCATCGGGACGACGGCGATCAGGCTCGACGCCCCAGCACCTGCCCACCGGCCCGGGCCACGCCCTTCGGGGGTGCGGGGAACTGCGCAAAAACCCACGACGCCCCAGCACCTGCCCACCGGCCCGAGCCGCGTCCTTCAGGGGCGCGGGGAACTGCGCGAATCCCGCCACGCACCAGCACCTGCCCACCGGCCCGGGCCACCTCCCTCAGGGGTGCGGGGAACTGGGCGGGCGGTTCGGCCGGGCCCCGGTCACCGGGACTCGGGGGTGTCGATCAGGCGGCAGACCGTTTCGATGTCGATCTTCACCTGTGCGATCGACGCCCGCCCCGACAGCCACGTGATCAGCGCCGAATGCCACGTGTGCTCGATCACCCGCACCGCCGAGAGCTGCTGCGGACTCGGATCGTCCAACCCCACCGCGTCCAGGATGATCGCCGTCGTCTGCCGCGAGACCTGGTCCACCTCCGGCGACACGCTCCGGTCGGCGAACGTCAGCGCCCGCACCATCGCGTCGGCCAGCTGGGGCTCCCGCTGCAACGCCCGGAACGCCCGCATCAACGTCTCCGCCACCCGCTCCGAGGCCGTCGCCCCGGCCGGCGGCTTCTTGCGCAGCGTCCCGTGCATGTGCGCCAGCTGGTCCTGCATCGTCGCGACCAGCAGATGCACCTTCGAGGGGAAGTAGCGGTACAGCGTCCCCAGCGCCACCTGCGACAGCTCGGCCACCTCCCGCATCTGCACCGCGTCGAACCCGCCCCTGCCGGCGAGCTGCGCGCTCGCGCGCAGGATCCGGCGGCGGCGCGCCTCCTGCCGCTCGGTGAGCGGTGAGGCACTGGTGGGCACCTTGGCTTCCGCGGGCATCGCTGGGGTCCCGTTCCGTGACAGTCGTCGGCCGTGGCGTGAATCACCTGATCCAACGCTCACAGTGGCAGTACCTGCCGGTAGATTCAGAGGCTCTACGATCAAGTCTGAAACTTGTTCTAGATTACCGTCCCGTCGTAGTCTCGCGGGAAATGGCAGGGAAGAAGGGGCCAAGAGTGACCGCTGAGGCCTGGGAGACGGGTCCCCAGGAGGGCCCCGCCGCCGACGGGCTCCGCCCGTTGCGCATCGCGCTCCTCACGTACAAGGGAAACCCGTTCTGCGGTGGCCAGGGCGTGTACGTACGGCACCTCTCGCGCGAGCTCGCCCGGCTCGGCCACCACGTCGAGGTGATCGGCTCGCAGCCGTACCCCGTTCTGGACGAGGGCGAGGACCTCGCCGGACTCTCCCTCACCGAGCTGCCCAGCCTCGACCTGTACCGCGCCCCGGACCCCTTCCGCACCCCCGGCCGCGGCGAGTACCGGGACTGGATCGACGCCCTGGAAGTCGCCACGATGTGGACCGGCGGCTTCCCCGAGCCGCTGACGTTCTCGCTGCGCGCCCGCCGCCTGCTGCACGCCCGCCGCGGCGACTTCGACGTGGTGCACGACAACCAGACCCTCGGCTACGGCCTGCTCGGCGAGGTCGGCGCGCCGCTCGTGACCACCATCCACCACCCGATCACCGTGGACCGGCAGCTGGAGCTGGACGCCGCCCAGGGCTGGAAGCGGCGCGCCTCCGTGCGGCGCTGGTACGCCTTCACCCGCATGCAGAAGCGCGTCGCCCGCCGCCTGCCCTCCGTGCTCACCGTCTCCGGCACCTCCCGGCAGGAGATCGTCGAACACCTCGGCGTGGAGCGGGACCGCATCCATGTCGTGCACATCGGCGCCGACACCGACCTGTTCTCCCCGGACCCCTCGGTGCCGCAGGTGCCGGGGCGGATCGTGACCACGTCCAGCGCGGACGTGCCGCTCAAGGGACTCGTGTTCCTCGTCGAGGCGCTCGCCAAGGTGCGGACCGAGCACCCGGCCGCCCATCTCGTGGTCGTGGGCAAGCGCCCCGAGGAGGGACCGGTCGCCGCGGCCGTCGAGCGCTACGGCCTCGAAGGCGCCGTCGACTTCGTCAAGGGCATCTCGGACGCCGAACTGGTCGACCTGGTGCGCTCGGCCGAGGTGGCGTGCGTGCCCTCCCTCTACGAGGGCTTCTCGCTGCCCGCCGCCGAGGCCATGGCGACGGGCACCCCGCTCGTGGCCACCACCGGCGGCGCCATACCCGAGGTCGCGGGCCCGGACGGCGAGACCTGCCTCGCGGTGCCGCCCGGCGACGCGGGAGCCCTGGCCGCCGGTCTGAGCCGGCTGCTCGGGGACCGGGACCTCAGGGTCCGGCTCGGCCGGGCGGGCCGGGAACGGGTCCTGGGCCGCTTCACCTGGGCCAAGGCCGCCGAGGGCACGGTGGCGCGGTACCGGGAGGCCATCGCCGCCTCGGGCGGCGCCGCGCACGGTGCCGGGGCACCCGCCGTCCCCGCGGCCCCGGCCGCGCGGACCCAGGCCGTCGTGGGCGCGACAGCCGCCGCGTCGGCGGCGGACACCCAGACCGACACCGACCGTTCCGACCGCTCCCACCGTGAAAGCAGGGCCACGTGCTGACCGTCGACTTCTCCCGGTTCCCGCTCGCCCCGGGCGACCGTGTCCTGGACCTCGGGTGCGGTGCCGGACGGCACGCGTTCGAGTGCTACCGGCGCGGTGCCCGGGTCGTGGCACTGGACCAGAACGGCGAGGAGATCCGCGAGGTCGCCAAGTGGTTCGCCGCCATGAAGGAGGCGGGTGAGGCGCCCGCCGGCGCCACCGCCACCGCCATGGAGGGCAACGCCCTCGCGCTGCCCTTCCCCGACGAGTCCTTCGACGTCGTGATCATCTCCGAGGTCATGGAGCACATCCCGGACGACAAGGGCGTGCTCGCCGAGATGGTCCGGGTGCTCAAGCCGGGCGGACGCATAGCGATCACCGTCCCGCGCTACGGCCCCGAGAAGGTCTGCTGGGCCCTGTCCGACGCCTACCACGAGGTCGAGGGCGGCCACATCCGCATCTACAAGGCGGACGAACTGCTCGCGAAGATCCGCGAGGCGGGCCTCAAGCCGTACGGCACCCACCACGCGCACGCACTGCACGCGCCCTACTGGTGGCTGAAGTGCGCGTTCGGCGTCGACAACGACAAGGCGCTGCCGGTGCGCGCGTACCACAAGCTGCTGGTCTGGGACATCATGAAGAAGCCGCTGGCCACGCGGGTCGCCGAGCAGGCGCTGAACCCGCTGATCGGCAAGAGCTTCGTCGCCTACGCGACCAAGCCGCACCTGCCCCGCGCCACCGAGGCGGACGCCGCGTGACCACTCCCCGGACGGAACACCTGGTCCTGCCCGGGGTCCTCACCGCGGAGCAGGCCGCGCTGACCGTGCGCGGCATCCTGTCGCTCCAGCGGGAGGACGGGGCCATACCGTGGTTCCGCGGACACCACCTCGACCCGTGGGACCACGTCGAGGCCGCCATGGCGCTCGACGCGGCGGGGGAGCACACGGCGGCCGAACGGGCGTACGAGTGGCTGGCGCGGCACCAGAACGAGGACGGCTCGTGGTACGCCGCGTACGCCGACGGGGACCCGCACGACGTCACCGACCGCGGGCGCGAGACGAACTTCGTCGCCTACATCGCCGTGGGCGTCTGGCACCACTACCTCGCCACCGGCGACGACACCTTCCTGGACGGCATGTGGCCGACGGTGTACGCGGCCATCGAGTGCGTCCTGCGGTTGCAGCAGCCCGGCGGGCAGATCGGCTGGAAGCGCGAGGACGACGGTACGGCGACGACGGACGCGCTGCTGACCGGCTCCTCCTCGATCCACCACGCGCTGCGGTGCGCTCTCGCGATCGCCGAGCAGCGGGAGGAGGCGCAGCCGGACTGGGAACTCGCGGCCGGCGCGCTGCGGCACGCGATACGGCGGCACCCGGAGCGGTTCCTCGACAAGGACCGCTACTCGATGGACTGGTACTACCCGATCCTCGGCGGCGCCCTGACGGGCGAGGAGGCCAAGGAGCGGATCGATGCGCACTGGGACCGGTTCGTGGTGCCCGGGCTGGGCGTGCGGTGCGTCGTGCCCAACCCGTGGGTCACGGGCGGGGAATCGGCCGAACTCGCGCTGGCGCTGTGGGCGATGGGCGAGTCCGACCGGGCGCTGGAGATCCTCCAGTCGATCCAGCATCTGCGGGACGCGGAGTCCGGGCTGTACTGGACGGGGTACGTGTTCGACGCCGGGGCGGTCTGGCCGGAGGAGCTGACCAGCTGGACGGCGGGGTCGCTGCTGCTCGCGGTGGCGGCGCTGGGGGGCGACGAGGCGACGTGCGCGGTGTTCGGGGGGGAGCGGTTGCCGTGGGGGCTGGCGCCGGACTGCTGCGGCTGACGTTGCACTGGCAGCACCGGGTTCCACACCCCTGAGCATCCCAGCGGGCCGGTGGCCGGTTTCGCGCAGTTCCCCGCGCCCCTGATCGTGCGACCCCAGGCCGGTTCATCGCCTGCGGGCCGGTGGCCGCTTTTCGCGCAGTTCCCCGCGCCCCCACCGCCCTTTGGCCGTCCTCGGCATCACCGACCGCGCCCTCACCCCGCACCACG